>CAZPQD010000047.1:21434-22002 GCA_964588625.1 uncultured Sangeribacter sp. | reverse complement strand
AGGTGCTCGGCGAACTCTTCTTCTACGCCGCCGTCAGCATGGTGCCTATGGCCTTGCCACTCGCCATCCTGCTGGCTTCGCTGATGACCTTCGGCAATTTCGGCGAGAAATTCGAGCTGACGGCCATGAAAGCCTCCGGCATCTCGTTGCTCAAGGTGATGAGTCCGCTGATAGTATTCATAGGATTCATAGCCGTCGGAGCCTTCTTCTTCCAGAACAATGTGCTTCCGAAAGCACAGGTGAAGATGTGGACCCTGCTTTTCTCCATGAGGCAGAAGAGTCCCGAACTTGAAATCCCGGAGGGAACGTTCTATGACCAGATACCGGGCTACAACCTTTTCGTGAAGCATAAGAATAAGGATACGGGCATGCTCTACGACGTGATGATCTACGACATCTCACGCGGCGGCGACAACGCCACCATCCTCCTGAGCGATTCCGCACGCCTTGCCTTCACACCCGACATGCGCTATCTTTACCTGCATCTATTCACCGGGGAACAATTCGAGAATCTTCGCGACCAGACCAACCTCGACCGCAATGTTCCCTTCCGTAGGGAGACATTCCT
>CAZPQD010000047.1:0-21424 GCA_964588625.1 uncultured Sangeribacter sp. | reverse complement strand
TGATAAAGTTTGACGCCAATTTCAACCGCCTCGATGAGGATGGTATGCGCAAGCAATATGTGGGTAAGAACATATCAGAGCTGAAAGCTACCATTGACTCCGTGGGCCACCGTGTTGACTCTATCGGACGCGGCTACAGTGAGGAGATCCGCCACACCTCCTTCTCCGGCTTGCCACGCAACATGGCGGCAAAGGATAAAGGGAGAGCAGCATCCGACCGTATGGTTTCCGCGCCTGTCAATGTGGATTCACTCATCCTCTCACTCGACGGACCTCAGCAGGATGCCCTCTTCACCGCTGCGCGAAACCTTTCGGCACGCCGCAGTGCCGAACTGCAATTCAAGGCAGAGGATATGGGAGCGGAAAAGAAGACAATACGCCGTCATGAGATAGAGCTTCTGAAGAAGTACACACTCTCAGTGGCGTGTCTTGTATTCTTCTTCATCGGCGCCCCCTTAGGTGCTATCATCCGCAAGGGAGGACTCGGCACGCCTCTCGTCATCTCCGTGCTTCTCTTCCTTGTATATTATATCTTCGACAATACAGGCTACAAGATGGCACGCGACGGGCATTGGCCTGTTTGGTTCGGCATGTGGCTATCCTCCTTCGTGTTGATACCTCTCGGAGCATACGTCACCATAAAGGCAATGAACGACTCCTCAGTCTTCGACAAAGACCTCTACATCAACTTCCTCAACAAGCTGCTCGGACGACGTCAGGCACGCAGTGTGCGAGCGAAGGAAGTCATCATCAACGATATCTCCATCCCTGATGCCATCGTGCGTCTCGAGACGCTGAAGCAAAGAGTCAGCGACTTCCTCCGGCGCTACACACGCAGACAGACCTTTGCCGCCTATTGGCTGCGTGGCATGGATATGAATGAGATTGCCGAGATTGGCAACATGACAGATGAAGACGTGGAGTATCTCATGGACTGCCGCGACCCATTCGTAGTCAACAAACTCACTGAATTTCCCGTCATCGCTCCCCTTTGGGTGTATGCTCCCGCGCGACGCAAATGGTTGGCGTGGACTATGCTCATTCTCTTCCTCATCTCCCTGCCCGTATGGCTCTTCGGACTTGACGCACAGTCGAAACTGAAACAGGATATGAAACGAGTGGTCAAAGCCTGCGACACAGAACTCGAATTGCTGACGCAACTGGGAGGAACAGATTGACGTAGGAAAATAGAGATTAGCCTGGGGACTCGCTGCAATACTACTGGGGACTCGTTGCAATACTGAATTAACAGGATGCAATATGGAGGAAAGTAACGATTCACACAGAAATAATCCTTAAAACAGACGAAATATAGCCCCCGGATAGAAAATTTAAATAGGAATCGCACAAATATGATTAAAAAAATATGATAAAATTTTGCCGGATAAATTAAAATTGATAATTTTGCAGGCAAGAATGTTTCATATAATTTTTTAATTAAAACAAATCATGGCAAAAATAGATACCGTCAACAAGTATCTTGCTGAGTTCCTCGAGGGCCGTCGTCCGGAATACTGCGAGAAATTCAAGCAGAAGAGCATTGACAACCAGTATGCCTCCATCGCCAGCTGGCGTCGTCGCAACCGTCTCAAAGCAGAGCTCAAGGAATCCTCCGGCTACTCCGCAGCAGGCATCCTCGAAAGCCTCCGCACACTCCGCAAGAAAGCTGTTGACCTTCAGGATATCACCGAAAAGGAGACAGAACGCATCCGCAAGGAGCTTGCCCTCTTTGATGAGTCGATCGTAAACCACACAGAGATCCGCAAGCAGAGAGCTCTCGAAGAGCTTGAGCGTCAGGCAGAGGCCATCAACGCCCGCATCGCCGAGCTGAAAGGTCTTTGATATAAGGGAAAGGTATCCGCCCAAGACTCCGCAATAAGGAATAACATGGCATCATCTGAAAAGAGTCATGACTCCTGAGTCTTAATAATTGTTAATATCACATCCCGTCGGAACTATTTGCCGACGGGATTTGTTTTTAATACGAAAGAAAGAAGATAGATTTTTGTTCATTAAGTTAAAGTACTTTTCTCAAAATCTCATAGGCTAATTGAGAAAAAGCAAAGGCGGCCACTCGTGAGAGCGGCCGCTTTTGTCATTTGATTGTCATCTCACTTACCTCATTGCGAAGTCCTTTGGTTAAGTTTTTTCAAAATAATTGGGTAAGAATGCGGTGGATTACGAAGAATAGAGTTAACTTTGTAGGTCATTTCTCTCTGGCGGCGATGGTGGCAGCGCGCCGCATCGGAGTGACTCCATCTTTAAATCTTAGTTTTATGCGTACTGAATCAGAATTACAGGGCGTGACCCTTCTGGGCTGCCAGGGTGTGGAATACCGCACCGATTACTCTCCGGAAATACTCGAGACTTTTGAAAACAAACATCCTGACCGCGAGTATGTAGTCACTTTCAATTGCCCGGAGTTCACCACACTCTGCCCGAAGACCGGACAGCCCGACTTCGGACATATCTATATCTCGTATATCCCGCGCGAGAGAATGGTGGAGAGCAAGAGCCTCAAACTCTATCTTTTCTCTTTCCGCAATCATGGAGACTTCCATGAAGACTGCGTCAACATCATCCTCAACGACCTGCGCAAACTCATGGATCCGCGCTATATCGAAGTTAAGGGTATCTTCATGCCTCGCGGAGGAATAAGCATCTATCCCTTCGCCGCATGGGGAGACGAGGAGCATCAGGAGCTTGTGAAGGCACGTATGCTCCAGGCTTTCGAATCAAACAGCATGGTGAAATAAATCCTATATTCTTTGCAGATTATGAAAGATTCCATCATTGTTCTCTCCGGAGGCATGGACTCCGTCACACTCCTTCACGAACGCAAGGATGATATTGCCCTGGCTGTGACGTTTGATTATGGCTCCAACCATAATGCACGCGAGATTGAATGTGCGTCCATCAACTGCAAGATGTTAGGGATAGAGCATCTCGTGATTCCCCTATCATTCATGGGAGAGTATTTCCGCAGCTCCCTGCTCTCCGGAGCCGATGCCATTCCGGAAGGAAACTATGACGATGAGAACATGAAATCGACGGTGGTGCCGTTCCGCAACGGCATAATGCTCTCAGTGGCCTGCGGGTTGGCGGAATCACGCGACCTGCGCCATGTGCTTATCGCCAACCACGGGGGCGACCATGCCATATATCCCGATTGCCGAAGCGGATTTGTGGAGGCAATGAGTCTCGCCATGCAGCGCGGCACATATGAGGGCGTGGATATCGTCGCACCCTACACCAATATCTCCAAGAGCGACATAGCCCGTATCGGGGCACGCCTCGGCATTGATTATTCACTCACCTACTCCTGCTATAAAGGAGGTGCCAGACATTGCGGAAAATGCGGCACATGTGTGGAGCGCGCCCAGGCTCTCCGCGACGCCGGAATAGTGCTGGAGGGAGAGTGATGGAAGGAAGGCATCTTGTCAAGAAATCTTAACTAACGCAAATCAATGTACTACATAAAGAAAACATTTGAAGTCTCAGCCGCTCACAGGCTTTCCCTATCCTACCCCAGCAAATGCACCGAGATTCATGGCCATAACTGGATCATCACCGTGGAATGCCGATCCAAGGAACTGAATGCAGAGGGGATGGTGGTGGATTTCACCCATGTGAAACAGACAGTCATGGAGCGACTTGACCATAAGATTCTAAATGATGTGCTCCCCTTCAATCCCACTGCCGAGAATATCGCACGCTGGATTGTGGACTCCATCCCCACATGCTTCCGATGCTCCGTGCAGGAAAGCGAAGGGAATGTGGCAATGTATGAACAGGATTGAAAACTGTTTATGATTAGACTCTGTAATTAATTGGGATGAAAAAGATCAACGAAATATTCTATTCGCTTCAGGGTGAAGGCCATCATACAGGTTATCCCTCGGTGTTCATACGTTTTTCGGGATGCAATCTGAATTGTCCTTTCTGCGACACACGTCATCAGGAGGGAATGCTGATGTCTGACGATGATATTCTGAGAGCCGTACAGCTTTATTCGGCCGACTGGATAGTACTGACCGGCGGCGAACCGGCTTTATGGATCGACGATGCCTTCGTTCGTCTGCTAAAACGGGCCACCGGCAAAAAGATAGCTATCGAGACCAACGGGACTCTACCGGTGCCTCCGTCGATCGACTGGGTGACGGTTTCGCCAAAGGCCGGTATCTGCGGTGGTGAGGATGAGAAGGCAGAGCTAAAGGTGGATCGTGCGGATGAGATAAAGGTTGTCGACCTCGGACAGCCGCTCGACCCTTATTTCTCCCTGCCCTGCATACATGATAAGACACTTATGTATCTCCAGCCCTGCTACGTTGCCGACGAGAGGCTTTTCCGTGCCAACCGTCTTTCAACGGTGAGACGCGTCTTAGCCGACCCACGCTGGACTCTCTCGGTGCAGCTTCACCGCTATCTGCAGATACCTTGAGACTTCCCCTCGCTTCCTGAACCAACTGAAGATAGAAATAATCGACAAAATAATCCTCCATTCCCGCTTTATGGGAATGGAGGATTCCTTTTTACCAAAGAGTTATTCCTCGGAAGGAAAATTATTCTCCAAAGGATTCTTATCCGGCTGTGGGGAGAGCGTGAGGGTATGGAGGGTGAAGGTGACATCAAAGGGGATAGTGGGTTTCTTGCCGGGAGTGCTGAGCACATAGTGGAAACTGCCTTGAGTGTCGAAGCTTTTGATGTCGACCTTCCGGGTTTCGCCAGCCGGAAGTTGAAGATCCAATTGCTCCTTTCGGCGATGAAGCATTCGGCCTTTCGAATCGAGATATGTTATGGTGAATGTCAGTTGGCGGATATCATGGTCGGAGCGGTTGCTCACATGAAAGCTTTCCACTGACGATCCGGACTGCTTATCGAAACCTAAAAAAACGACTTTCCCCTTCCACTGCAGAGAATCCTTCCCATCCGCCGCTATCAATTTCTCCTTCTGCCCCTTTCCCTTTGTCTTCTTCCTTTTCTTAGAAGGAGTCTTCATTGTAGTCGCCACCCTTTTCGCGTTAGCTTCAAAACAAGTAACGGCGTCTGTCATTCCAAGAAACAACAGGATCGGAAGCAAGAGCCTCAATATCTTCAGGGCAGGATACGGACTATTGGAAAGGGATGACTTCATGTTGGTTAGAGATAGCGAATGCGCGACCTTTCGCCGGGTGCATACACCGCAGGATATAAGCGGAGCATACTTGCGGGAAGGTTTTTCACAGGATTATCATGCTGCAGCTTGACTATGCGCCAGAAATTGCGCAGAATCGGCGAGAGGGAGAGTTTGAGATTCCATTTCTCAGCCTTAACCTTGAAGGAAGCCTCGTCGGAAGATAGTTCGGCGAGAAGTTTTGCCGGTCCCATAAGTCGGGAAACGCTATGTCGGGTATAGAGCGTCATGACGAATTTTCCTTTTGTTCCTGATTCCTCCAGCCATCCGACAGTGTCGCCAGGTGTCAGCCTGACATCGGGAGTATCGATTACCGTCATGATATATCTGTCGGGGGCATGATTGCCATTGAGCGTAACACTGCGGCTTATCATGACCGACATCTTCTCATCAGGAAATTCCCATATACCCTCAGCCGGCTGAAGCGGACGGGAGTCGCACAAAGCCATAGCCTCCCCCAAATCGAGAGGTGCGGTGGAAGCCGATGTCATCGTACGGTCGTGTCCCGTTGCCTGCTGCGCACATACAACCATGAGGGCAATGACCAGCGAGGCTACCGGAAACATTCCGCTAATCCTTCTTCCCTTGCGCATAACGAGGCTCAGGGTTTGGTATTGAACGTATAGCTGAGTCCAAAACTCAGGAACTCCTTGAACTGCCATTTGCCCCACCCCGTATTGAACGTGTTGGGCGTCGACGAATCATAGCGCAGATGGAAATAAAACTGAGTGGATAGAAACTGATTGATGGCAAAGTCGAGGGTATTTTCCCAATCTCCGAGCAGCGATCTATAGTCGCTGAAGGCAAACAGACGAGAGCGCCATGTTATATTTGAGATGATCTGCCATTCATACGTGGCCTCAAGATTGCTACCGATCTCATTTACAGTGCGGGCCGGAGGGGTAATCTTAAACTGAGTGCGGTCGATCTGTGGGTCTATGCAGGTCTTAAGATTGTAGGAGAGCGGCGAGATGGATAGGGAGAACTTGAATGTCTTCTTCTCATTCTCATGATTGAACGTCATACCAAGACCGGCGTTGAACTCACCCGGAGAAAGGAAGGAGGCAGTTCTTACCTCGGAATCGGCAGCATAATTCTCAAGCATCTGGGTCTTGAACTGGGCATTGAAAGAATAGAACCATTTGGTGAAGGCCCTGAGACCCGTCTTGAAATTCCACTGGAACGCATCCGCCGAGATCTGGTACTTATGGAGCGAACCCTTGGGATTCGTGCTCACCCCAAGTTTATAGCTCACCACGCTCTGCAGCATCAAATTGGGATGAAACACCTGATTGAGGCTAACGTCCCAGAGGAAGTTGAAGAGGAGGGAAATATGGTTGGTGCCGCCCTGATACCAGTTGCGGGAGAAATAAGCCTGGGAGAACTGCAGACCGGTGTTGAAAGTGTGAAGCCAGTTGCGACGCCCTATGTTGTCTTCCCCCATCACTGCTTTAGAGAGATCGACCTCCGGGATCTGGAGCCGACGCAAGAACCCGAGGAAGGTGGGGTCCTCCTCCGGCAGGCGTGGAGGTTCGGGAAGATCCCAGCGTGCATATTCTATGGAGGAAGGGTCTGCCATCATGATGCGGTACATCGCGTCATCCTGCAGACGGTCGTTGACGAGGGCCTCGCGTAGCCACCCCGGCATATATTCCCCTCTCGCTATTGGAGGAAGATCGGCAGATTCGTCAGAATCAAGCACCACGGAATCCATGACGATAATATCCTCACCGGTAAGCACATCCTCCTCAGACGCCTCCTCAAGAGCGACGTCTTCATTTTCCGCAGTCACTGCGGGAGGAATCAGCATCGCAGGAGCAGCTACTGAATCCACTTCGGCCAGTTCCGGGATATCACCGTTGGTCGCGTACTTCCTGCCCAGTATACTTTTCATTGTGACTTCACCAACATGAAAAGACTTGTCAGGAAGCGGACGATAACCGGAAATGACCCAGGGGCCTGCCGCCTTCACCGGATATTTGAGATAGGAGTAGGAAGGGGGAAGACTGCTGAGAATCTGCTCCACAGAACGTGGGAGCAAGGAATCCGGCTCCAGGGCTGAGGATTGCACAGCCTCCTTCACTTCATCATTCAGTTGAGCTGAGGATACATTCTCAGCTGATACGTGCTTGAAAAGCTGCGTCGAGGGTAAAGCCAACGCCGATGCGGAGGAAAGGAGTGAAAAGGCAGCCACCGCCAGAACCATAAAGGTCCGGCAACTTCTTGAGGTAAGGTATCGCGGTGAGTTCATAAGTCAGGAAAATTCCGGGTTAAACAGAGAATGCCGGCATTTTATCTTGAGGCTCCGGAAGAGAGCAGCCGGTCGTAATCATCAGACTTGATCAAGTCATATGCAGCCTTGAAGATGGGGTCGTCAAGATTGAAGACCTTGAAATATGTGGCGTTATCGTAAATATCACGGCCTATGAGGGCTTTGACCACCATACGGAAAAGCGGGGCGCTCTGCTCGGCTTGAGCCTCATCAAACGCCACTCCGTCGGCAGAAGCCATGTCATAAAGATTGCGGAGCATTGTGGAATCCACCTCAAAACCCTTGACAAACGCCTCATCATTCTTATAAGCCTTCTTAATCTCCTTACGGTGGGAATCCACATACCCCACGACGTAGCGGTTGAGTGTTCCCTTTGCCACAACATTCCTGTAATACTTCGTGTTGGCGGCTGTGTCGAGCGGCACAAAACGGTCGGGGTAGATACCTCCGCCACCGTAGATGGTGCGGTGCAGACGCAGGGTCTCCGTGCGAAGGGAATCCACGTATCTGATTGAATCCTCATGCATCAGTTCGCCATGGTTGAAGCGGTCCATGATATCCTTCTCATACTCCTTCTGTTCACCTTTGGTGTATGGTTTCTGGATGTCACGTCCTGTCGGGGTGTAATAGTGAGCGGTCGTGAGGCGTATCATCGAACCATCAGGGAAAGGGAGCGGACGCTGCACGAGACCCTTGCCGAAAGTACGTCGGCCGACGATCAGACCGCGGTCCCAATCCTGGATAGCACCCGATGTGATCTCGGAAGCCGAGGCGGAATACTGGTTGGCCATTACCACAAGGCGTCCGTCGGCGAAGAGAGGCTTGAGGCCGGCAGGATTAGCCTTCAGTTCCTGACGCGGGGAGCGGAGTCCTTCGGTGTAGACAGCAAGCGAACCCGGTTCGATAAACTCTCCGAGGATATCGACAGCTGCCTGAAGATAGCCTCCGCCATTATCGACAACGTCGAAGATAAGATCCTTCATACCCTTCTTCTTCAGATCCTTGAGGGCACTGCGCACCTCCTTGGCTGTCTCGGCTCCGAACTTATTGATGCGGATATAGCCCGTGGTGGGATCTACCATGTAGGCGGCATCCACACTGTAGATGGGAATATCGGCACGTGTGATTCGGAAGTCGATCGTATCGGCCACTCCGGCGGAACGACGGAGCACCTTCACATTGACATCCGTGCCCTTCGGGCCACGCAGCCTACGCATGATCTCCTTGTTCTTCATCTTCTTGCCTGCTATGACTGTGTCGTCAACCTCTATTATACGGTCGCCGGCAAGCACTCCCACCTTCTCCGACGGACCGCCGCTGACGGTCTGGATTACGTAGAGTGTGTCGGAACTCATATTGAAAGTGATGCCGATGCCGCCGAAATTTCCAGTCAGAGGTTCGTTGAGTTCCTTGGTTTCCTCCGGAGTAGAATACGAGGAATGGGGATCAAGCTCCTCGAGCATTCCACGGATTGCTGCCTCGACAAGCTTTTCTTCATCCACAGTGTCCACATAAAGCTGAGCCACGGCAGCCTCCGCCATCTGCAACTTGCGGTTAGCAGGAAACTGATTCTGAGCCACAGTCACCCCAAGCGCAGCCAATAGGCTTACAGCCAAGGGCAGGAATATCTTTCTCATATCTATATATTTCTCTTCTTTGTATTCTTAATATTCACATCATCCACCCCAATATATCCCCTCAATAGGAATCGACGGCCACAAAACGGCTCACGTCAAAACCATTGTGCATCAACTCCCTGACCATCGAACTGCTGACGAATGCAAACTCAGGACGCGCCACGAGGATGACAGTCTCCACTCCGGCCACAGCCCGGTTGGTATCGGCAAGATTCCTTTCATATTCAAAGTCGGCACTGCCACGTGCACCCCGCAGAAGGACATCGGCGCCGCATCTTCTGACAAATTCCACAGTAAGACCTGTGTAGACAAGCACCTTTACCCTCGGTTCTCCGGCATACAGGCGCTCTATGGCCTGCCGCCGGTTATCGCAGGAAGAACTTCCACTCTTATGCTCATTATAGCCTATGCCGATTATGATATTGTCAAAAACATGAAGGCCACGCTCCACAATATCGGCATGACCCACTGTGAAAGGATCGAAACTCCCTGCAAATACTGCTGTTGACATACTCTCCAACCCTTTAAGGTTCTTTTTTTCTAAAAGTGTTATCCCTGAATACAGGGCCTACTGATCCAATCTGTCAGTTCATGTGATAAATGCGGAAAAAGATTATATTTCGGAATCATCCTCCACCACCAGGTTATCAATGATGAAGTTCTGACGGTCCATCGTATTCTTTCCCATATAAAACTCCAGAAGCTTATCCACAGAATCACCTTTCATGAGCCTCACGGGGTCGAGACGCATGTTTGGCCCGATGAACTCGGCGAATTCCGCATCATTGATCTCACCGAGTCCTTTGAATCGGGTTATCTCTGCATTATTGCCGAACTTGGCGATTGCAGCCTCGCGCTCCTCGTCAGTGTAGCAGTAATACGTATCGCGCTCCTCGGAATTCTCTGGCGTCTTCGAATTCTTGCGTTTCTTACCCTTTCCTCTTCGTGAGACACTCTTGTCACGCACGCGGAAGAGGGGAGTCTGGAGGATATAGACGTGCCCTTCCCTGACAAGATCGGGGAAGAACATCAGGAAGAAAGTGATGGTGAGCAGTCGGATATGCATTCCGTCGACATCGGCATCCGTAGCTATTATCACCTTGTTATAACGCAGGCCCTCTATTCCGGCCTCAATGTTGAGGGCGGCCTGCAGGAGATTGAACTCATCGTTCTTATATACCACCTCCTGAGTCATGCCGTAAGAGTTAAGCGGTTTTCCGCGCAAGGAGAACACTGCCTGGGTTCTTGCGTCGCGCACCTTGGTTATTGTACCCGACGCAGACTCACCCTCGGTGATGAAGATTGCCGAATCGAGGCGAGGGTCCTCATCCTCCTGATCGCGTTTCTGCGACTTGCGCGGATCGTTGTAATGTATGCGGCAGTCGCGCAGCTTGCGGTTGTGGAGACTCACCTTCTTGGCCTTCTCCCTGGCAAGCTTGGCCACTCCCGCCATTGCCTTCCTTTCCTTCTCCGACATTGTGACCTTGCGCAGGAGCTCATCAGCCACGTCAGTATGCTTATGAAGGTAATCGTCGAGTTCCTTCTTTACGAAGTCACCGATAAATTTATTCACTGTCATCGCACCCTCTACGGGAGCAATCTCCTTGCTGCCAAGCTTTGTCTTGGTCTGGCTCTCGAATACCGGTTCCTGGATTCGTATGCTGATGGCCGCCACAATACCGTTGCGGATATCCGAAAACTCGAAATTCTTTCCCGAGAACTCCTTCACCGTTCGGCCCAGCCATTCGCGGAAGGCTGAGAGATGTGTGCCTCCCTGAGGGGTGTACTGTCCGTTGACGAAGGAATAGTACTCCTCGCCATATTTGTCGGAGTGTGTAAGCACCATCTCGATGTCAGTTCCCTTCAGATGAATGATGGGATAGAGCGGCTCCGAAGTCATGTTCTCCTTCAGAAGGTCGAGCAATCCATGGCGCGAGACGTAGCGTTTGCCATTGAAATAAATCTGGAGGCCGGTGTTTAGGTAGGTGTAATTATTGACCATCGTCTCGACAAACTCCATGTTGAAACGATAGTTGCGGAAGAGAGTCGGGTCAGGATGAAACCTCACGAGAGTGCCGTTGGGCTCGCGGGAGGGACGACGTCCGTGGTCGGTCACGACCTCACCCTTTTCAAAATCCACCTTCACCGTCTCGCCATCGCGGAAACTCTCCACGGTGCACCATGATGAAAGGGCATTGACAGCCTTGAGACCCACTCCGTTGAGACCCACCGACTTCTGGAAATTCTTGTCATCAAACTTTCCGCCGGTATTGATCTTCGAGGCCACATCGATCACCTTGCCCAGAGGGATGCCTCGGCCATAGTCGCGCACTTCCACAACACCCTCTTCCGAGACATTGATGTCGATGCGCTTGCCGGCACCCATATTGAACTCATCGATGGAATTGTCTACAACCTCCTTCAGCAGAATGTAGATGCCGTCGTCGGCATGAGAGCCATCGCCGAGTTTACCGATATACATACCCGGACGCCTCCGGATATGCTCATTGTCCTCAAGCGTCTGGATGGCATCGTCAGTATATGACCCGGCCGCAGAGCCGGCTGTGTCCTCTACACCTTCGTCGACAGTGTCGGAGTCTGTAGCCTCCTCAACCGCAGGTTGGGACGCAGGACTCTCGGCCTCCGGGTCTGAAGGCGTTACATATTCCAAATTTTCCTCTCCCGGGAAACCGGAGAAAAGATCTGACGTTGAATCCATATGATGCTGCTGAATGTTAAGTGGAGTTGTGATGGATGGTGCCGTTGGCACTTTGACCAACTGCAAAATTAACAATTTTTTTTGGATTCTCCAATTCTGCGGGTCTCGGGTGCGGTGAGTCTCGGGATTTTTTACTAAATTTACATTTCAAAATGAAAGACATTCAATGGAGCGACTCAATAAGAATCAGCTTAAGGCAGTTGAAGCAACGGAAGGAAGGGTGAGGGTTGTGGCCGGAGCGGGCTCGGGAAAGACACGTGTGCTTGCCCACCGTTTCGCCTATCTCGTCAACGAACTCGGCATCAGTCCGGGAAACATCCTGTGCCTGACCTTCACCAACAAGGCAGCCCAGGAGATGAAACGGCGTATCGCGCGGATGGTGGACCGCGGAAGCGTCAATGACTTCGTCTGCACCATCCATAGCTTCTGCGTCAAGTTCCTGCGCCGCGAGATCTACCGTATCGGCTATCCCAAGACCTTTACCGTAATCGATGAGGAAGATTGCCGGGGCCTCGCCCGCCAGGCGATGCAGGAATTCGGCATCGACCGCAAGAAGACCACCGCCGAACGCTTCCTAAAGCAAGTGGCCGGATTAAAGGGTCTGAGTCCCGACGATTATATCCTGCGCCATATAATGCCGGGAGCCCCAAAGGAATGTCCGGATGCCATTGTGAGATACATTCGTCTGCAGCTCAAACAGTATGCACTCGATTATGACGACCTGCTATATTTCACCATCTTTATCCTCCATCATTTCCCCGACGCGCGTGAATACTGGACTGACAAGCTCAACTATATAATGGTGGATGAAGTGCAGGACTGCAGCGGCGACGATTGGAAACTCCTCAACATCCTGAAGGAACGCCATGGCAATCTATTCGTTGTCGGCGACCCTGACCAGGCCATCTACGAATGGCGCGGAGCATGCCCGCGTATGTTCGTGGAATTCAAGGCTGACACCGACGTAATCCTCAATGAGAACTATCGCTCCACTCCCGACATCCTGAGCGTGGCAAATCCCATAATCGCCAACAATCAGAACCGCGTGAAGAAAGAGCTTTACACCAAGAAACTCAACGAACGTCAGGCCATCTATCATCATGCAAAGAGTGAGAAGGAGGAGGCGGAAATGATCGCCTCCCGTATTGCCGATGGTATCGAGCAGGGGGAGAGTCCCGACAGTTTTGCTGTGCTCTACCGCAATTCTTTTGTGTCGCGACGTGTGGAGCAGGCCCTGCTTCACCGTCAGATCCCTTATACCGTCTGGGGAGGCGTGCGATTCTTCGAGCGCCGAGAGATTAAGGATGTCATCAGCTATCTGCGCCTTATTGCCTCCGACTCCGATGACATGGCTTTCATGCGCATCATCAATGTGCCTTCGCGTAAGTTCGGAAGCAAATCCCTGGAAGCCCTGCAGAAAACAGCTGAAGCAGCCGAAGTGCCTCTCTTCCGGGCTCTTCTCGAAGCGGGTGGCGACGACGGCAGCGGCCTAAAGCCCCCCTTGCGTAAATTTGTGAACCTGATTGAGGAAGGCCGCCAGCGCATTGACCTGATGAAAATCTCCGAACTCACCGACTGGCTCCTGAAGGAGAGCGGACTGGAGGATCTCTACCGCAACGATGAGGAGGAGGAGCGACTGGAGAATCTCGCCGAACTCGTCAACTCCATGAAGGAGTTCGAGGCCTCACGTTTTGAAGAGGGAGAGGCCGATCTTATCTCATACCTTCAGGAAATTTCGCTTTATACCAATTCCGACCATACGGAGCAGGGAGGGAAGGTACGCCTTATGACCATACATCAGTCGAAGGGACTTGAGTTTGACACAGTCTTTGTGGCCGGGCTGACGGAAGGAGTCTTTCCGAGCCACCGCACTATCCGCGAACGTCGTAAGGATGGTGAAGAGGAAGAAAGGAGACTGATGTATGTGGCCGTGACACGCGCCATGCACATGCTGTATCTCTCAGAAGCGGAAGGTTATCTTAACGACACCGGTGCACTCAAGTATCCCTCGCGCTTCATAAGCGAAGTGCCGGAAGGAATCCTTGCTGTGGAGGGTAATCCCGATCCCACCCTATTCGAGGGGACACGCAGCATGGTCAACATGATAAACGCCGAACTCGGCGACACATCGGAGGCACCCATGCCGGCCGGCACTGAAGTGACACATAAAATATTCGGCCGCGGCGTAGTGGAGAGCTACGACGCAGCCGCCAAGAGCTATCGTGTAAAATTCGGTAATTCAGTGCGCAACCTCATCGCCCGGGTGCTCACAAAACTTTAATATCGTTAGAAAGCTATTTGAAGACTGAAGGGAATGGGTGTGTGCATTATCCCCTCTATCTGATGATTTTGACCCATGATGAGTCAAAACCGATAGTCGATAAAATAGCGTTCTTAGAAACCACAGGAGGTTTTTTTAGTGTGAATCTTACAGCATTGGGTGGAACAATGGTATGTATCGTGAATTGAGATCCATGAGGTTGCCAAGTGAATTTTGTTTCTCCCGTAAGAATGGATTTGCCAATAAGATTGCCATTCTTATTAACCTCCCAAATATAATCATTGGTGGGGAATCTGTGAATATCTTCCTCAAACAAACAAAAGGTCTGACAATCATCTGAACGGACAAGTACTATGGATCGGACAGGATTATAATTGTCCAAAGCAAGATTTATTCGTTCGTTCCATATGCCGAGGACAGCTCTTCCTGTACGTTCAATGTCTTCATGAGGATCAGTGATGCCGTAAGAATAATCAGGCGAACACCTGCCACTAATAAGTCGAACTTTTTCAGTAGTCAGGGGATTAGAATTTTTAACGGTCTTCATTGACCATGCCATTCTTCCCTTTATTACGTCTGCAATTCCAACAGGAGAATCAAGATGAATCCCATCGATTACATTGGCAAAGGCATCCCCCCAATCTGAGCCAGATATGTCTTTTCTTCCAATATATAGTAAGTAGGCAAAATAGCCAGCAAGCCCTATAACAATATTGTCAGGAATTTCATTGAGAGGGTATATTTCATTGGTTATCAGTTTGTGGCTGTCTCTAAGTTTGGGGCGTTTCATGGTTTTTCAATTATTGTGTTTTACCAATATCTTATTAATTCTTTCAGCAATCTGTCTAATCATTGGAACCGCCACACTATTGCCGGTCTGTCGCCGTATCTCACTGTGAGAAACAGAAATTACATAATTATCAGGAAAACCCTGAAATCTCAAAAGTTCTCTTGAGGAAGGACGCCTGATACCATTAATGAGTAGATAATTGTAAGATGCTCCTGTTCTTAATGCACATGCATAGTTAAGAACTGAAATATTACCTGATTTATTCTCATGCCACACAGATGGATAAAACACTTCTTTGAATTGCGTTCTTTCTTTTCTTTTTTTTAGAATATTGTCTGATGCAAACAAAGAGGCATCCACCTCAGAATCACTTTCCAAAATATCTGAAAGATTATAGGGTATCTTCTCGAAATCAAAATCAAACTCTTCTATATATTCTTTTTTAAGGAAACCCACTATAATGACTCTTTCTCTCTTTTGAGGCAATCCAAAATCTAAGGCATTCAATACCCTCCACTTATAATGATATCCAAGTTCATCAAGGGTAGCTAAGATTGTCTTAAACGTGTTACCATGATCATGTGTGACAAGCTGCTTGACATTTTCAAGAAGGAAAGCCTGAGGTTGATGTTTTTTCAAAATACTTGCCACTTCAAAGAAAAGGGTGCCTCTTGTATCCTCAAATCCTCGTCTTTTTCCCATAATGGAAAATGCTTGACAAGGAAAACCAGCAAGGAGGAGGTCAAATTTTTTTGGAATAAAACTTTTTGTGACGGGTTTGCAAATATCTCCAAAAGGCATTTCTCCAAAATTGCTGAGATATGTTTGCTGAGCATGTTTATCCCATTCCGAAGAAAACACACATTTATATCCAAGTTCTGTAAAAGGAAGGCGAATTCCACCAATCCCTGCGAACAAATCAATGAAAGTAAATTTAGACTCGCGCGGATTCGGGAAAGGCACATGAAAAAACTCCGAAAACAAACTTAATTGCTCCGGATCATTGAAATATCTATTGAGTGATTCTTGTGGTGTTATTCCTTCAACGGGAATTTCATTTTTTTCTTTCTTCAAACTTAAGAAATCAAGGATCGCACGCATAATCTCAATCCTTTGATCATCACTTAAATTGAAATCAGGATTATGAATATAATGACTTAAGACGGCCATTTGATTCTCCAGACTTGTCTCGTCATAGATTTTTGACCTTGTCTCTAAATCTTGTTCAACCGGGAAGTCTTTTAATTTTAACCTTTCAAGTATATCAATATCTTTTTTTCTTTTTGACATATTATTCTCACTTTTTCCCACATTGGTTGGATTACATTCCGTCGAAGCGGAAGGCTTCGTAGGAGAGGCGGCGAGCCACCTTGCGACGGATGTGAGTGCGGTAAGCATTGAAGGCTGCTCCCCTGAGTTGGGAATCAAGGCTATTGACGCCGGGACCTACCATCGCAAACACCATTGAAAGGGCAGCTGTCAGAGCTGCTGTCTGCATGAATACGCCTGATGTCAGCCCGGCTGCAAATGCAATGCCGGCTATCAGGGCCACTACTGAAAGGGTAACCCTGGTCAGTAGGCCGAGGCAGAGCGAAACTCCCGCCACAATCTGAAGCACTGCCATGAGAGATGGGTAGAACGATGCACCCTGCATTACCTCAGAAGAAGGAACCATACCTCCGAAACCGGAAGCAAGACCCGAAACCACAAGAAGGGCACCCACCACCGAACGGATTAGCATCATCGAAACACTCTTAGAACGACTCTTATCGCCACCAAGTGCGAAAACTCCATCAAGCACTTTCTTGAACGAAGGCTTGTCAGCCTCACGCTCGAGAACCCGGCTGCGCAGTATTCTTGCGGTTGCACCCGGATTGAGATCGCCAAGCGTGGAAGTGGCGGGATTTACGGAGATTACGTTAGTCTGAGACATGGTTCTGGTGTTTTATTGTGGTTTCGTTACAAAACTTTAACAACGTCCACATGATTTGGTTGCGGGAAAGCCTATAAAAAATCATAAAATTTTCAGGAGGCATCCGTTGGAGTCTTGCGGGGACGGTGAAATTTTCGTAATTTCGCGTAATAAAAGATGAGAATAGGTAAACTATATTTCCGATATGGCACCATGGGCTCGGCAAAGACAGCCCTGTTGCTCACCACGGCCTATAATTTCGAGGAGCGAGGCATGAGCTACATGTGCCTCAAACCCTCCACCGACACCCGCGAACAGCGAAGTGTGATACGCTCGCGTATCGGTATCGAACGCGAGTGCCGCTGGATCTACAACTCCACCGACCTCTATGCCATGCTCAGCGAGATTTACGACCGCACACCCGACACTCCGGCCTGGGTGCTTGTGGATGAGGCTCAGTTCCTGTCGGCTGCCCAGGTGGACCAGCTTGCACGCCTCGTCGACGATTATGGCTGCAACGTGATTTGCTACGGTCTGCGTACTGACTTCCGCTCCACCCTCTTCGAGGGTTCACGTCGTCTCTTCGAGATAGCCGACACCATCGATGAGATCAAATCCACCTGCTCTTGCGGGCGCAAGACGATCGTCAACGCCCGCATTGATTCCAACGGCGATCTCGTCACCCACGGCAAACAGGTGGAAATCGGAGGCAACGACCGCTATGTGGCCCTCTGCCGCAAATGCTGGAATGAACGCCGCTCCGACCTTGCCGACCGCGATCGCCTCCCTCTCTGATATCCCTCTCTGATAACTTGCTCTTCTCAAATAAATATCTCTCCCATACATTGTGCTGGGGGCGAAAGCCCGAAAGTTCCGAAGCAGGAAATTCCAATCCGAAAATTAAAACAACTAAAAATATGCTTTCAGCAGACAATCGCAAACGAATCATCGAACTCATCCAACGCGAAGTGGTGCCCGCCATGGGCTGCACCGAACCGATCGCGGTGTCACTCTGTGTGGCAAAGGCCACCGAACTCCTTGGCTGCCAGCCTGAGAAAATCAAAGTGGGACTGAGCGGCAATATAATCAAAAACGCCATGGGCGTCGGCATTCCCGGCACAGGAATGATCGGCCTTCCGATAGCCATTGCTCTGGGCGCACTCATCGGCAAGTCGGAATATCAGCTCGAAGTTATCCGTGATGTAGACGCTGACGCTGTAGCCCGCGGACGTGCTTTCATTGACGAGGGACGCATAACCGTTTATCATCTTGAGGACGTTCCTTCCAATCTGCATATCGATGTGGAAGTGAGTGCCGAAGGTCATACAGCCCGCGCCGTCATCTCCCGCGCCCACACAAATTTCATCCTTCTTGAACGCGATGGCAAGGTTGAATTCAAGGAGGAGCCTCTCGCCGAGACTTCCGGTCAGGCTTCCGACGATATCACCCTCAATGCCAGCATGGTGTATGAGTTCGCGACAGAGTCACCCTTGGAAGAGATCTCCTTCATCCTTCAGGCCCGCGACCTCAACAAGGCTGCTTCCTCACATGCCATGGGCGGCGATTTCGGTCATTCGCTCGGAGTGACGATCCGCAGCAAGGGGATGTCGCTGCTTGGTGACTCACCCCTCGGCCACATGATGGCGGCCACCTCCGCAGCCTGCGACGCCCGCATGGGGGGCGCTCCGATCGCCGTAATGTCAAACAGCGGAAGCGGCAACCAAGGAATAACGGCCACAATGCCTGTCGTCACTTATGCCGAAGAGATAGGGGCATCTGAAGAGCAGCTCATCCGGGCACTCACACTTAGCCATCTTACGAGCATCTATATCAAGCAGAGCCTCGGTCGACTCTCCGCACTCTGCGGATGCGTCGTGGCTTCTACGGGTGCAAGCTCCGGCCTTGTCTATCTGATGGGCGGTGATTTCAACAATGTCTGCGCTGCCATCAAGAATATGGTGGCCAACCTTACGGGCATGATCTGCGACGGAGCCAAACCCTCCTGCGCCATGAAGATCTCCTCCGGAGTGAGCACAGCGGCCATCTCTGCCATGCTTGCGATGAACGGTAAATGTGTCACCTCAGCTGAAGGTATCGTCAACGACGACATTGACGCCACCATCCATAACCTCACCTCCATCGGCCGCGAAGCCATGAATGAGACCGACCGCCTCGTTCTCAAGATCATGACCACAAAATAAATTTTAGATCGTTTTCAATCGACTTTTTATGCCACTTTAAGTCTTTAGTCGCCTTAAGTCATTAGTCGCTGAGGGTTTTATTACCCCCGGTAGAAAAAATAAGGAATCGGCTGCGTGATACGCAGCCGATTCCTTATTTTTTCGCTTATCCGATGAGTTATTTTGTTTCTGTGTCCTCCGCAGTCTGAGCCTTATGTCCAAGCGGAAGGGTATATATCAGGGAGAAGGAAGCTCCGATGAGTCCGGAGGTGCCGTAGCCGGGAATGAACCATGGATTGGAGTTGGATGGTTGCGAAGAGTGCATCTTGAAGTGTACCCTTACATTCCAGCCCATCGAGAGATTACGGAAAAGCTTGACTTTCAGTCCGGCCAGTGCCTCACCATAGAATACCGATGCCTTCTGGTTGAGGATATCGATGGTCTGCGACTCCTGCCAATAGGGGGAATTAACCGTCACACCGGTGATATCGTAGGAAAAATGTGAGAATCCTGCCCTGAGTCCCAGATAGAATTGATAGGCAGGGTCACTTTTGTAAAGGAAGTTATAGTTGATGCCTATCTTGCCATAGAGCGCCGGACGGCTCTTATAGTGGTAATTGGCATCCAGGGGATGATTGTCGGCCCATCCCATACCCACTTCCACAACGGGGAAAAACCAGTTGTGGAGTGAGAGATCGGCCCAGAGATCGAAGGAAGCGTGTTTCTGTCCGAATGCGAGCATCACAGCATCAAAGAGATTTGCACCGACACTGACGGAATTCAGCAAAGGATATACCGGACCGGACCTTACTTTCTTCACCGTGTCTAATTGGGCAAGAAACAAGACCGGTTCCTGAAGCGGATTGCCATGCTTGTCGTAGTAGTGCAAAGTAGGCTTGAGCGGCGCCTGGTCATCACTGGCTACAGGCGTAATCTTGGTACCCATCTCGGAAATACGCCTTCTGCGGTCGGCCTCAAGTGCTGAATCCCGCTGCGCGACAAGCAGGGCGGAGTCGGCCAATGCCGCCGAGTCAGCAAATGCCGAGTCAGCCATGATTGAATCCACTCTCGAGAGCTGCCTTACATCATATGCCTGACGATCCGGAGTCTGTGTGGCTGCCACGCCATAAGCTGACACCAACATAAAAGCCACAACAGGGAGCAAAAGGCTGAGACTTGCAAACAAATTTCCTTTCTTCATAGCCTATTCCTCCTGATTGCTTACGCGGAAATAAATCCGGATGTTCTCGGTGTCGAGATTTGTGATCTCTCCTTCGGTGCATACCACAGAATCGAGTATGTTGGATGTGTGCGATATCCTTACGTTGCGGTATTCATACATTGCGCCGCATGCTGCCGAAACGAACATCGGGGTGATGTCGTAACGGAAAATGATTGTGTCGGCAATCCCAAGGCTTCCCAACGGTTGCTGAAGATATTTTATGACATAGAGGGTGGAATCTGCATCAATGCGGAAGGGAAGATAAGATTCTGAAATTGAACGCACAGAATCGTGGAGCACAGAGTCGCCGGGTGCACCTATCCCGTAGATGGAAATGGAGTCGAGCGAAATGGGCTGAGGGGTGTTTTCCGATGAATAGAAGCCGGCGAGGGGAAGGGCATTCTTGTTGCCGTAACATTCATCGGAAGAGCATGCACCAACAGTCGCCGCCATTATGACCACGGCAGCCACCACAAGCATATGCATTCCGGATATGCGTCTTGAAATCAGATCCAATAAGCTTCCCACGTCAGAACTCCTCCCCTATCAGATAGTTGTTACGCTCGGGTGAGTTGCGTGCTATCAGTTCGCCGGTGAACCCTGTCAGGAAGAACTGCAGACCCATCACCATAGCGGCCAGCGAGAGATAGAAATAGACGGAATTGGTGACGTAGAAGGCGAATCCTTCGCTGCATAGGCTCACAATCTTCAGGATCAGGACCACCAATACGGCAATGAAACCCACGACGAACATCAACGACCCCAAGAGACCGAAGATATGCATCGGCTTGACGCCGAACTTCGACTGGAACCAAAGGGTGCCGAGGTCGAGATAACCATTGACGAATCTGTCGAGTCCGAATTTCGTATGGCCATACTTGCGTGCCTGATGCTGCACCACTTTCTCACCTATCTTCTTATAGCCTGCATTCTTGGCAAGATAAGGTATATAGCGGTGCATGTCGCCGTAAACCTCTATATGCTTCACCACCGGGTTGCGGTAAGCTTTCAGGCCGCAGTTGAAATCGTGAAGATTCTTGATGCCGCTCACCTTACGGGCCGTGGCATTGAAGAGCTTGGTGGGAATGGTCTTTGAGAGAGGATCGTAACGTTTCTTCTTCCAACCCGACACGAGATCATAGCCCTCCTGTGTGATCATGCGGTAGAGTTCCGGAATCTCATCCGGACTGTCCTGAAGGTCAGCGTCCATCGTTATCACGACATCCCCCTTGGCTCTG
>CAZPQD010000046.1:0-22370 GCA_964588625.1 uncultured Sangeribacter sp. | reverse complement strand
AAATAGAAAAAGGTCGCCACCCCGGCGACCTTGTTTCTTCAATTAAAACAACAATAACAACTTTTTCAGAACGCTTATAGCAGTTAATATCTTGTGTCCTCTCTTTGAGGAACTTGCTTTCTTGCTTGCTTCGATATTATAACATTGCCTGCTTCGGAATGGTTTACGCAGGAGGAAAATTTTTTCAAAAAAATTTCTCAGCGTCCGATCATCTCGAAAGTGAGGTCGAGTGCTGTCTCGAGTTCGCGTTGCGAAAGCACGATGTCAGTGACGGCATCTCCGAAATCACGAAGGAGAGTGAAAGCCACTTCTCCGTGGCGCGCATTCTTCTTGTCGCCGGCCATGAGTTCCATGAGGCGGTCGCGGTCGGCACATCCCACCGGGAGTTGGGGGAAGTTGGGCTTCAGCACGGAGTATGTGTAGGTCTGTATAGCGGGTGTGGGGAAATCGAATTTGATTTTACTGCAGATCAGAGCTGTGAGCAGTCCATAAGCCACGGCGCAACCATGCGGAAGGGGAGTGCCCTTTGAGAGAGCCACCTGTTCGAAGGCATGGCCTGCAGTGTGGCCTAAGTTAAGCACTTTCCTCAGGCCGCGTTCCCAAGGGTCGGCAGCGACGATGCTGCTCTTGAACCGGGCGCACTCGGAAGCAAGATCCTCCATCATTCGAGGGTCGGTGAGCACCATCTCAGAGTTTGCGATGTCGAAATAGAGGTCGGGTGAGGCCACCATACCCGTCTTTATCATCTCTCCATAGCCGGAGATGAGTTCCTCCTGGGGAAGGGTGGAGAAGAAGCCCGCGGAGACTATGACGGCCTGAGGCATACGGAATGTGCCGATCTCATTCTTCATCTCGCCGAGATCAATGCCCGTTTTGCCCCCTATCGCCGCGTCTACGGCCCCCAAAAGAGTCGTAGGTACATTTATATGTCTGATGCCGCGTTTGAAGGTTGCAGCGGCGAAACCGCCAAGATCGGTCACCATGCCGCCTCCGATGCAGAGTGCCAGCGACTGTCTTGTGTGGCCGCCGGATGAGAGGGCCCACCATACTTCTGCCAGGGAGCGTAGGTCTTTGTTGGCTTCTCCCGGTTCGAGCACAATTCGTTGTGATTCTGTGATTACACGGCTGCTCTCAAGGCGCGACAGCACCTTCTCTTCCACAGTGCTGTCGGTGATTACGACAGTGGAGGCAGGAGCCATTTTCCATACCATCTCGTCAATCATACGCCCCGGTGTGTCCGTGGCTATGATGCGTGTTTCATTCTTTGCCATATCTATTATGCGTTCTGTTCTATCCGGGATTTCTCCTTACGGAGTCTCAAGCCGGGGAATGGACCTATGTTTAAGGATACAAAATTACAAAAACTTCGCGTCTTGACAAAACTCAGGCCTCACGAGCAGTATGGATGTAATTGCGAGTGCCTTCCCGGAGCGCAAGGAGATCAGATTTTTTTTGCTACGTAAGAGTGTTCCGGAGTGTCGTCGGATTCTGCTGCCTTGCGCAGGAATTCCCTGAGGAAATGTTTCGCTTCCTTGATGATGTTGAAGGTGTTCATCTCCTCGACATGACGGGCCACTTCCGCGCCCTCTTCCACTTTGTAGGTGGCGCCTCCGAAACGAAGTTCAGGATGGCTGAACATTCCTTTGATGTTGATTCCGAAGGGGAAATGCAGCGGCGACTCCAGAACGCCCACATGATAATAGAGGCGGCCATTGAAATTGTTGATGCCCTGCATCGAGATTCTGTAGCGGTCGAAACTGCAGGTGAAGGGGTATAGCTCCAGAAGGTTGTCATGGACGGAGGCCCTGACATTCATATTTGCGATATGGAGGTCATCGTTGGTGCGGATCATCATCATGCGGGTGATGCGCCGTATGAAGGCATCCTGATGCACCTTTAGATCCCTTCCCTGTGCGCCAATGCGTGCCGTGAGTGAGGCGACGTCGGCATCCATGTCCGGGTATATGTGCATATTCATCCCTGCTTCCGCTGAGATGGTGCCTGAAAGATTCTTCATCTGCGGCATCATCAGCAGCAGCGAATGGAATCGCTGGAAGAAGCGTACAAGCTCAATATCCTCGAGGGCTGCGTCGGCATTCAGTCCTATGTTGAGTATGTCGGTGGTATTGTAGCCCAGGTCAAGCGATGCGTGTCCGAAATCGGAAGAGATGTGCAGGTCGCTCACCTTCATGTTGCCGCCAAGAGCATCCAGACGTGCCCGGAGGTCATAGAGGTGAAGGTCGGTGTAGACTGTCTCCTTTATCGCAGCATCCATATGCAGCTGCAGATTGCGCGGTATCAGCAATGCCGTGGAATCAGAAGCAGAAGGAGCAGCGGAGGCGGGAGCCGAGAATGCCTGATGAGGGTTTTTATTCTTGGTCACTCCATGGGCATAGGCATGCGCCAGCTGATTGATGCTGATTGTGTCACCCTCGAGCATGAGGTGGGCGTGGAGGGGAGTCGGACGTCCGGTCAGCAGGAGATTGTCAAGGCCGGAGAGCCATCCGCTTACGACGGCCTCACTCTTCAGCGAACGTAGCCTCAGGCGGCTGAGATTGATGGAGTCGTTGGTGATGGTCAGCGCCAGGTTTGAGAATGTGTTGGCAGCCGGGAATGAAGGCGTGCTGATTTCCCCCTTACGGGTACGGAGCCTCACCCGAAGGGCAATCCGTGAATACAGGTCGCGCAGGTCGGCCGGAAGATGTGCGGTGATGTATTCCGGAGAGTGTCTCAGTCGATTGAGAGCCTCTGAATCCGGGCTTTTATTTTCCGCAGCTTCCCCCTTTACAGTGAACTTACGTGAATGGGCATCGAGATCCATATCCAGCCCTGAGATGCTCATGTCGGTGGAGGGGGTGCGGATTGTAGCGGCCGGAAGAGCCAGGGACAATGCTGTTTCTGGAAATTCATTTCCTCCGTTGGAATGGAGGGTGAAATTGGCACTGAGCTTCGGTGCCTCCACGTTGTAACCCGGCATATTGACCGACGCCTTTGACGCCAGCAGATTTGCCTGAAGAGCTGATCTGCCCATTCCGGAGTTGCCGATGCAGTCGGCGCCCGCCTCAAAGTTGATTTTCAGGGCATCCACATGGCTTCTTGTCTTCCCTTCCGAGAAAGTCACTCCACTGAGTGTCATTGAGCCGGATGCTTGCGGTGAGGTGACAGTGGCATTCTCCTGACTGGAGAGCAGGAAGGCAATCCTGGAATTGAAATCCACACTTCCTTCGAGCCCATATCCGCGGAGGAAAGGAAAATATTTTGGCAGGTGCGAAAGTTGGGTGGAGGCTTCCACATCGGCATTGATGGCAGGATTGGTTGTCAGGTCGGTGATATCAGCGCTGACGTTAAGATTGGCACCCTCGCCGGAGAGTGAAAGCCTGTCGACCCTGACGTAAGAACGGGCCGGATCAGTGCCGTCAAAATTAAACGAACCGTCAAGGCGTATATCCCGCACTTTAAGATGCTGGTCGCCTCCAAAGTTATATTCGGCATTGCCGTCGGCAGAATGGAAGCCGATTGCAAGCGAGGGGAGGGTGGTGCCGCTGAAGAGATATGGACTCGTAAGCTGCGCCGAGAGATTGAGGTCGATGTTGGCTTTGAGTTCCTGGAGGAAGGGCAATTGAACGCCAGGCAGATAAGAGAGCAGGCTGATGGGATTCAGATTGCCCAGATCGTAGGAAAAGCGGTTGATGGCAGCATTGTCGCCGAAGTCAAGGTCGAGATTTATCTTACCCTTTGTGTCGGCGAGTGCCACATCGAAGTCGGAGAGTCGCACACGCAGGGGATAGAATGCGGTGGATACATCTCCACAGAGACTTACGGGGAAATCACGCAGCACCACCAGGCCATCGGAACGGAGTGAGACGAGGCCGGCGAATGTGAGTCGGTAATGATCGGGCTTTGTCCTCTCAAGTCTTGCAGAGTCTACGGGCACAGTCATCACTGTGGCCGTCGGCGCGCTGAAATACTTGACAGGGCGCATGTCGGGCAGACGTACGGAATTGGCGGTGAAACGTGGAATCTTGAAACTCCCCCGGCTTTCGGGAGGAAGAATGTCGAAATTGCTCAGTGAATCGTTGAGCACCACAAGGTTAAGGTCGAGATAGCTGACTTCCACATCACGCAGCGAGATCACCCCGCGCAGAAGCTGCAGAAGATTGATGGAACCATGGATGCGTCCGGTGGTCAGCAGGCGCGAGGCATCGGCCGGCAAGGAATCCCTCTGGGCCGGGGTGATTGAATCGAGAGTGCGAGAAGTGACGCGCAGCGAATCAGTCTCCAGAGAGAAGTGGGGAAAAGAGCTCCAGACGGTGAAACGCACGCCCGAAGCTTTCACGTCGGCATCGAGCCACTCGCTTGCCTCGCGGTTGACGAGTTCTGTAAGCCGCTCCGGCGTCAGCCAGAGAGTGACGCCGGTGAGCAGGATTATGATCAAGCTCACTATGAGGCCTAAGGACCAAGCCACAATCCGTCCTATACGGCCTGCGCGCGAACGAGGCTGCTTCTCCCGAGGCTGCGGGGTCGGGTCATTGACGTTATCCTTGATAGAGCCCATAGCGGAATAGTTTATAAATTCTTAACAAATCTTAATCCGCAAATGTTAACCAGTCCGCAAAAAACCACAGGGGAGAGTTTGCCCGGACGGCTCCTTCACCTTCGACAAACCCAACATCGCAGCAGCGATGTTTACGGTTCAATGTGTGACTGTGAGATGGAAGCAGCCGGTCTTGCGCTCATATTTCACGAGGCATGACTGTGTGGCGCGCAAGTCGCGCAGCACTTCTGCCAGAAGATTCTTAAGATCCTCCTGATTGATGGTGCGTGTGGAGTCGGCGCATGCAAAGTTGACGTAGGATATGTCGACTGTGGTGCCGAACTGATGGGTGGAACTGTCGGTGGCGTTGACGTTGACACGCCGTAGGCGTTTCACGGTCGTCGGAGTGCGCAGCAGGCTGGTCACTTTTATACGGTAGCCGTCGGCTCCGCGCGAACCGAGGGAGTCGATGAAGTTCGCGCCGATTCGCTTCAGAAGCAAAGCGGCCTCGGGCACAAGAAAGGGCATGGAATGCGTCAGCGAATCCACAAAATAATATTCGTTGCTCTTGATATGGATCAACGGACGCCTTGCGTGATAGGCGTCGGCAAGTGAATGTATCGGGCTGATGCCCAGGGCCTCGGCATATAGGTATTGGTTGCGGTTGCTGTCGTTGAATACGTCGGCCAGTCGGCCCACGCTGTTAATGCGCAGTCGGTCGTTGCTGCGAGGACCGGTCTTTATCTTTCCACGGTATTTTGCCAAAATATCCTTTACGGAAGGTATGTCGTCTTCCGGACGGTCATTTGGTGTGACGTCGGCGAGTGCTGGCATCGGGTTGCCGGCAACAGAGCCTGCGCCGTCATGCTGACCCTTGCCCAGAGCATCAAACTCAGAGGAGTCGCCCCCTGTGGAGCAGGCGCAAATCATTGCGAGGAGGATAGTGAAAAGAGGGAGAAGGCGGAGGGTGGCAGACCCTTGCAGCAGCTTTTTCATATGGGAAGATAAAAGGGAGTGGAAGAGTGGGAGATGGTAGGTTCCTTAGCCGGAGGAGAGCGGAAAAGCAGCAGCAAAATTAATGATAATCATTTATTCTCGCAAAAAATTTGTGGATGACGGATGGAATTTGTAAGTTTGCCGTGATGAATGATTCTAAGGCAAAGTTTGAGGGAAATATGGCAGATGCCGCCCTCCCCGTATCTTTTAAGAACTCTCCGCAAAAACGGATTCTCTTCGTGTGTCTCGGCAATATCTGCCGTTCGCCGGCAGCCGAAGAAGTGAGCCGTAGGCTCGCCACAGAGCGTGGTCTCGGCAAAACCTTCGTGTTTGACTCCGCCGGCCTATATGGCGGACATGCCGGCGAGCTCCCCGACAGCCGCATGCGTGCCCATGCGGCACGGCGTGGCTATAGACTGACACACCGCAGCCGCCCTGTGCGACGTTCGGATTTCTCCGACTTCGATCTAATAGTGGGCATGGATGCCTCCAATCTTTCAAGACTCAAGGCAATGGCTGCTACTCCGGAAGAGGAAGAGAAAATAGTGGGTATGGCCTCCTTCTGCACCCTTCATCCGGGATGGGATCATATTCCTGATCCATACTACGAGGGGGCTGAGGGTTTTGAGCTCGTGCTCGATCTTCTCGAAGATGCCTGCTCCGGCCTGCTCGATGCCTCCCTGCAAAAATGAGGAGAATAAACTTTTGGAGATAACGGAGTGTCAAAAAGATAAAGGAAATAATAAGAACCCGGCGATAGCCTGAGGATACGGGATGTCGCAAAAAATAAGTCGCTTATGAAACGTCTGATAATTACCCTTGGAATGTGGCTTGGAATGACAGCCGCCCTCATGGCAGCCGACGTGCCCGCCTATCCCGGAGGCGATCAAGCCCTTCAGGAATATATATCCGCCAATCTGCAATATCCGGAGACGGCGCGCTCAAATGGCATAGAGGGCGTTGTGAACGTCAGTTTCACCGTCAATGCCGACGGCTCCATTGGCTCCATAAAGATCGTGAGGATGGTGGATCCGGATCTTGAGCAGGAGGCAATACGCCTCGTCAAGTCAATGCCCAAGTGGACTCCGGCTGAAAAAAACGGACAGGTTGTGCCGGCAGAGGCCACAATAGCCGTAAACTTCGCCCTTGAGTGAGTCTCGGTGAGGAATCCACCGCTTGCCGCCGGCTGCCCGCTGCAGCATCGCGGTTGCGGAGGCAGACAGGGAATGGATAACATGTAGAATTTAAGAACATATCGCGATAAAGATAAAGGATGGTCTGAGACCATCCTTTATCTGTATCATAGAATATGAATATATCAGAGAGCTACGGGTGAGTCGACATTGGTCGGTTCCTCTTGGCTTTGGGCCGAGCGCATGGTTGAGAGGATTCGTCCGAGTTTGATATTGAATCTCACGATATCCTTTGGCTTCAGATGATGTTGGCCGCATCTGTTGCCGAAGATGGCATGGGCGGTAGTGATGAAGTTGGCAGTCTCTTTCTCAGTCATTGAGAGAAGAGCCTTGTTGAGCACAGGTGGATTGGAGGTGGCTCCTACCTTTATGCGTGAGGGCAGAGGCACAATCACCTGGCGTCCGTCATGGCTGAAATGGATTTCTGCCTCCACAGTCAAGTCATTTTCAAGCGGAGCTCCAATCCCCTTGGTCTCCACTGAGTAGTAGAGGTTGGAGTCCAGCTGGGTCATCTTCATCTGTGCGGCCGCTTCCTTGAGTGCTGTTTTGGCATTCTCCTTGTCGGCTTTGTTGCGCGACTGCTGCAGTTGACCCAAAAGCCGGTAGAAATCCTCGTTGTTGGTGTCATCGCCCGGCAGGGGATCTTCCTCAAGGCCATAGGCGATGCTCTGGAGCAGCACTTCAGGATTGAGCTTAATGCCATAATCACTGGAGAATTGGCGGATGTTGGAAGCCATCCTCACTCCGGCCACGATGCCGGCATTGTAGCTCTCATCGTCACCGATGAGCTTTAGAGCTGTGCGCAGCCCGCTGAGATAGTTGTCGCGGGCCTCTTTGCTGTATAGGGATGAGTCGGATTCAGCCTGCTTCCAATACTGGGAGGCCTGGATCTGACCGAAATAGTAGAGCAGCGTATCGCCCGAAGATGCATCGGAGATTTCATCGAGACGCTTTCCCTGGGGAGTGCCGCAAGAAGAGAGTATGGCTGCGGCTGCCAGAAAGAAAAAAAGATTGAAGAAGATAGATTTCATGGGGGTAAAGGTAAAGTTATATTGAATCCTACGGATTGTCGGTCGGGGCTATTATGCTGTCGGCAGGCTGTTGGGCTGCCGGGGCTTCCTGGCTGAGGATCTCGACTTCCACTGTGTCGCCGGAAGGTTGCATATTGTCGGCGGTGCGGCCTTTGCAGCCGCAGAGCAGACCGGCGCCGAGGAGCAAGCCCCCGGCGGCGGCCATAAGTTTGCGGTCAATTCTCATTTATTTGCCGACTTTTAGGAGTTCCACCTCAAAGATGAGAGGCGTATTCGGTCCGATGGGGCCACCGGGTGTTCCTGTCTCGCCATAGGCAAGGTCGGAAGGAATATAGAAGATTGTCTTGCCTCCCTCTTTCATGAGCTGAAGGCCTTCTGTCCAACCCTTGATGACGTGGTCGAGGGGGAAAGTGGCAGGTTCGCCTCGCTCCACGCTACTGTCGAACACTGTTCCGTCGAGCAGGCGGCCTGTATAGTGTACGGTCACTTCATCAGTGGCTGAAGGTGAGGCACCGGTGCCCTCCTTTACAACGAGATAGCGGAGGCCGGAAGCCGTCGTTGTGAATGCGCTGTCAGCAGCTTCAGGCGCATATTGTGCGCGTGTCTGTGCGAGTACGGTGTCGAGTGGAGCCTCTTCCGTCTCAGGTGCAGCTTCCTCCATAGTCATGGTGTCAGCAGTGGCAGCCTTCTTGTCGTGGCTGCAGGAAGCGACACCCATCGATGCAGCTCCAAGCAGGAGTGCAAGTGAGAATAAATAACTTTTTTTCATCTTGAATCAAGGTTTGATTTTATTCTGTAGATTGATTTTTTACGATATTGGTTAAACGCGCACGACCGACGGCCGAGACTTGAGGGTCCGTCCGTCGGTAATCAGCGCGCACATAGAGACGCGTATTTCGGTGCTTCTATCAGTCCTTCTTCACGACCTTGATGAGCTCTACCTCGAAGATGAGAGTGGAGTGGGGAGGAATAGCCCCGGGCACTCCCTGAGGACCATAAGCCAGGTCGGAGGGGATGAAGAATACGTATTTGCTGCCTTCCTTCATAAGCTGCACACCTTCTGTCCAGCCGGGGATGACACGGTTGAGGGGGAATGTGGCGGGTTCGCCTCGGTTGACGCTGCTGTCGAACACTGTTCCGTCGAGCAGGCGGCCAGTGTAATGAACAGTCACTTCATCCTCAGCAGTAGGCATAGCGCCTTCGCCTTCCTTCTCAACTACATACTGAAGGCCCGATGCTGTGGTCTTGACGCCTTCTTTCTTGCCGTTCTCCTCAAGGAACTTGCTTCCGGCGGCGCGGGCTGCCTCTACGGCTTTGGCCTCGAGATCAGCCAGATAATCGTTGATAAGCTTCTGTGCTTCCTCGATCGGCATCTCAGGCTTGCCACCGTCGAAAGCCACTTTCACACCATCCTTGAAACTCTCAGAGTCGATTTCCTTGACTCCCATTCCTTTCAGTTGCTGGCCCATGGCCAGACCCCAGGCATAACTTAATTTATCCATGGTTTACTTTCCTTTTTTTCTGTCTGATTTTGGGTTATAAATTCTGTAACTTCACTTATTCTAACAAACTCGGTTCCCCGTTGGTTGAAGAGATACGGAGTCAACCGAAAGCGAAATTAACAAAAAAATGTTAATGCCCCTCCATTCTTGCCTGTTTATTTTCGTGTTGATTCAAGAAATATGCCCATCTGTACTCCCTTTGTGTGTTTCATTTGCTGATTGTCGTAAAAAATTCCTACTTTTGCCAAAGTACAGACTGTTTCAATAAAAGTTACATTATGGGAAAGAAAAATATCATTCCATTTGCCACTCTGCTGATGGTGTTGTCCTCATTCATGAGTGGAGGGGTTGCGCGGGCAGACAAAAGATACGTGGGTGGTGATATCTCCCTCCTGCCCGAATATGAGAAGGCAGGAGCGCAATATTACGATTCGGAGGGTAGGCATATCGAGAATCTCCTTCCCTTTCTTCACGAACAGGGAATGAATGCCATGAGGGTAAGGCTTTTCGTTGATCCCTCAGCCTTCAATCATCCGGGGGCAGACCCGAATGCGTGTCAGGATCTGGGCTATATCCTTCCCTTATGCCGGCGCATCAAGGAAGCCGGATTCGCTTTGATGCTGGATTTCCACTATTCCGACACTTGGGCCGATCCCTCCGCACAATGGACTCCCGCATCATGGGCAGGGCAGACTGACAGTCAACTCGAAGCCACCATCGGTGATTACACGCGGTCGGTGCTCACCACACTCTCAGATCAAGGATGTGCTCCGGATTTTATCCAGCCGGGCAATGAGATAAGTTTCGGAATGCTCTGGGGGCCTTACGGCACACCGTCGGCCGACTTAAAGAAGCCCGTGATGGGAGACGATGCCCATTGGGAACGCTTCGGCAGGCTGCTGCGCAGTGCCATCGGAGCCTGCCGCGAGGTGTGTCCTTCGGCTGGAATAATACTTCATACGGAACGTATCGACCAGAAGGAGGTGCTTGTGGATTTCTATCGTCGGATGGCCCGTATGGAGGTGGATTATGACATCATCGGACTCAGTTATTACCCCTATTTCCATGGGGATATGCGCACTCTCGACAATGTACTCTCCACACTCACTTCCACATTCCCTTCACGACGCGTCATGATTGTGGAGACTGGATTCCCTTATGCGTGGGAAGTGCCTGGCACCACCCATACTCCTGATTATGAATACAGTGAGGCCGGGCAGAACGACTTCGCACGTGATCTGGTGGCTACGCTTGAGAAATATCCCAATGTATGCGGACTTTTCTGGTGGTGGCTGGAGTATAATGCCAAGGGCACGGCGCTTGAGGGATGGTACAATGCCCCGCTTTTCGACAGCCGCACAGGCAAGGCTACGGCAGCCCTGCGCACAATATGCTCCTTCACCAAGGAGGGTGATGGCGTCGGGAATGTCTTTGAAGATGAGGCCCGATCTCTTGAAATATGGTATGACCTCCAGGGTCGGCGGGTTGCCGCTCCCCGGCATCCGGGACTATACATACGTCAGGGCGAGACTCATGCCATAATGCGTTCGAATAATTCAAGATAACGTCTGGCCACTTGCTGAGAGGAGAAATTATCCTCCACACTCCGAGCCAGTCTTTCCGGCATTCCGTTCTTATCTGCCGCAGAAGTTTCTGCAGCCCAGGCGAGTCCACGGGCGAGGTTTATGGCGGATTGCTCCGGGTTTTCCTCCATGTGTGCAATATAGCCTGTGTGGAGATGGTCGATGATGTCGGCCTGTCCTCCTCTGTCGAAGCTCACGGGGATGGCTCCGCATGCCTGTCCTTCCACGAGTGTGCCTGGCAATGTCTCATACAGAGAGCTTGAGACCACAGCGTCCGCACCCCTCAAAGTTTCCATTACGGCTTCTGTTCCATGAAGAGGGCCAAGGTGGGTGTGTCTCACACCAATCCCATCGAAGGCCTTCGGGTCGCGAAGGTTGCCGAATGTTACGAGTCGTGTGCGTGCGGCCAGTTCCGGTTCCTCATCGCGTAGATGACGTGTGGCTGCAATCAGCAAAGGCAATCCCTTTATAGGGTCGTCAAGCCGGGCCGCCCCCATCGCCACCGTAAACTCCCCCTCCTTTCTTCGCGCACATCCGGCCCTCCATTGCGCCACTCTTCCAACCTCCGGGAAAAGCTCGGTGGGGAAGGCATTGGGAATCACTTCAACCGGCATTCTGCCCAATAGGGGAGATTTCCGCGCGAGTCCTTCCATCCAATGGCTGACGGCCACAAACGTCAGTGGTTGCTTGCTTCCGGATGCTCTCAAGGCATAATCATAAAGTTGCTCCTTGCGGCGGAAGACAGTGGCGGAAATGTCATGACTGCCACGTGTGAAGCCCATCAACGGGCAGCATCCGCATCCGGAGAGATATCGGTCGCACTTGCCTGCATGATGGCATACTCCAGTGATGTTCCACATATCGTGCATCGTCCAGACTATGGGTTTGCCAAGTCCGAGCAACCGCCTCACGCCACCGAGCGACAACATCCCCTGATTCACCCAGTTGAGGCAGATGACGTCGGCCTCCAGAATGAAAGGATGCTTCCATAGAGGAAGGCCGGTGGAGGCTGTGTCAATCTTGAAAAGAGTATCGCGTCGAAATCCATTGGCAGCAAAAATCTCAAGACGTTCGGTAAGGAACGACATCCTGATGCGATTTGGAGAGGCGGCGAGGATCACGCAGGGATCGTCGGTGAGGCGGTCGGCCACCAACATCCTCACATCCGCACCGGCCTGTTCGAGCGCGTGGGCGAGACGCAGGCTCACCACAGCGGCTCCCCCCGTGGCGTCGCTGCGGTTTACGATGGCTACCTTAAGGCGCTTGTCATATCTCCCTGTCATGGCTGCTCAGACGCGTCTGTAGGTCTGGAATCGATACTCGACACCATCCTTCGAGCACTGCGTTTCGCTCTCTTCCGTCAGTCGCCATTCTTCAGGTGTGGGCATGGGGAAGAAAGTGTCAGCCTCCGGAGCCTCGGCGAATATACGCGTCAGCAGCAGGTGAGAGGCAAACTGCATTGCTTCGCGATATATCTGTCCTCCTCCGATGACGAAGGGCATCGGGTCATTGTCGCACATGGCTATGGCCTCGCGTAGCGACGGGGCAGTTTCAGCTCCCGGCGCAGAATAATCGGGGTCACGGCTCACAATGATATTGCGGCGGCCGGGGAGTGCACCTTTGGGCAGGGACTCCCATGTGAGGCGCCCCATGATGACGGCATGTCCCATCGTAGCCTCCTTGAAATGGCGTAGGTCGGCGGGCAGATGCCATATCATGCCCCCCTTGTGGCCTATGGCGCCATCCTTGTCGGCGGCAGCCACGATGACGGCAAGATCACGACGGCGCAGTGTGTCGGAATTGAAAGCGCTGAAAGGGTGGAGCCCTCCGCGATCGTGGCCGCGAAGTGTCTCATTGTCAGCGGGAAATATAATACTTGTCTCCATACTTGATTTCGTTGACCGCAAAAATAGTCAAAAAACGTGTATTTTACGGATTTTTTACTTAATTTTGCGATGTCAATCAGCCGTACTGACCTCTCTGGCAGAAACCGGACTGAATCCATGAATCACGATGAATTACACAGTTATTGATTTCCTCAGCCTTCTGGGTGCCGTCGGTCTCTTCCTCTACGGCATGAAGGTAATGAGCGAGGGCCTGCAGAAAGTGGCGGGCGACCGTCTGCGCAACATCCTGGGCATCATGACTAAAAACCGGGTGACGGGTGTGCTCACAGGTATCGTCATCACAGCCCTCATTCAGAGTTCAAGTGCGAGCACCGTTATGGTGGTCAGTTTCGTCAACGCCGGCCTCATGTCGCTCGCGCAATCCATGGCTGTCATTTTCGGAGCCAACGTCGGCACTACGGTGACGACATGGATCATCTCGGCTTTCTCTTTCGAGGTCAATATCTCAGACTACAGCATCCTGCTGCTCGCAATCGGCGTCCCGATGCTTTTCATGAAGAAGGGCACGTATAAATCCGCCGGCGAGTTCCTCATTGGCTTCTGCTTCCTCTTCATGGGCCTCGACCTGATCAGCAAGTATGTGCCAAACCTGCAGGCCAATCCGGGGATGCTGCAGTTCGTCACGGAATACACTTCCCTCGGCTTCGGCTCAGTGCTCATCTTCTTCGCCATAGGCATCATACTGACGATGGTGGTGCAGAGTTCGGCTGCCACTTTCGCCATAACGCTCATCATGTGCTCCCAGGGCTGGATCAACTTTGAACTGGGTTGTGCCATTATCCTTGGCGGAAACATCGGTACGACCATCACCCCGATCCTTGCATCCCTCAGCGGTAACCTCGCCGCCCGCCGCACAGCCATGGGTCATGTGCTTTTCAACGTCATCGGTTCGATTATAGTGCTAATCATCTTCCATCCCTTCATGGAGCTTGTGGCCGACATCACCAAGGCCTGCGTGGGTATCAATCCACTCGACATCTCGCGCGCCGAGGAGGGCTCGATGGCTGCCTCCACACTACTTGACCCCGCAGGAGGACTAACTGCAAAGGCCCAGAGCACAATGGCCTTCGGCCTCGCGATGTTCCCTACCGTATTCAATGCATGCAACCTTATGCTGATGATATGGTTCACCAAGACCTACGTCAAGGTGGTATGCTGGATCATGCCTACACGCCATAAGGATGAGGAGGAGGAGTTCTCGCTCAAATATATCGGACGCGGAATGCTCAGCGCTTCCGAACTCAACATCACCCAGGCCCAGAAGGAGATCGCTGTCTACGGCGAACGCGTCGAAAGGATGCTCAAGATGGCTCGCCAGCTTATCCATATGGAGCCCAACGAACCGGAATACGACACCCTCTTCAACCGCATAGAGAAATATGAGGAGATTTCCGACCGCATGGAGATAGAGATCGGAAAATACCTCAACCAGGTGGCCGAAGGCCGACTCTCCCCTGAAGGCAAGATGCGTATTGCCGGCATGCTGCGCATCATCTCCGAAGTGGAGTCAATCGCCGACAGCTGCTATAATGTGGCAAAGACACTGCGCCGCAAGAATCAGAACCATGTCAGCTTCCCGGAAAGCATCATGAAGGAGATCGACCATATGTATGATCTCGTGGAAGTGGCGATGGGCAACATGCTCGCCATCCTCACTGAAATGGAGACTCCGGAAGACTCGCGCATCATCACAGCCTACAACCGCGAGCGCGAAATCAACAACCTCCGCAATCAGCTCCGCGATGCCAACATCTTCAATATCAACAATAAGACCTACGGCTATCAGGAGGGCATCTTCTACATGGACCTCATCAGCGAGGCAGAGAAACTCGGCGACTTCATGCTCAATGTAGTGGAAGGCGTGAAGCACCAGTTCAAACCCGCCTCCGAATCCTGAACTCCATAGGAAAGCTGAAAGCCTGACCCCTGCTGCCTCCCCCTCTCTTACCGGCTTCGGCTTCATCCGGAGCCTAAACCTAAAAATCTAAAGCCTAAAACCTAAAGCCTCAAATTAATGAAAGAAAATAGATATTGTGTCATCATGTGTGGCGGCGTCGGAAGCCGGTTCTGGCCCTTCAGCCGCACTGCCATGCCAAAGCAGTTTCTCGACTTCTTTGGAATGGGACGCACCCTGCTTCAGATGACGGCCGACCGCATACGCGACATCGTGCCCCCCGAGCGTGTGGTGGTGGTCACCAACCGTATCTACGCCGACCTCGTAGCCGAGCAGTTGCCGGAAATAAGCAAGGAGAATATCCTCTGCGAACCCGACAGACGCAACACGTCGCCATGCATCTGCTGGGCAGCCCACCATATCAAGGCACTTGACCCCGAGGCTTCAATCCTCACCCTCCCCTCCGATCACCTCATCCTGCGCGAAGATGAATTCCGCGAAGCTATCCGCGAGGGTTTCGACTTTGTAGAGAAAGGAGATCGCCTCCTTACCCTCGGTATCCTCCCGACATCCCCCCATACGGGCTACGGGTACATCCAGATAGGAGATGCTGCCGCCCCTGAGCATAAGATACATAAGGTGAAGACATTCACCGAAAAACCCGACGAGGAGATGGCACGCATCTTCTTAGAGACCCGCGAGTTCTTCTGGAACTCCGGAATGTTCCTCTGGAAGGCTGATTCTATCCTTGAGGCTTTCAGACGTTATGCCCCGGAGACAGCCGCCCTCTTCGATGAAGGCGACGGCCTCTATGCCACGCCGCAGGAGACTCCCTTCATCGACCGTGTCTTCCCCGATGCTCCCTCCATCTCCATAGATTATGCCATCATGGAGAAGGCCTCGAACGTCTACATGAAGATAGTAAGCTTCGGCTGGAGCGACCTCGGAAGCTGGAAGGCACTCTACGAGACTTCACCGAGGAATGCCGACGGCAATGTCACTCAGAATTGCCGTGTGCTCACCCGCGACTGCACCGGCTCAGTCTTTGCAGTGGGTTCGGATAAGATCATCGTGGCCTCCGGGTTGCATGATTTCATCGTGGCCGACAATGGCAATGCGCTCCTCATATGCCCTATCGCGGAAGAACAGACGGTGCGCCGCATGGTCAACGATGTCCGCAGCCGCTTCGGCGAGAAGTACGTGTGAGGACAACGAGCGGTATGCCTATTGACGATGCATGTGTGATAGGAAATACGTGTGGAATAAATGTGAAAATTAAATCAATCGAGATATCAAATGAAAACAAGAACTATTATCGCCGCTCTGGCGCTGACCTTGATGGTCGGCACGGCAGCCGCCGAGACCACGCTCAAGGTCACTTTCCTTGATGAGTCGCGGCCTGACATCGTAGCCCAGATCACGCCCGAGTCAAAGCTCAACTTCGGCGGCACTCCCTATTTCGATTTTACGAAATGCACGGGGGCGGAAGGCAGGATCGCCATTGCCGATGTGAAGCGCATCACGTTCAGCGGGACGTGGATGGGCGTGGAGGCTCCCAAGGCGGAGACTGCGGCTGCCACGCTGCGCCTGCGCAACAATCCTGTGGAGTCGGTGCTCGCTGTGGAAGGCTTCGACACTTCTTCCCCGGCGCAGCTCAGCGTCTTCTCCATCGCAGGCCGGGAGGTGATCCGAGTCCGATCGTGGAGGGGAGAGGATATTGATGTCAGCACACTCCCTCAGGGTGTCTACATCCTCCGTATCAATCAATCAACTTTAAAATTCGTGAAAAAATGAGAAAAATATTACTCTCAGCCGTGCTTCTCGCCGGCTCTTTGGCTGTCGGCGCACAAGAGAGCGGCGAGCCCAACCGTCTGCTCGTGGTCAGCGAGAACGACACTTATAAATCCTTTATGACCGAACGCGTCAAGGCTATCGAATTCAACTCTGTGGATGGCCCTGTAAAGGCGGAGGTGAAGATAAATAAAGCCACACTCAACACTGTGGAGACCACCATCACCATGACGCCCGACTGCAGCTATTATCTGCTCAACTGCTATCCTGCGGTTATAGCGCGTCAGATCATGGCAAACCCTGCAGGAGCTTTCTCCTACATGCTCTCCTCCGATTCTCCCTCGTATAACGAGGACTTCCCTTCGGGCACACTCTCCGGCCTCGAGTTCAGCCCCAATACTGAATATGCCCTCGTGACAGCCGCTTATGACCGTCTTGGCACTGAATGCGACGTCTGCATGGCCACTTTCACCACTCCCTCCCTCCCGCTTGCCGGAGATCCGAAGGTGACTTTCAAACAGACCGGCAGCACCTACTACACCATCTCCGGTGAATTCACTCCGAACGGCGACGTCGGCGGCTATTCCTATCTCATCGACGAGAAGGGGATGCTCCCCGGCAAGTTCGAGCAGTTTGCCTCTATGTTCGGATTCGCCAACATGGAGGAGATGGTGAAGATGTGGGGTGTATACGTAGCCCACGATGAATTCGACGAACATACCTGGAAAGACCTCGAGCCCAACAAGGATTATGAGATCTATGTGCAGGTATGGGACAAGAAGGATGTGGCCGCTCCCATGCAGATCTTTGAAGCCTCCACTTCCAAGATGGGTGGTGCCGGCGAGGCTTATGTGGACATCAAGGTCGGTGCCTATAAACTTGCCGACTGGGATGGAGAGATGAAGCCCAGCCTCTATGTCACCTTCCAGCCCAATGATCAGGCAGGTGCATATCGCGTATATTGTGCCTACGCTTCCGATTACGACCAGAATCCTCAGGATTACCACGACTACGTATGTTCCGATCCTGAAATGGATATCGCCAACTGGTTCCTGTATGGCACACAGACCACTGATTATCAGGTAGAACCCGGTGCCAAGATCGTGATCCTCGCCGCTGCCAAGAATGTGAATGGCGAGTGGGGCAAGGTGAATGTGATGCGTTACGATGTGCCCAGTTCAGTGGCAGCCGGTATGCCCGCGGCCACAGGCAAGTCCTCCATCGGTGTGCGTCCCGCTCCGGCAGCCGACAAGACAGGCAAGGCACGCACTCCGCGCAGAATCCACATGGTGAAATGAAACCATTGAGAAGGCTGGGTTTCCGGAATTGTCTGGACTCAAAATGGCCTGAAGGTTAAGCCTCAAGATGGCATGAAATTGGGTCAGAAATTCTGAGACAGCCCGAATAGAGAGAAGCGAGGATGAATCCGCGGATTCATCCTCGCTTCTCTCTTATCCTTTAGTGTCGTTATGACATAACGTCAAAATGACATTATTTCAAAATGTCAAAATGACATTATTTCAGAATGTCAAAATGACACTATAACCAAAAATCACAAATTTGCCCTAACGAAATAGCGTCTCTCAGAAAATTCCTTTCCTTGCCAGGAGGGTGTTCTTCATCAGCGAGCAGATAGTCATGGGGCCAACTCCACCGGGGACGGGAGTGATATAGCTGCAAAGCGGCGCGACATTCTCGAAATCAACGTCGCCACTCAGGCGGAAACCGCTCTTGCGGGATGCATCGGGCACTCTTGTTGTGCCTACGTCGATGACGACGGCTCCGGGTTTCACCATGTCTGCCGTCACGAAGCCGGGGCGGCCTAAAGCTGCCACTATTATGTCGGCCTCACGGCAAAGCTCCTTGATGTTGCGGGTAGAGGAGTGGCACACAGTCACTGTGCAGTCGCCGGGCTGCGATTTCTGCATCAGCAGCGTAGCCACCGGTTTGCCTACGATATTGCTGCGTCCGAGCACCACGGCATGTTTCCCTTTTGTCTCGATGCCATAGCGTGCCAGAAGTTCCATGATGCCGTCGGGAGTGGCGCTGCGGAAGCCCGGCAGACCGATCGACATGCGTCCAACATTGACAGGATGAAAGCCATCCACATCCTTGCGCCAGTCGATGGCTTCCGTCACTTTCTGCTCGTCTATATGCTTCGGAAGCGGGAGCTGCACAATGAATCCATCCACTTCCGGATCCTTGTTGAGCCTGTCGATCTCGGCAAGAAGTTCCTCCTCAGTGATGGTATCCTCATAACGATGGAGCGAGCTGGTGAAGCCACACTCCTGGCAGGCAAGCACCTTATTCTTCACGTAAGTCTCGCTGCCTCCGTCGTGTCCTACGAGTATGGCCGAGAGATGAGGCGCACGCTCTCCGGCGGCCTTCATCTTGCCTACCTCCTCGGCGATCTCTTTCTTGATGGCGGCCGCTGTGGCCTTCCCGTCAATGATAGTGTAATCTGCCATCTGCTTTTCTTTGTGTGTTTCGATTTGGATTGTTTCAAATTGCAAAATTAATGAAATTTCGCGACTTTTCCATAACGCTCCCTCCATTCTCCATAATGCTCCCTCCGTAGGGTGGCTGCCATAGGAATATTTTTTTGTAATTTTGCATTCCCTTTCCCTTCTTCCCTCAGGGCAGCACTATCCGGGGGATAGTCCCAAAGATTTTTCCCGGAATATTTTTCCTCCGGTTTGTTCTCACCCTTTTCCTCCGATGAGACCACCCCTTTCCTCCGATGAGACCAACTCTTTCCTTCGATGAGACCATAAGAAAAGACAGAATGCTCAAACATCACCATAACAAAAAAATGACCGGCGAAGTGGATATGCTCCACGGTCCGCTACTGCGGAAGATCGTCCTGTTTGCCATCCCGCTTCTTCTCAGCGGGGTGCTTCAGCAGTCGTTCAATTCCGTCGACATAGCAGTCGTAGGCCGTTACTGCAGCAGTCAGGCCCTTGCGGCCGTAGGGAGCAACACGGTCATCATCGGTCTGCTGGTCAATCTTTTTCTGGGCATCTCCATCGGAGCGAATGTGGTCATAGCGAGGTGTATAGGTCAGGGGAGGCGTGAGGAGGCGGCGAAGGCTTCTTCCACTGTGATGGTCATGTCGGCAATATTCGGAATTTTCCTCGGTCTGCTCGGAGTTGTGGCCTCCCGACCCCTCCTTGAGATAGTGGGCACACCGGAAGATGTGCTTCCGAAAGCCACACTCTACCTCAAGTTATATTTCCTCGGTATCCCATTCCTCGTGATCTATAACTTCGGTTCGGCCGTCCTGCGCAGTGTCGGCGATACGAAGCGTCCCTTTGAATGTCTTGTCGCAGGAGGCATCGTCAATGTGCTTCTCAATCTGGTGCTTGTACTCGGGTTCGGCCTCGATGTGGCCGGCGTGGCACTCGGCACGACAATGTCAAATCTGGTCAGCGCCCTTCTGCTCCTGCGCATACTCGCCCGCGAACAGGGTGCCCTGCGTCTCGATATACGTCATCTTGTATTTGATGGCCATATGGCGGGAGAAGTGCTCCGGATCGGTGTGCCGGCAGGTGTGCAGGCTGCCGTTTTCCCTCTCTCCAACGTATTCATCCTTTCTGCCATCAACACCTTCGGAGCTGCCGGGTCCGCGGGGTCGGCAGCCGCTCTGAATTATGAATATTACTGCTATTATCTTATCGCTGCATTCGCCAATGCTTCCGTAGCCTTCACAGGGCAGAACTATGGAGCCGGCCTCACTCGCCGTTGCGACCGTGTTTTCCTTATCTGTCTCGGCATGGGAGCGGCAACATGTGCCCTGGCCAATGTTTCCATCGTCCTCGCTCGCGATTTCTTCGTAGGGATCTTCTCAGCCGACGCAGCAGTGGCGGCTTTCGGCAACATTCGGGTGGAACATGTGCTCATGTTCCAGTTCATCGCCGCAAGTTATGAAGTGGCCGGGGCCACGATGCGTGGCATGGGACGCTCGCTGCTTCCCGCCATCATCACTATCTTCGGCACTTGCATCGTGCGCATCGGCTGGGTATCGCTCTTCCACGCCGGCTACATCCCGGCTGACATGGGTGCCCTTCTCGACATCTATCCCATCACATGGGTGCTCACAGGCATACTGATGATCGTGGCTTATCTAATTGTCCGACGGAGGGCCTACGCCTCCTCACGACAAGATTTCACTTCCCCCGATTGAAGAAGAAAAGAGAGATTTGGGGAATTACGGAAATTTTTCCTTAATTTATTTGGTCTGTAAGAATAGTATGTATAACTTTGCCGTCGCTTGGACGCGGAGCCGTCCGGCATCCTATAAAAACTTTACTGACTAACCATAAAAAACTCGTAGTAGGTACACACAAAACATGACCACCACACTTCTGATCATTTTCGTAGTGGGATACCTTGCCATCGCGCTTGAGCATCCCATCAAGGTAGACAAAACAGCGTCGGCCCTTCTTTTGGGTATGGTGCTCTGGATTGTCTACGCACTCGGGGCAGACTCGATAGTGCCTGTCGTCAACGGCGACCATTTCCGTGAGTATCTCGCGGCACATCCGGCCCTCGCCGGCGAAAGCACGGCTCATCAGGCATTGTCCTACATCCTCGATGTGGATATCGTGGAGCATCTCGGCGACATCACCCAGACCCTCCTCTTCCTGATCGGAGCCATGACCATCGTGGAGCTTGTAGACGTCCACGGAGGATTCCGCGTGATTACCGACAAGATCGTGACCCGCAACAAACGCAAACTCCTCTGGATCATCTGCTTCACGACCTTCTTCATGTCGGCCATCCTCGACAACCTCACCACCACCATCGTAATGATAATGCTGCTCCGCAAGCTCATCGATGACCAGAAGACACGCTGGATATTCGCCGGCGCGATCGTCATCGCTGCCAACAGTGGCGGCGCATGGAGCCCCATCGGCGACGTCACCACGATCATGCTCTGGGTGAAGGGCAACGTCACAGCCCAGGCCCTGATCTGCTATGTCCTTATTCCGAGTATCATATCCATGGTGGTGCCTCTGCTCGTGATCAGCTCCCAGCTCAAGGGAGAGCTCGAACCCGTGCAGCCGCAGGTCACGGTCGACAATACCATCACCGCGTCCGAACGCAAGACTATGTTCGCCCTCGGCGTAGGTGGACTCATCTTTGTGCCCGTATTCAAGACCATCACGCATCTGCCGCCATTCGTGGGAATGCTCTTTGTGCTCGGTGCGCTCTGGGTGTTCACTGAGATCTTCTACAATAAGAAGATGCTCAAGAAAGCGCAGGAACACCGTCTCCCCTCAGTTATCGCACGCATCGACATGCCCTCCATCCTCTTCTTCCTCGGCATCCTGATGGCCGTGGCGGTACTGCAGTCCACAGGCGTACTCTCCTGGCTTGCCAAGGAGCTTGACGCCAGCATCCATAACGTGTACATCATCGACACAGTGCTCGGTGTGCTCTCATCCATCGTCGACAATGTGCCCCTCGTGGCCGGCGTGATGGGTATGTATCCCGTTGCAGATCCGGGAGCTGTGGGTTATGCCTCCCACTTCGTTGTCGACGGCACATTCTGGGAACTCCTCTCTTACTGTGCCGGTGTGGGCGGCAGCATCCTCATCATCGGTTCCGCCGCAGGTGTGATAGCCATGGGACTTGAGAAGATCAGCTTCGGATGGTATCTCAAGCGCTTCAGCTGGCTTGCCCTGCTTGGGTATCTCGCCGGCGTAGGCGTCTATCTGCTCGAGCAGCTCATTGTGGGCAAGCTTTGATGGAGAATCCGCCGCCCGGCAGAATAATGTCCGATTCAAAAAGATTTGCACGTATTAAAAAAAAGAATTAACTTTGCAACAGATTACGCAGAACCCTCCTCCATATCGAAGAGAGCGGTTTTCGTAACTCTAAGGGATTGTCTTATGGTGTAATGGTAGCACAGCAGTTTTTGGTTCTGCTTGTCCAGG
>CAZPQD010000045.1:0-22497 GCA_964588625.1 uncultured Sangeribacter sp. | reverse complement strand
TCTACAACTGCATCGTCGGCGGTGCTATCGACGCCCGCTTCATTCCCGCCATCGTCAAGGGTCTCATGGACCGCATGGAGCAGGGCCCGCTTACTGGTTCCTACGCCCGCGACGTCCGCGTCATGATCTACGACGGCAAGATGCACCCCGTTGACTCCAACGAAATCTCTTTCCGCCTCGCCGGCCGCAATGCCTTCTCACAGGCCTTCCGTCAGGCTAATCCGAAGATCCTTGAACCCGTATATGACGTGGAGGTGCTCACTCCCGCAGATTCAATGGGCGACGTCATGAGCGATCTCCAGGGACGCCGTGGCCTGATCATGGGTATGTCGTCAGAGAACGGCATCGAGAAAATCGACGCCAAAATGCCCCTGAAGGAGATGTCGAGCTACTCCACATCCCTAAGTTCAATCACCGGTGGCCGCTCTTCTTTCTCAATGGAATTCTCCGGATATGAACTCGTTCCTTCCGACGTGCAGGAGAAGCTCCTGAAGGATTACGCTGAAACTCAGGAAGAGGAATAATAAAAAAAGAGGAGGAGGATTAATATCTTTCACCTCAGTTCAATATCATATGGGACGTCGCATACTAAATGCGGCGTCCTTTTTTTACCCTTTTCCATAATAATTCTTTTCCCATAGTTGTTAATATAAGAGATTGTAAGATTTTTTTTAACGACCCGATTATCATAATTTCCACGTCGGGCCGTGTCTACAGGTAAAAGAATAATATGTCGGATCTAAGATTCAAAAGTGTGGAGGAGGCATCCTCCAGAAAGGCCGTGAAGGTCGAGATTCCTCAGGAGAGGGTAGAGAAGTATTACGGATGCAGGGTCTTCAACCGTCAGAAGATGTTTGAATACCTTCCTAAGTCCACTTACGAGGTGCTTGTGGAGGCTATCGACAACAAGCGTCCCCTTCCCCGGGAAGTCGCCGACAGTGTGGCGGAAGGCATGAAGCGCTGGGCCATTGATTGCGGCGCCCGCCATTATACCCACTGGTTTCATCCCCTGACGGATGGCACAGCCGAAAAACATGATGCTTTCGTAGAGCATGACGGCAAGGGAGGCATGGTGGAAAAATTCTCTGGAAAACTCCTTGTGCAGCAGGAGCCCGACGCCTCCTCTTTTCCCAACGGTGGTATCCGTAATACATTCGAGGCCAGAGGCTACTCCGCCTGGGATATCTCTTCCCCAGCCTTTATTGTAGGCAATACACTCTGTATTCCCACCATTTTCATCTCCTATACTGGAGAGAGCCTTGACTATAAGACACCTCTTCTGAAGGCCCTCAACTCCATTGATAAGGCTGCCACAAGAGTGGCACGCTTTTTCGATCCGGAAGTTAGCCATGTAAACAGTTATCTTGGATGGGAACAGGAGTATTTTCTCGTGGATGAAGCCCTTTTCGATGCCCGTCCTGACCTTGTCATGACAGGACGTACTCTCATGGGTCATGATTCCGCAAAGAATCAGCAACTCGAGGATCACTACTTCGGAGCAATCCCAAGTAGGGTGGAGGCCTTCATGCTTGACCTCGAACTTGAATGCCATCGTCTGGGTATTCCCGCCAAGACACGCCATAATGAGGTGGCTCCCAATCAGTTTGAGCTTGCACCTATCTTTGAGGAGACAAACCTCGCCAACGACCATAACCTTCTTCTGATGTCGGTTATGGCAGAAGTCGCGCGGCGACATAATTTCCGTGTACTCCTTCATGAGAAACCCTTCGCCGGAGTCAACGGCAGCGGTAAGCACAACAATTGGAGTCTCGGCACTGATAAAGGCGTTATGCTCTTCTCTCCCGGTAAGACACCGGCTGGCAATCTTCAGTTCATCGCTTTTGTGGCTAATGTCATGGCCGCTGTCCATAAGCACAATGCGCTGCTAAAAGCCTCTATTATCAGTGCTACCAATTCTCATCGTCTCGGTGCGAACGAGGCTCCCCCGGCCATTATCTCAATGTTCCTCGGCACGCAGCTTTCCCGCCTGCTCGATGAGATAGAATCCGACTCTTCCGATGAGGACATAATTCTCCCCGGCAAGGAGGAAATGCGTCTTGATGTGGCTCAGATTCCGGAACTGCTTCTTGACAATACCGATCGCAACCGCACAAGTCCCTTCGCATTCACCGGCAACCGATTCGAATATCGTGCTGTCGGTTCATCGGCCAACTGCGCATCGGCCATGATTGCCCTCAATGCCTGTGTAGCAGATCAGCTTAATGAATTTGCCGATGCTGTGGAGGTCCGGATGTCGCGTGGAGAGACTATGGAACACGCCGTATTCCAGGAAGTAAAGACGCTCGTGAAGAATAGCCGTAATATCCAGTTTGATGGTAATGGCTATAGTGACGAATGGAAAGCTGAGGCAGCACGCCGTGGCCTCGACACAGAAACCTCAGCTCCACTCATGTATGATGCATATATGCGTCCTGAAAGTGTCGGGATGTTTGTCCGAACCGGGGTCTTCACCCGTAAGGAACTGGAGGCACGCAACGAGGTGAAATGGGAGATGTATTCAAAGAAAATCCAGATAGAATCCCGTGTGCTTGGCGATCTTGCAGTCAACCATATTCTTCCGGCTGCGATCCGGTATCAGAACCTCCTTCTTGACAATGTCTACAAGGTAGCCCAGCTTTTCGGTGAGGAGGAAGCTGATTCCATCGCTGCCCCCGACAAGGCACAGATAAAGGATATGGCTCGTAGAATGCAGGCCGTAAGAAACGGTGTCGACAAGATGGTGGAGGCACGACATATCGCCAACCGTCTGCCCGATGAACGCTCAAAGGCCATCGCCTACCATGACACAGTTGCACCTGAGATGGAGAAGATCCGCGAGAATATCGACGCCCTCGAACTCATGGTCGATAACGAAATCTGGCCCCTCCCCAAATACCGCGAGCTCCTCTTCATCCGTTGATTCCCCCTCATTTATTCAAGACAAAACCGGAGCCATCCGCCCAGCGGATGGCTCCGGTTTTGTCTATCACTTTTTCAATTGTTTATTTCTTCATTATTTCGGTGGAGTCTATGCAGGGTATTCCCATGTTGCGGAGATCGAAGATATTGGCAGCCGCTACTTCAGGGGAGGCTGCTGAGCAACAATCCGTCACTACAGTTGTGTTGTAATCAAGTCCCATGGCATCCACCGCTGTGGAACGGACGCAATTGGGATACTGCGTTCCAGTAAGATATACGTTTTTTGTTCCAAGACCACGAAGAATAATGTCCAGGTCAGTGCCGAAGAATGCACTGAAACGTTGCTTTGTCACCTTGATGTCACCCTCCTTCGGGGCAATCTCATCAGGAATAGCTGCTCCCTTTGTGCCTGCGATGCAGAAGGGTTTACCTTCCTCAAAGAAATGACGGCGGAACAATTCCGCATCGATTCCCGATGGACGGTGGATCCTGTATATGTAAATCACAGCCCAGTCATTGGCTCTTCCGAAGTCAAGAAACCTCTTTATGGCTGGAAGTGTGGAGTATGCACCCTCCACTCTCATAGGAGAGCCGGGCATTACAAAATCATTCTCCATGTCGATCACGAGGATGGCATTCTCAGCATGTGTGAGCATACCGTCAATTTTCAAATTTTCCATTTTAGTTTTGATTTGTAATAATTCCATCCATTTCCCTCTGTTAAAACAAAGTAGTTTATCCTTCGGTTTGTGCCTGCCAATTTAATCTCGATGGTCATGTCTTCGGTTTTCTTTCTCCTCCTCTTGTAAATGCCATAGTTTTGTTATAATTTTGTGCATGCGGAAGAGAAACTTTGAAAAGCACGGTTTTTTACTTCCGGAACCATAAAACTGAAAATTATGCCAATCAATCTGATAAAGGGACAGAGGGTCGACATGGGATCGCTCCTTCGCCTGAAAGTTACGATGGGATGGCGTGTCAATCCAGATGCCCGTCCGCCTTACGACCTTGATGCGTCTGCCTTCCTTTTGGGTGCTGAAGAGAAGATAGAATATGAGTCGGATTTCGTATTCTATGGGTCGCCCAACCAATTGACAGTCACAATGCCCGATGGCACAAATGCTTCACGTCCTATCTCTAAAGATGAAAGTGTGCTTGGCGCAATCGACGACCGTGGAGATGATGAAGACACTGACGGACGAGGAGAGGAAGAACTTGAAGTTGACCTCTCCCACACTGAGCAGAGAGTAAAGGAAATTCTCTTCACAGCTTCCATCTACTGGACTGCCGACTCCCCTTCGCGCTTCTATAATTTCGGACAGGTGCGGGATGCATACATTCAGATTGAAGATATGATTTCCGGCAATGTAATCTGCCGGTATGATCTTGATGAAGATTTCTCCACCATGAAGGGTGTGGTTTTCGGACGTCTTTATCGTCGTGGCGATATTTGGCGATTCGAAGCTGTGGGCGAGGGGTTTGCCGATGGTCTCGAACCCATCTGCCGTCGTTATGCCCCCGATTTCATGTAATTAGGAAAAAAGTAAATAACGGTATCTGCCATGACCTCCCCGCAGCGAACAGCCATTGCACGCATCATAATCGATATAATTAAGGCCGACAGAGTGATTGAGACTGACGAGATGCACTCTTTCGATCTGCTCACCGAGCGGTTCGGAATAGGACGTCAGGATCTTGTGGCTGCCTATTCTTTCTCATTTGCAGACGCTGTCAGCGAACTGACGGCGATGCCGTTTGAACTGCAACAGGAGGTGCTCGACGCTTTCCTCGACCTCGCCAACAGCAATGGAGCATGCCTGCGTGAGGAAGCTCTTCTTCTGCTCGCCCTCAAGTATTGTCTGAGCGACATGGGAGCGGATGCCGATGTCCTCTCCGTGAAGATTGAGGAGAGATGGTTTGACCACCGACAGATACTATATGTCGAACCCGAATCATCCGGTAATTCAAGGACTGCAGTCCAGTTGGAAAAGGTGAATGATGCAATACGTCATGACTATCGCATCATTTCCACTGAATTACGGCTTGCCGGGTTTGATTTCATATATATTCCCAAAGTTGTGGAACGATTCCTGCAGGCTCCCGAGTCATTCATCTCGAGGGTGACGTTGATGCTTGATCCTGTGCTTTCGGAAGGAGATGTATCCAATTTCATAAAGAGACTCAGGAATTTCACCACAGCCGGATTCTGTAAAGGACAGCTTGCCGACAAGCTCGGATTTAAAGCTCTTTCCCAACGTGATGATTCTCCATCGCTGATGTTCCGTGTCGGTATATCACGTGTCAATAAAGAGGTGAAAACCAATTTCCTTCGAGTTTTCATACCGGATGCCGATGTGACTGCCACCGTGCGTAAGATTTGTGATTCTCTTTCGGAGATGCTCTCTCTTCCCGCCATATCCGTCCCGACACTCCACGAAGCTTCAGGAGAATTTCCTTATTCGGGATTCTATCGTCAGTTTTTTGACATTCTTCTGCTGGAGCCGGTGGTGAAAAACAAACTCTTTTTTGACTTGGTGAAGGATAGGTTTCCTATCAGGTTCTTACCTTCCGGTTCGGAGTTTTCGGGGCTTTCCAGAAAGGAGAAGGCATTCTATTTCATGATGGTATGTGCCATACCGAGGGGAGGCATTAAGTTTCCAACACCACTGCAAGTTGCAGAATCTGAGAAGAGTAGGCGTAAGATGCAAAATCTCCAGTCTATTTACAATGATATTTACCGGGCTTTTGGAGGAGATGTCGATGCTGCAGTCCCGGATATCTCCTCGCCGGGAATACGTAACCCAATTCTTGCCAATATACGTCGGAAGATAGACCAGTTCATAGGTGCTGTCTCCAATATTGCCGATTTTCAGATTATCCGCAACAATGCCGGCTATTATTGCATCCAGGCCCAGCTTTCCGATTTCCTCTGCGTCGAACCTTCTAACTTCTCAGAACATCCCGTGGCTGAATCCGCAATATTCAACCGTCTAAACTGGAACTTCTGAATTAATGAGTGCTACCGCGCTGTGGTATTTTGCCATGTTGGAGGCCTTTTTGATGGCTTTCCAGGCTTTGCGCCCGATCTCCTGCTCTGCATATTCCCAGAAAGGAATGATTTTGGAGAGCACCTGATGGTCGCCGCATAATGTCTCCTCGTAATGATGCAGGAGAACGCGATGGAACCGCAGCATCCCTTCAAGGCGGCGTTCATGGCTCCACTCTTCTCCCGTTGCTATCTCGGCAGCAAGCGACGGCCTGCCCAGCAGTCCACGTCCAATCATGATACCCGCCACCTCCGGAAACATCTCCAATCTCTCCGAAGCATCCGATGGTGTATGGATCTCACCATTGAACACAATTGGATTCCTGCTTTCGGCCACTATCTCCCGCATACTGTCCAAGTCCAATTCTCCCCCGTATTGCTGCTTGGCAACTCGAGGATGAACTGCAATATGTTCCAGCTTCAGTTGGTTGAGCACGGGAAGAAGCTTCTTCCACTCATCATGGTCGGTCAGCCCTAACCTCATCTTGACTGAAAAACGGGTATCCGGATTTCCCTCCACCACACGCTTCACAGCCTCATGGCATTCCATACGTGCCACGGTGGCCGCACCTCTCCCTTTGGATGTCTGCAATGGAAATGGGCAACCCATGTTGATGTCTATATGGGTAGCACCTTCACTCTTCATCTTACCCACAAGGGCCGTAAGCTCCGACTCATCACGGAATATCACCTGCGCCACGGCAGGGGTTTCCTGAGACAGCAGCCCGAAGGCATCCTTCAAGTCGCGAGCCCTCACTTCCCCCCGTTCAAGACGGATGAATGGTGTGTAATATACGTCGACACCTCCATAGCGCGATGCATGAAAATGTCGGTATGCAGCGTCGGTATGCCCTTGAACGGGCGCCATATGTATCTTTGTTACTTGTTCCACACCGCAAAATTAAAGAATTTATCCCATCCTTGCGGGGTTTTCTCCCGCTTTTTTTCTAATTTTGCATCTGCAAATGAGTGTCGGAACTTCCAGGCAAAAACTCCAATGCTTGGCCTCCATCCGATGCTATATAAAGAAATTCTGTGTATTTACCGTCATACAGTCATGAATATTCGTGAATTTATCCCCGGTGTCTTCTACGTCGGTGTCAACGACAGAACCACCACACGTTTCGAGGGCCTCTGGCCTCTACCTAATGGTGTAAGCTATAATTCCTATCTCGTGAAGGGCAGCGATAAATGTGCCCTCATTGATTCGGTGGAGATCGGAAGCGCTCGTGATTTTACTAATCTTGTGGATCTGACTTTGAAGGAATCAAAACTCGACTATCTTGTTGTCAACCATATGGAGCCCGACCATTCAGGCTCAATTCCCTACCTTCTTTCCCGATTCCCGGATCTCAAGATTGTTGGCAACCGTCAGACACTTGCCATGCTCAAAGGGTTCTATGGCATAGACAATGCCGAGAACCTTCTCGAAATAAAGGATGGTGATTCCCTCTCGCTTGGCGACCGCACTCTCCGTTTCTATCTCACTCCGATGGTGCACTGGCCTGAGACTATGATGACATATCTCGTGGAGGAGCAGGTGCTTTTTTCAGGTGATGCCTTCGGATGTTTCGGTGCGCTCAATGGGGCAGTTCTGGATTCCAATATGGATACCGAATGTTACTTCCCGGAGATGTATCGTTACTATTCCAATATCGTGGGAAAGTATGGCAAGTTTGTGCTCTCAGCTCTAAATAAACTCGAGGGCCTTTCTCTTTCCTATATTTGCTCCACTCATGGCCCCGTATGGCATGAGCGCCTCGGCCATGTTGTGGAACTCTACCGAAAGTTAGCGGCCGGAGAAGGAGAAGATGGAGTAGTCATTGTCTACGGTTCGATGTATGGAAACACTGCATCTCTGGCTGAACGGATGGCTTCAGAACTTTCAAAGCGCGGCGTTCGTACCATCAAGATCTATAATGCCTCATTCAGCGAGATGAGCTATATGATCTCAGACGCTTACCGCTATCGTGGTCTCATAGTGGCTTCCCCCACATACTCCATGACCCTCTTCCCGCCTGTGAAGACTTTCATGGACGCTATGGTAACTCGTGGTGTGAAGGATAAGGTGTTCGCATCCCTCTCGAGTTTCACCTGGGCATCGGCAGCGGCCAAATCCCTGGCGGAATACGCCGCGACATTGGGTTGGCCCATGGTAGGTGCTCACGACATGAAACAGGGTGGCGATGAGACTACGTCAGATGCCGTAGCATCTCTCGCAGATGCATTCATCGAGGCCTACAAGAAATGACGGCACTCCTTTAGGATAAATGAGTCTTAAAGATTTGGTATACAGCAAATGACTGAAGAGAAACAGCCCCTTGAGACGCATCCGCTGCCTCCATTCTTCCCGGCAGGTGCGAAAGTGCTCATGTGTGGCACTTTTCCGCCGCAGCGGTCGCGATGGAGTATGGATTTCTATTACCCTAACTTCATCAATGACATGTGGCGGATCTTCGGTATCATCTATTTTGGAGATGCCGAAACTCTTGTCGACAGGGAGCATTCCACATTCAGGCTTGATGCCATCAAGCATCTTCTCTCGGAGAAAGGGGTGGCCCTTAACGACACTGGGCGAGATGTGGTTCGCACACGTGGCAACGCTTCCGATAAGTTTCTTGACATCAAGGAGCACATTGATCTTGATGCAGCCCTGCTTGCGCTTCCGAAGTGTCATGCGCTCGCTCTCACTGGCAAGCTTGCAGCAGAGGTTGCTTGCGGGATTACAGGAGCCGTGATGCCGTCACTCGGCGGTTATTCTGAAGTGGATTTCTCTCTTTCTGATGGTTCGGTGCGTCATCTTAAGATCTGGAGGATGCCCTCTTCATCGCGTGCCTATCCCATGAAGCTTGCGGATAAAGCCAATTACTACCGCCAAATGCTTGAAGACTCCGGTTGTCTCTGATATTCTTATCTTACCATTATTAGATTTATATGATACTCGACCTTATACCGCTCTCGCTCTTCAATGCTGCGGAGTTCTTCCAATGGTTTGTCGACAATGCCAACTATTTCTTTGTATTTGTCTTCATGACCATTGAAAGCTCGTTCATCCCGTTTCCGTCAGAAGTGGTGGTGCCTCCCGCAGCCTACCTTGCCTGCAGTAATGCCGGGGCGGGCAGCGACATGAATATCTTCATGGTTGTCATCTGCGCTACTCTCGGGGCACTCTGTGGAGCATTCATCAATTACTTCATTGCGCTCTGGATCGGTCGACCGGTCGTCTATCGTTTTGCTGACTCGCGAATAGGCCATGCTTGCCTTATCGATCGTGCCAAGGTGGAAAAGGCAGAAGCCTATTTTGATGCGCATGGCGCTATTTCTACTTTTATAGGACGTCTTATCCCAGCCATCCGTCAGCTTATCTCCATCCCTGCCGGTATTTCTAAGATGAACATTGGTGTGTTTGCACTCTTCACTGCACTTGGTGCCCTGGTATGGAACACAGTGCTTGCTTTGCTTGGCTGGTGGCTCTCGCTCAATGTAACTCCCGACCAACTTTTTGCCAAGGTTGAGGAATATAACAAATATCTCACATGGGCCGGCTATGGCATAGCGGTACTCGCCGTCGCCTACATCCTCTGGAATGCTTTTCGTCCCCAAAAAACCTCAACCTCCGACTCCCCCAAAAAATCCGATACTCCTCGTCATTAACTGATACACCAAGTTATTAATTGTCTCAGTGCCGGAGTTCAAACATCGCGTAGCGATGTTAACTTGTAACTCGTCACTTTTCACTAATACTTACCATGAAAGTTTCCCCCTCACTTCTCTCCGCCAACTTTGCCAACCTCACTCCCGACCTTGAGATGATCAACCGTTCGGAAGCCGATTTCCTTCATCTCGACGTGATGGACGGTGTGTTTGTGCCTAACATCAGTTTCGGTTTTCCGGTGATGAAAGCCGTTTCTAAAGTATGCACTAAACCGCTCGACGTTCATCTCATGATCGTAGAGCCACAGAACTGGATCTCTCAGGTGCGTGATTTAGGTGCTGAATATATGGTGTTTCATCAGGAGGCGTGCACTCACATCCACCGCACAGTGCAAGCCATCCATGCCGCCGGAATGAAAGCTGGTGTGTCACTCTGTCCCGCCACTCCAGTCTGCCTTCTCGAGGATATCATCACCGACCTTGACCAAGTACTCCTAATGTCAGTCAATCCCGGATTCGGCGGTCAACCCTTCATTGAGGGTGCCGTTGATAAAGTGCGTCGGCTTCGCGCCATGATAGACTCTACCGGTTCGAAAGCCCTCATCAACGTTGATGGAGGCGTCAACGCTTCTACCGGCAAACTCCTTGCTGAGGCCGGTGCCGACATAGTCGTAGCCGGCAGCTACGTCTTTGGATCCTCCGATCCGATGGCCGCCATCCGCTCCCTCAAAGTGCTCTGACAAATCACACCCGGACTCGATGTCCCCTCTTTCAAAGAACTGTCGCTCCTCCTGCCCAATTTTAAGCTGGCAGGAGGAGCAACTTATTTTTATTCTAAGTATCTTATCTTGGGATCAGCTTGCAACTTCAAAGTAGATTATGATGAGCTATACTTGATACTGGAATGATGAGGGAGAAGAAAAACCTTACTTTTCAAGCCAAATCCTCCCATCCTTAATATAGGGTTCTCCGGAAGTAGGTTCGTTGATTTTCTGACCATGAATATTGAATATGGCATCACTTTCACCAACATCAGAAGCATTATCACTAACCTTATCAACGCCAACCAACATTTTTACCCCCTTCGTATTCCAAGTGATTCCAAAAGCCCACGTGTCATTGGTTATTCCAGTTTGAGTATCAATCATAGATCCATAGGGGAGTACAAGAGCGTATTTCTTAGACTCATCCAGATAGATGTTGTCAAAGAAAGCTTCATATAAGCAGCAATTAACCAAATCATTGATTTCAAGCTCCGACGAAGCAAGAGGCGTCTCGTCACCCTCCTCATATAGATATATAGTCGGATTAAGTAACTCATAAAAATCTACGTTAATCTCAACGCAAGATAATATGTTACCCATGTTTGGATATAGATTTACATACATGGGTAGCGGCAGCTTGGCAAAATCTAAATCTGGATCTTCTACAAGTTCCTTCGCTGAGTTCCATTCAGGGTTCTCCTTATAAAGCTCAATTCCGCCTTGAGGTATATTTACCCTTATATCTCTTAATACTTCGGTATTCTCTCCTACCAAGGTAATGGGAGTTTTCAAGTGACAGGTCACTTCTCTCAAGTTTGTCATTCCCGATAATGATACTTGTTTGACGCCTACAGGCAAAACGATCTCCTCTATGGCTGTACCTTCAAAAATATCTGCACCCATGGAGGTTATACCAGTACCGAAATCAATTGTCTGAAGATTCTTGCAATCCTTGAAGACTCCATTCCCAAGTTGGTGATCGAACCCAAAAGAATTCTTTAGACTTACTGATGTTATGCCAGGACAGTTCATAAAAGCTTCATCACTCACATGAGCATGGATTATAAGTTCTCCGAAGTCAGTTAAAGTGCAGTTCGCAAAAGCTTGGCAACCAATTCTATATATCTCCTTTGGGAAATCAATCCTATTGCATTTTAAATTTTTAAAAGCTCGATTTCCTATGGTATGGAGTGATCTCGGCAGCATCAAATATTCAAGGCTGATTTCAGTATTCGAGGATTCCCCAAATTTGTCTGAATTTGTAATATAGAATGCATCATCAGGAAAATGCCGGTTTTCAAAACTCAAACTCTTCATATCCAGCACCCTTATCAAATTTCCTTCAGTAGCGCAAGCCTGAGCCACTGATTTCAACCCGTACTCATTGATAATGCCAGTGACCACCAGTACGTCTGCTTCCGCCATCTCCTCAACACTTGCTGACAGTTTATCATTCTCTGCCACAACCTCCAGACGCGATCCAGCCTGCACAGTAATCCCTATACAAGCCAAAACATATACCAATATTCCTACTATTACTCTCATATTCGAAATAATTTTACTTCACAATGCGAAAACGAGAAGACGCAATCAAATTAGTTCCTTGATGGAAAAGAATTTGATAAAAGCCTTCATTCAGATATTCAGTAGAAATTCTTATAGCATTAGAGTCAATAATTTCTGCTTTAACATCATTCCATATAAATAAATTATCAATTCTATTTATAGTTACTGTTACATTATTGAGATCTATATCTTCAATAAACTTGGCATCGATATGTTTTCCAGTGGAATCAAGATTAATTCCCTTAAGACATGTCTGAATAACAGTGTGGCCGACAGCAACATAATCTTCATCGATAGGAATTATAACAGAATATTCTTTTGATTCTTTTCCTAATGATGTTTGTACGGAGGCTCCAACTCCTATTTCCTCTTCCTCACAATACCATACCGCCTCCTGAGAATTTACATTATCAATAGAGAGTTCTATTTTTCCGTCAAAAGTCTGTTTAGTATTGATATTAATAGGCATAGAAGATAAACCAGGAGATTTAATTCTAATTCTTTCTCCTCCAATGCTTTCGCCGTTTTTAGTTTCCTGTACTAAGTCAAAGATATAATTCTTGCTTTCAGTAGATATTGTGGCTGGTGGAAACTTAGCTCCAATATTGACGTATCCTATCGTAGCTCCTTCAAGTAGTAGATTTGAAAGAGAAGCCGTTGATAAGTATGGTGTAAATCGTCTCGGTGTTGAAGTCATATTATGAATCATTCCTTTCATTTCACCACCTCCTCTTGTCCAAGCGGTTAAAAGAGATGGAGAAAGGTCTATGTAAATTCTTTGTTCTTTAAGCAATTGCTCTTCTTGCTTCCCTAAAGGAATTAGTCGTAAGGTAAAGACTTCTTGCGCATTATTTAAATTTCTAAAATATGATTTAACAGTGGTAGATGAATTTTTGGCGTAAAGTACTGTTGTGCTTTTTTGAGCTGCATTATTATTCCAAATAAGATCAATCCATTTTTCTTTGTCTGTTTTATCTTCTTTGAAATCATATATTGTAGCCATTAAGGTATATTGATGGGAGGAATCTTTTTCGTCTATATCAGCTAAGTTAACAGGAAGTTCCCACGAGAATTTTACAATCTTCTCCTCTCCCGGTTTTGTTGTATTAAGAGCCTTGCTTCCAATGTAATAGCCTGTTGCTTCATTACCATCTTTATCTTTCCCGTCCCATATATTAAAATTTTTCGAAGTTGATGCCTTAGCGCAGTATAACTTGACCATACAACCTGCAATATAAGGAGTCCAACCCCTATGGTTTACCCTAACATAAACCCAGACCTTTGTGTGATCTGATGAATAATACGGATCCTCATGTATCAAACCTCCGTCATCTTCATTTCTTATCCATATAGAGGGACTATCCCATAAACAAGAGGAAGAAAGATACGGTATTTTCCCAGTGTCATCTATCCCCTTTTTTATATACAATTCATAGGATGAAGGGATCTTATCTAATGATAAATCCTCTCCCAAACTCTCTGGGGTACTACAGTATAGCGGTGTTTCAGTAGTGTTTTTAGTTGGATAAATATCAGAAATATTTGAATTATTTGATTCAGGAGCATCTGCAGTTAAAACAGGGGGAATGATAGGTCTAGCATTAGTAAATATATCCTTTGATTTTGCATAATCGAAAGCTTCCTGCATAGAAATATGACCATCATTGTCAAAATCTGCATCAACTAATTCTCCATATGGAGTTTCTTTGTTTATTGCACTTGTCCAATGATATACGAATTCATCATAAGGAATATTTGTGCAACCAAAAGAAGATTCTGTTTCTTTGCAGGCAGTTGCCACTACACATCCTATATTTGAAAGACTATTGATAAATCCTCCAGAATTGCATTGACCCAGTATGACATTTAATACCACGCCCTTGTCTAACAAGGGACTTATATAGTTTGAGAGTTCTTCTGGATATAACCTTTGATTTTGCCAAAGACAAATATATGATTGATCCTTTTCTTCATCAAAACCTCCATGATCAATTACATAAATAAATACTTGATCATTTTTCTTAACCCAATATTTTAAAGTTTCAAAAGCATACCAAATATTTTCCTTTGTAGCTGCCATTTTTAAATCTGGTATACCGTCAAAATCAAGATCTGTTGAAGATGAAAGATATTGGTGAGTAACGTCATCCATATAATCTACCTTATCATCGTCTCCATCTGCCATGATTAAAAAAATGTTTTCCTTTGGTACATTATATGTTTTAAGAAGTGATTGATAAATAAAGGAACAATCATTCCAATATCTTTTTCTATTTGAAACCTCATTTTTACCTCCGCTTAATATGATCGCATAGGTTTTCCCGCCATTTGTTGTATCGGCAGGAAATGAATTTTTAATTGGTAAATTTGGATAATCATCCGAATTGTCGCCATAAAAATTATGAATATCTAATGCAGTTAGTTTCCCGTTCGGTGGAAATTTTCTTTCTAAGATGGTGAGAGCTGGCTTTAAACCAGTTGTTGTGGCCTTCGCTACAGAATAGATATAACATTCATGAGCCCAACCTTTAAGAGGTGATGGATCCACAAATATGTTCCATGTATCTGAAGTTAGCTCTGTAGCATTGGAGTCCTCAATTAGATAGTAATTGCAATCAGTTTCGGTAAAATCTGATTTTACAAGAGCGAGAGCCGTCTCTTTTGAAATTTTTCTTATTGTCTGTGCCGGGATAATTAAAGTATTGATACAAATAATCGTTAGCCATATTATGGCTTTGCTTGTACTTGAGATAATTTTCTTGCTTTTCATCATAGTGGAATTGTTTTGAAAGGGAAGACAGCAAAATGCAGGTGTTCAGTTGGCTGGCAAAAATCACTAAGTTTTTGCTTTGGAATAACATAAAAGCGTAGCTTAGAATACATCCGAGTTTTCGTGATTCAAGTTTGCTAATACTATGAGACCACAAATTTAAGAAATAATTTTTTATTATTAATGAATTTGTCTGAATTTTTCTCGGTAGAACTACTTAAGAGGCAAGAAATGGAATTTTTAATGCAATTAGTTATATCCGGATTAGGCGGGGAAGGCGGTGGAGGGGGAGAGAGGTGAGGGCGTTCCAAATGAGGCGGTAGAGGAGGGCTGCCGCGAGCGTGCAGCTCAGGTAGATGAGGAGGGTCTTGGGGGTGGGTAGAGCTTCGCGACTGTTGAAGTCGAGAAGGTAGCGGCCAAGGAGATGGCGCACAAGAGGATGGGATACGTAAAGAAATGGGCTGATCCGTCCTATCCATGCCCATATGGAGTTACAATATCTGATTTTAGAGAATATGAAAGAGGTGGCCATTATCACTATTACCGCTGCCAACCCTGCAATCTGCCAACCTGCGGGATGTTGGAGCAAGGGAAGGAAAAGGAAGATTGATGCTGCTAAGAGAGCAATGTAAAAAATTATTCGGTTGAAGGTGGTGCGTCCATACCAGACTCCGAATGCAAACGGCAACATCCACCCCGTAAAGTTATGACGGAGATAGACGATGATGGTATCGTTGTGGGTCTGGAGGCTCGAGTAGGTGAAATATAGCGTGAGCAGGAAGCAGAGGGCTGTCAGCAGTAAGATAGGCCTCAGACTGCGTCCATGAACGAAGAGAGCGTAGATGAGATAAAGCTCAAACGCCAAACCAAGATACCAATATACACCCGGCACTGTCGGCACCCATATCTCCACAAAATCATTCAGGCAGGTCAGGGGGATGGACATTGAGAGCACCATCTTCCAGTCAATCCCATCGCCCATCGCTAATTTATGCCATATCTCTTCCCCAAGGAAGCACACTACCCCCGGAAGCATGAGTAGGAATAGCTTCAGCCAGCTGCGGCGGAGAAAGGAGGGAGTGGAGAAGGAATCACGGATATTATCATAACGCTTCACGAGTCCATATCCCGAAAGAAAGATGAACACGGGCACACCATACCACCCAACGAACGAGATGATATCATAAATGATGGTAGGCGCGTCATCTTGAAGACGCTGTGTGAAAAGATGATTGCGGTCGGGATGAAACTCAAACTCATTTTCAGTCACGATGGCTGGAAAGACGTGCAGAAGATTATGCAGCATGATGAGCACGATGCTTATGCCTCGTGCTATTTCTCCTACAGAGCGGGTTATCGGTAGGTCGGCTTTGCGTGTGAACGTACCGAAGCTCTTGTTAAGGTTAGTTCTCATCAGCTACTATTCCTTTAATTACTTTTGAAGCGTAAAAACTTTGAGACGGTCCGGAGATTGCTCATCCGAGTCCAATAACTTTTGAAGCGGTCGGTAGAACGCTCTTCCCAGCGGGAGACCGCTCTTCCCAGCGGGAGACCGCTCTTCCCAGTTTTAACGACCCTTATTTTGCTCCAATTACTTTTTATTGAGTAATTTTGCGTATGATTAAATCATTGGGAAGGGCTTTTCGTCCTGCAAATTTAGGAAGACTTCTGGGAAATTCACTAATTTGGTTCGCAAATTTTGTATATCGAAATTTGTGGATAGCCTTATTCTACATCATAGTTTTGGCATTGGCTGGAACTTTCTTCTGGAACAATGAAGGAGAGCTTCAAATCAGCCTTCACGGTTTCTTTCAAGGGGTAAGGGGAGCAATCCTGATAGGTTTGATACTGATGGTCTTCCATGGGCTGGTCGGTTTAGGTAGGCCAGGTATCTGGCGAAGGAGTATTGCTGCTATTCCCGCAGTGGCCGTTTGCGCTCTATCCTTCTCAGAGTTATGGATGCTCCAGATGCTCCATAGCCGATGGTCTGACCGAATAATCCGTCTCATTGCCGACACCGATAATTCCGAAGCCGGTGAGTTCTTCACCAACTATCTCTTCTCGTTCAGAAGTTTCGCTATCTTCATCGCTTGCCTCCTATTCTTCATTGCCCTCTATGATGTGTTGCGCGTTGTGGGAAATAAGATGCAGGATTGGAGACCCAAGGCTCTCTTCTCATGGTTAGCCGTGGGGTTGGCAGGTGTCGGAATATGGTGGTGGAGTCTTCCCCCTGAAAACAATTACAATGCACTGAACTCCACTGATTCCTTCACTCGAATATGCAAGATGGTGAAACTTTACCGTTGGAGCCTCAACAATGTTAAGGCTCTTGAGCGTACACCCCGTCTGGCCGATGGAAAAATGCGTGAGGGTTTCACTCCTCCGGCAAGGATCATATGGGTTATAGGGGAGTCTGATTCAAAGGCGCACTGGTCAGCATATGGCTATCGTATGCCCACAACTCCTCGGATCGACAGTTTGCGCAAGAACGACGGCTTAATCATCTTCGACGATGTGATAAGTTTCGAGCCCCGCACATACAGGATGATGGAACTTATGTTCAGTCCTTTTGTAGTCACCCAGCACTCCAAGGAATATGTGCGCCAGCCACTAACTCCAATGCTGCTGCGAAAGGCCGGGTATACAGTGAGGCTTCACGACAATCAGGCTACTCTCGTGCGTGGCGACGACCAGGCCGAGATCGGCACCGGCAATTTCATGAACTCCTGGGTGCTAAGCAATGCCAATTTTGATTGGCGCAACGAACAGATGTATCGTTATGATGCCCAACTATTCGAGTCGGCATGCGGAATGCTCAATGATTCAATTTCTCCAACCTTCGATATTTTCCATATCAACGGTCAGCACTTCTCGGCTGTCAAGCGTTATCCGCAAGGATTCGGAAGATTTTCCGCTGCAAATTATAATTGGCGGCCAGATCTGAGTATGTCGGAGAAACAGCAGGTGGCTGAGTATGACAATGCCACGCTATATTTGGATTCCATATTGATGCGCCTCATCGAAATGGTATCCGGACAGGATGCGGTGATAATATATCATCCTGACCATGGTGAGGAGATGAATGATGAAAGGCATTGTTCCGTCAGGACAATGGACAGTCATAAAATACGTGAGTCAGCACCCTATGTACTTGAGATTCCCTTCGTCGTCTATGCCACTCCTGAATTTCAGCATCTGCATCCCGAGATGTATGACCGTTTGAAGCAAGCGGCCTCGCGAAAATGGTCTGTGGCCTATGTCAGTCAGTTTCTGCTGGATCTTGCAGGTGTGGAGAGCAGATATTTCAAACCGGGATTTTCACCACTCTCCGACCAATGGACCTCTCCTCCACGGCTTGTGAAGGAGATCGGTGATTATGACCGCTTCATGGGGCGCAAATAAAAAACCAGAGAACTTCAAGTTACTTGAAGTTCTCTGGTTTTTTCTGAGTTTTATGGATTCTATCAGAGTTCTCTGATAGGTAATTCAATCCTCAAGCATCTTCAGAAACTCATCTTCGCTGACCATAGGAATGCCGAGAGACTCACACTTCTCACGTTTGGCGGGACCCATGTTTTCGCCAGCAAGCACGAAGGAGGTTTTCTTGGAGATACTTCCGGCATTCTTGCCGCCCTCGCGTTCTATCAGCTCTTTGTATTCGTCACGGCTATGATGGGAGAATGTGCCGGATATTACGACAGTCTTTCCGGCCAGATGGTCACCGCCGGGCTGCAACTGCGACTCGTCAAGACTCATCCTTACTCCGGCAGCCGTCAGCCGGTCGATATTGTCAATGCTTACAGGATCCCGGAGATAGTCATAGATTCCCTGGGCGATGACAGGACCGACATCAGGCACTGCCGTAAGTTCCTCTACGCTCATTTTTCGCAGGTGCTCCATGCTGCCCACTGAGCGCGCCAGACGTTTGGCTGTGGTCTCTCCTACGTTGGGTATCGAGAGGGCATAGACCACACGTTCAAAAGGCACATTCTTCGACTCTTCTATTCCGGCAAGGATACGTGCGGAGGTTTTTTCCCCGATTCGGTCGATGCCGGAAAGTTTTTCCGGAGTAAGGTCATAAAGGTCGGCTATGCGTTCCACGAGTCCACGGTCGAAGAGAAGTTCGGCAGTCTCTTCGCCGATGCCGTCGATATCCATCATCCTGCGTGCACAGAAATGTTCTATCTTACCTGTTATCTGCGGTCGGCAACCATATCTGTTGGGGCATACCCACGCAGCATCGCCGAACTGACGGGTGAGCGGAGTGCCACATACGGGGCAATCCTTCACGAACACTATCTTCTCAGCATCCGGGGCTCGCTTCTCCTTGTCCACACCTGTTATCTTGGGAATTATTTCCCCTCCTTTCTCCACATATAGCCAGTCGCCGGCATGAATGTCCAGTTCCTGGATGATGTCGTCGTTATGGAGAGAAGCACGCTTCACTATAGTGCCGCTGAGAAGCACTGGCTCAAGATTGGCCACGGGAGTCACTATACCCATCCTGCCAGTCTCGAAACTCACGAAGCGCAACGGCGTACATGCCCTTTCAGGGTTGAATTTATAGGCTATCGCCCATCGCGGAGATTTTGCGGTGTATCCAAGATTGAGTTGCTGCCTGAGAGAATCCACCTTGAAGACGAGACCATCGGTTGCTACCGGTAGGTGACGTCTTCCCTCATCCCAACGTACTATGAAATCGTTCACTTCCTCAAGGCTATGGAGAAGTTCCATCTCCTTCGACACCTTGAAACCCCATTCCGCTGCCTTCTGCATATTCTCATAATGGCTGTCGGAAGGCAGGTTGTCAGAAAGAAGGTAATAGAATCTGGCGTCGAGATGCCGGCGTGCCACTTCTCGCGGATCCTGCATCTTGAGGGTGCCGGATGCGGCGTTGCGGGGATTGGCGAAGAGAGGTTCCTCATTATAGGCACGTTCAGCATTCAGACGTTCGAAAACTTCCCATGGCATGAGTATCTCTCCACGTATCTCAAACTCTTCAGGCCAGTCGCCGGGAGCAAGACGCAGCGGAATGCTGCGGATGGTCTTAACGTTGGCCGTCACGTCATCGCCCTGCTCTCCGTCACCCCGTGTCACGGCCCTTACGAGTCTGCCGTCCCGATAAGTTATGCTGATGGATGTGCCGTCGAATTTCAACTCAGAGCAAATGCTGAATGCTTCGCCGCCAAGCGACTTGCGGACACGGTCGAACCATTCATCCACCTCCTCAATGCTGTAGGAATTGGAGAGCGACATCATAGGGCGAGCATGCACAACATGCTCGAACCCTTTGGTGAGATCGCTGCCAACTCGTTGGGTAGGCGAGAGCTCATCCCGAAACTCCGGATGTGCCTCCTCAAGTCGCTCCAGTTCCTTCATAAGCATATCGAAATCCTTGTCGGAAATCTCTGGGGCATTATCCACATAATAAGCCCTGTTGTGTCGGTCGATCTCCTTTCGGAGTCTCTCTATTTCATTTCTAACCTCGGTTTTGTCCATCTTTTTCTTCCGGGATTGAGAGCTTTTAATTGTGAACCTTTTAGTATCAGAGCGCCACCTTTCGCGTGAGGGTCTCTCCATCTTCAGTGGTCGCCTTCACAAGATAGATTCCCTTCTCAAGCGATGGACGGGCCTCTGTAACGTTTTCAGCGGAGAATACCTTCGAACCGGTGAGGGCAAAGACTTCCACGTCAGCACTCTTGTTGAGCGTTACGATGCCATCCTTGCTGACTGTAAGGTTGAGTTGCTGGGCTGCAGGAAGTGCGGCTACAGAACTGGGATCTTTGGGTGTAAGCACATATGTGAGATAGGCAGATCCCTGATCTGTCCAGATAGCATAAGCCGTAGTGACGATAGTGTTGAGGTCGGGGGTAACGAAAGGAATACCGGTGATCATCACGTTTTCTTCGAGCTGGAAGTTGTCGTTTTCAGGGTCATATACCTCTATGTCGTGGGTCATATGTGTGCTCATCCAGTCGGCTGTCTCCTTGCTGATACCTTCCACATAATCCTTCAGCCCTGTAGGATTGGCTTCTCCTTTAAGGAAAAGATAGGTCTGCGGGTAAGGAGTCGGTTCGTTGACACCCACCACTGTTCCGTCGGAAAGGACACTGTAAAGTTCCACTCCGTTGATGAACTCAGTGTCATAGGCTTTGTATGTGTCATCGTTAAGGTTGAATACGTAGGGGATATATTTCTTTGTGCCGTTTCCGTCGTGGGGAAGCACGCGGTCTCTCTCACTTGCGGGGGCTTTCTTGGAGAATACTTCAACTCTTCCCTCATCTTCGTTGGGGATGGCAATCTGAGCGCTTGTTCCGTAAAAGCGTCCGTCAGGAGAAAGGAAGAGGTCGTTGAATTCAAATGTGTGGCCTGTCTCCATCAGTCGGTTGTAGGATTTCCACCATGCGATGAATGCAGGTTCCCACTTTGATTGAAGTGAATAGTATTCCGACAGGGCCTTTTCATAAGCCTCCAGATTCTCGCCTGAAAGGAAGTCATAGGGATCAGGCTCGCTGGCATAATCCGAACCCTGATCATGCCATTCCTCCACAGCCGCCTGATAATCGGCCATTTCTTCAGGCGAGAGATAGCTCTCAGCCATCGGCATTATCGGACCGCTTCCGGGATATGCCGGGAATGTCACATTCTGAGGATTGATGACGTCAGGCTGAACATTCTGGAATGTCCAGCTTCCATCCTCATTCTTGAAAAAAGCGATCGGATAGATGAAGAATCCGTTGCCATCCACCACCTGGCCGATTATGGTGTTGCCGTCGTCGCTGATGTTGTTGGCAGTGACGTATTGTGGCACACGTCCCGTAATGTCAGTTTCAGGATAGGGGAGAGGTATGGGATTGCCGTAGCTTCCATCATCCTGTCTTTCCCAGATGCAGGGGGCGGACATGAGATAGTCTTCCACATCTCCGGAGGGTTTTGGCATTCCCATAGTGCCGCATATATATTTGCCATCGGGTGTCACTCCGCGCAGAATATGAGTGACGGAAGCATCCACCGGCAGGGGTGTCCACTTGCCATCCTTCCATATGGCCGGTGTGAAATCATCAAGATTACCCACCATCATCCCATCGGCTGTCCAACAGTTTCCATTACCGGCATCATTGTCGGAGCTGTAGTTCCATTCCTGATCAGTTTTGATGTTGCGGATCAGGAAGAAGACTCCGTCGCTGCCATGGATATAACTGCCGTCGGGTGATAACCCCAGGGTATAGAAGTCGTCGATCTGCTGATTTTTCGCAGAAAGAGTGCCCGCTGCCAGTACAGCGGCCATGAGTAAAAGTCCTTTACGCATATTCCTTATGTTTTGTTTGATGTTATTTTCAATCGGGTTGTTTAAGTTATAACCTCACAAAAAGAAATATGGTTCGGTTTCAGGACGCAAGCGTGATTATTATGACAGGAAGAACTCACAAAAGTCTTCAACTACCCGAAGACTTACATAAAATTTGCTAAAAAATCTGGTGTATTTTCCCTAATCTTCAGCTATCTTAATTTTTTTTTGAAAAAAAAGATATAATTTTGCAAGTGAAAAAAGAAACCCGCCCGCCGTGAGGCGCGCTCTCATAAGTAATTTATACTTCATTTTGTATTTTTGGATAGTTTTAGCTATATAGGTTGGAAAGGAGGACAGTCGGATGACTCTCCTCCTTCATTTTTTACCCTTATCTACCTCAGCAACTTCAGGCTCCGTTCCCCAAAAAATGTCAACGCAGGGGTCGCAGATGTGCCCCGAATTTGGCCTTGCAGTGCGAAGGAGCATA
>CAZPQD010000044.1:0-23207 GCA_964588625.1 uncultured Sangeribacter sp. | reverse complement strand
TCCACTGAACCATGGCAAAGAAAACCGTTGCGTCTCTTCAGAAAGGTGAAGGACGCACCTACAGCAAGATCATCAAAATGGAGAAGTCGCCTAAGACTGGCGCTTATGTTTTCAAGGAGGAGATGGTGCCTAACGATGCTGTTCAGGCTGCCCTCAAGTAAGAAGCGCTCCACATCTCAAAGCATAGATAATAAAAATCCGTCCTTATCTGCAGTTTGCGATAAGGACGGGTTATTTTTTTCCGGCATTCTTCAGAACACATAGCCGATACCCATGCCAACGAATGCACCTCCCGTATCATTCATCAGCGAATATTTTCCCTGAAGAGTGAGCTTGAGATTGCTCGTAAGGTACAGATCCAAGCCTCCGCCGAAATCAGCTCCGCCTCGGGAAGCGTGTCCGCCATGTCGATAACTCCAATTGTTGAATGTCAAACCTGCAAGAGGGTAAACTGCAAATCCTTTTGCAACTCTGAAAGGAAAGTGCATATCCACACTCATTTCAAAAGCTGAAGCTCCATCGTTGCGGAAGACGTAGCCAATCTCAGGAGCAATACGGAAGTGATTGGCAAAAGTATATTGAAAATAAATGTCAGTGTATCCTCCATTGTTGTAAGAGGCATAACCTCCTGCTATTCCGAGAGTTTTTTCTCCACGCTGAGCATCAGCCTCCTGAGAGAATCCTATCAAAGCAGCCGCCATTGCAACTGCCGTGACTACTTTTTGTAACGCTTTCTTCATAGTACGAGTGGTTTAGATGAAACTTGAAATCTTAATTTAAGACTGGTGATTATATCTAAACAAACATAAATAAACAATCTAATGTTCACGCCTGCTGCTCAACAAAGCAAATTCAGGATTTCATCATAGTTCTCGGCCAAATATGTTGCACCGGCCATAGAGAGCTCCTCGCGCGATCCATATCCGTAGACGGCCCCAATACTTCGAAGCCCATTGGCAGAAGCACCTTCAACATCGTATTTCCTGTCACCTATCATTATGGCTTTTTCCGGATGGTCCTCAATGCCGAAGAATCTGATGGCCTCACCGACAACATCCGCTTTTGTATGGAGGCGTCCTGCCGTGTCGCGTGCGAAGACGTTCTCAAAATATTGCTTGAGTTCAGGAAATATTTCGCCCACTACGCGTTCCGCCTGATGCTGCATCTTGCTTGTGGTTATCACGCATCTGTAACCGGCGTCATTAAGCTTCTTAAGAAAAGCAGTGACTCCAGGATAGGGGAGTTGTTCATTTATACCTTTTCGATAATATCGCTCCCGAAACACTCTGACAGCCTCCTCAGTCTTTTCCGGAGAGAATTCATAAAAATCAGAGAAAGCATCTTCCAGTGGTGGTCCAACGAATTTACGCAAGTCATCAAAAGGGACTTCAATACCGAAATGAGTTAGCGCATGACGTGCGCACTTCATGATCCCCTCGCCGCTATCAACAATAGTGCCGTCAAGGTCAAAGAATAAAAGTTGCGGACGCGGGAGAATGGTAGCCATATTTATTCAACGGGTCATTTCAAGCATCCGGAAGAACTCCTCGCGGAGTGCGACATCTTCAGAGAAACGTCCGCAATAGTCAAGCGTCAGGGTAGAGGAATCCTGTTTTTCCACTCCCCTCATCTTCATGCAGAGATGCTCCGCATCGCATGCAACGATCACGCCATGATTTGGAAGAGCTTCGGCAAGAAGCTCACAGACCTGGGCCGTCAGACGTTCCTGCACTTGAAGCCGTCTGGCGAAACTATCGACAATACGGGCAAGCTTGGAAAGACCAATCATCTTTCCATCAGGAATATATCCGATCGAAACCTTACCGAAGAAGGGAAGGATATGATGTTCACACATACTGTAAAACTCTATATCCTTCACAATGACTATCTTTGATCCGGCATGCTCGAAGACAGCCTTACGGGCTATCTCCAATGGATTCTGACGGTAGCCACAAGTAATGTCTACAAGAGCTTTTGCTGCTCTTTCCGGCGTCTTCAACAATCCTTCACGTTCGGGATCCTCTCCAATAAGACGGAGGATTTCCTTATAGTGTGCAGCAATCTCTGCCACCAGTTTCTCATCGTGTTGTTCTTTTCTCGCCACAATGATATCTTTCTAATATAGGTTGCACTTGGAGTCTGCCGACTCCTTGTATTATTTCACTACTACAATCTGACATTTCACCACACGCATCTCACCGGCGAACTTCGGGAAGGCCCGCTTTAGCTCAGCAAGAGCATTGGCAGCCTCCTTTTCTGTACGGAAATTGCCGACACGCGTATACCAGCTTGGTGATTTGGAGAAAGAATAGACCTGCCCCCGGTATTTAGGAAATTTAGCCAAAACTGCATTTCCCCTTGCCTTTGCCCTTGCCTCGAGGCTCTGCTGGTTTCTTCCATCGCTGAATACCTGCACACGATAACCTTGAAGCTTGTTGATTCCTTTCTTAAGGTTCTCCGATTTTTCCTGTCGCTTTTTGGGAGCTTCAGGAGGGGTCAGAATCTGCTGGAGGATAGATTCAGGAATATCGATCTCAATATTTCCTCCGGATTCACGCATGATCCGCTCTATGGGATTTTCCTCTTCGGATGATTCGTTAGCAGGAGTAAAAGCCCACATGTCAGCACCTGTGTTGGCCAACGCGAGAGCAATGGCTGCTGAGAGAAAAAAACGGGAGCCGGGATAATGTGACATATTCAGATTAAATAGTATGTTGATGAAGAGGGAATTGACCCTCTTCATCATTGAAGTCATTGTTAAAAAATGAGCGTCAATCGAAAGCCTCGATAATGCCCATGAAGTCAGCAGCCTTAAGGGAGGCGCCGCCGATGAGACCACCGTCAACGTCAGGTTTTGAGAAAAGTTCCTTGGCGTTGGATGGCTTGCAACTTCCACCATAGAGAATGGAGGTGTTGTCGGCAATCTCCTTGCCATACTTCTCCTCAATCACCTTGCGGATATGAGCATGCATATCCTCAGCCTGATCAGCAGTGGCGGTCTTACCTGTGCCGATAGCCCATACAGGCTCGTAGGCTATGACGATGTTGGAGAACTCTTCCGGAGTGAGCTCAAAGAGAGCCTCAACCTGAGAGCGCACCACATCGTTGTAGCTACCGTTCTCACGCTCCTCGAGAACCTCTCCTACACAAAAGATGGGCTTAAGGCCGTTGGCCAGCGCCAGGCGGGTCTTGGCAAGAAGCTGCTCATTATTTTCACCGAAATACTGACGACGCTCGCTGTGGCCAAGAATAACGTGGGTTGCACCGGTAGACTTCACCATTGCGGCACTTACCTCACCCGTGTATGCTCCCTTTACATGCTCGGAGCAGTTTTCCGCGCCCAGGGCAATGGGGCTGCCGTCGATGACTCCGCGTACGGATACGAGATGAGTGAAAGGTACACAGATCACAACTTCGCAATTTACGGGACGCTTCTCAAGAATTGTGGCGAGTTCGTTAGCCAGTTCCACACCCTCATCGAGAGAGGTGTTCATCTTCCAGTTTCCTGCAACAATGTTCTTTCTCATAGTTCTTAAATGTTTTATGCTCCCTATAGTCCATCCGCCGGATGCCTGTCATTTCCAATGACGACTTGCAGCTTCGGACATAATGAGCTACTTTTCTGCAAAGTTAATCAAATTTTCTGATAGTTTTCCTACAACCGCCAATTTTTACATTCTGTTCCACATTGAATGACTCATATGGATTGTTTTTACTCCTGATTTTTTGTAATTTTGCAAAAAACTACGGGAAATCCGGGGCAACTCCCTCACATGATAATCCCTGAATGAAAAAATTATTGAGATGTTGATTATCGGTATAGCCGGAGGCACAGGCTCAGGCAAAAGCACTGTCGTCAGGAAAATCATGGAGGCTCTTCCAAAGGAGGAAGTGGCCGTCATTCCACAGGACAGTTACTATAAAGACAACCGTCATATTCCTCTGGAAGTTCGGTTGAAGATGAATTATGACGAACCGGATTCCATTGATTGGAATCTGCTGTGTGACCAACTCAGCGAGTTGAAGGAGGGGAAGGCTGTGGAGCGTCCCACGTATGATTTTCTCACCTGCGCACGCACACCTGATACACTAACCATACTTCCTTCTGAAGTTGTGGTGGTGGAAGGGATTCTTGTCCTCAGCAATCCACGTCTGCGCAAAATGATGGACATAAAGGTGTTTGTGGATGCGGACGCTGATGAACGCTTGATACGCGTGATTCATAGGGATTGCATTGAGCGTGGCAGGACACCCCAGATGGTCATCGACCGTTATCAGGAGACACTGAAGCCAATGCATAATCTCTATATAGAACCTACCAAAAGATATGCCGACATCATTATCCCGCAAGGAGGCAACAATAATGTGGCTATCAAACTTCTTGCAGATTATATACGCTCACTTCTCAAGAACTCCTCAAGAAAATGAAATTTTCACTTTTTAGAAAGACTCGGAAGGTGGATGCCAACTCCAACGCAACCCCACAGGAACCCGAGATCCGGAACGGGGAGTTGGAGGCTACAGAAATGCTTGACACGACATCACAAACAATCCCTGGACCCGATGATAATTGCATACAGGAAGAATCTGCGAGGCAGGAAGAAAAGCCGGAAGAGCCCTCGCAACCTGAGAAACAGGTGCTTCGAACTGATAATCTTGTAAAGAGATACGGCAAGCGCACTGTGGCAAATCATGTGACAATCGACGTCACGCAAGGAGAAATCGTAGGTCTGCTCGGCCCTAACGGGGCTGGAAAGACCACAACCTTCTATATGACTGTAGGTCTGATTTCCCCCAATGAAGGGAAGATTTTCCTTGATTCCAAGGATATAACTTCCCTGCCCATGTATAAGCGTGCACAGCTTGGCATCGGTTATCTTGCTCAGGAAGCCTCCGTATTCAGGAAGCTCTCTGTGGAAGACAACATACGTGCTGTGTTGGAAATGACTGATACCTCAAGCGAGTATCAGAAAGAAAAACTTGAAAGCCTCATCCAGGAATTTCAATTGGAAAAGGTTAGGAAGAATCTTGGCGACCAACTTTCGGGAGGAGAGCGCCGACGCACTGAGATTGCCCGATGTCTGGCGATCAACCCTAAATTCATCATGCTTGACGAACCCTTCGCCGGCGTTGACCCTGTAGCCGTGGAGGACATCCAGTCTGTGGTATATAAACTTAAGAAGAAGAACATCGGCATTCTTATCACTGACCATAATGCCCACGAAACCTTGAGAATAACCGACAGGGCTTACCTGCTGTTCGAGGGGAAAATCCTGTTTCAAGGCACAAGCGAACAGTTGGCAGAAAACCCTGTGGTGAGGGAAAAATATCTTGGGCGGAACTTCGTTTTCGGAAGAAAACATTTCGGAGACGATGATGAAATACCGGAGCATAAAGATGAAGAAGTATTGGAGCATAAAGGCGGAGTACCGGAGCATATAGATCATAAAGATAAGGAGGAAATAAAATGAAACGCATTCTTATAATTCTTCTTCTCTTTTTTGCCGGACTCTGCCTGACATCATTTGCTTCCATGCTCATCCAGATGGCGTTTGGCTCCCAGACGAGAGACTGCCTTCTGTGTCAATCGGCTGCGCAATGTCTACTCGCCTTTGCCCTGCCTGCATGGCTTGCAGCTCGACAGATGGATCCCTCTGATCCTGCACGTTTTCTTGCAATTAGCAATCCAAGCGGATGGAAGGCTATAATCGGAGTTGTGATTCTATTTATTATAGCCCAGCCGGCCATGAATCAACTTATTTTATGGAACGCTGAAATGCATCTTCCGGATTCCCTCAGCGAAGTGGAGAAAATAATCCGCGAGTGGGAAGAGATGGGAGAGGCCACGACCTCCAAAATATTGGGGGATTATTCCATCTGGGGCCTAATTAGCGGAGTGTTGGTAGTAGGGGTGTTGACCGGTTGCTGTGAGGAAATATTTTTCCGGGGAACGCTTCAGAATGCCTTATCCAAGGTTGGATTAAGTCCGGGATTGGCGATCTGGACTACAGCGTTCATTTTCAGCGCGATCCATTTCCAGTTTTTTGGTTTTGCACCGCGGCTGCTGATGGGAGCGGCTTTCGGATACCTTCTCGTTTGGTCGGGGTCACTGCGAACGTCAGCTTTTGCACATTCGCTCAATAACAGTCTTGTTGTAATATTCTCATGGATAGCAGGACGATGCCAAATGAATGGAAGCGAGACATTCAATAGCTTTGAGAATCTGGGAACCGTAGAGGCCGGAATACCCTGGCCGGCGGTTGGAAGTGCTGTGGCTACCGCACTTTTCCTCTATTTTTTCCGCAAGTATTTCTTCTTTAAATCTTCCAATCTACATTAACCTGAAGAATGGCTAAAAAAAACTACGGACCGACACACCGGGAAATATTGAACGACATTCGCAATAAGAAATTTGCCCCCGTTTATATCCTGATGGGAGAAGAGTCCTATTATATCGACAGGATTGTCGAAGCACTGATGGATAATGTTGTGGATGAGTCCGACAGAGACTTCAACTGCGAGATCTTCTTTGGTGCTGATTCGGATATTTCCATGGTGGCGGCGGCTGCCCAGCAATACCCTGTGATGGCGGAAAGGAAATTGGTGATGCTTCGTGAGGCGCAGACCCTCTACAAGGCAAAGGCACAGCTTGATAAACTCGCCCCTTACATCTCCAATCCAAACCCTTCGACTGTCTTTGCCATCATCTTTAAAGGGGAATCCCTCAATTCAACGTCAGCACTTATAAAGGCAGCCAATGCTTCATCAAATACAGTTGTATACAATAGTCCGAAACTTTTATGGGACTATCAGCTGACTGGGCCACTGCGTGAGTACTGCACTGAAATAGGAGTCACAATTGAAGATAGGGCAGTGGCCATATTGTGCGAATACATAGGGGGACCTCTGTCTAAACTTTTTAAGGAAGTAGACCGACTGAAGATTGCGATAGGGGAGAGAACCCGTATCATGACCTCAGATATTGAGGTCAATATTGGGATATCCAAGGATTTCAACAATCTTGAGCTTAAGACTGCACTTGCAGAAAAGAATTATCCCAAGGCAATGATGATTACGAGATATTTCAGAAAAAATCCAAAGCAAAACCCACCCGTAGTCACCTGCGCCACCATTTTTGATTATTTTTCCAAGCTATGTATCGCGGCATTCTCTGCAGATAAGTCCGACACAGCCTTAAAGAATGCCCTTGATTTAAAGGGGACGGGAAATCATCTGAAAGATTACAGAAGCGGTCTGCATAATTATAATGCCGCCCAGGTTGTGAAGGCCGTTCATGCCATCCGAAACTTCGACACACAAAGCAAGGGAATAGGTTCGCTTCAGAACGAATACGACCTGCTCGACGAGCTGATTTTCAATATAATGACGGGATAGTGAAGTGTGACAAGTGACGAGTTACAAGTGACGAGTGATGAGTGATGAGTTATAGGTGACAGGTTATGTGTGGATGGGCAAGGACAGGAATAAGTATTTAAAACATTGATGAATAAGAGGATATGATATATTATTTTTCAGGAACAGGAAACTCCAGATTTGTGGCCTTCCGTCTTGGAGATTTACTTGGGATGGATGTCAGTTTACTCACGGACTCAGAGATGATTGGGGGGCCAATTGATTTCTCAGAAAAAGATGAAACGCTTGGATTGGTGTTTCCAGTCTATTCATGGGGAATATCTCCGATTATATTGAAATTTGTCGACACACTCGGGCTGATAATCAGGGAAAAAAGAAGGGCCAATCAGCCGGAGCCAAAGATATGGGCTGTGATGACATGTGGAGACGAGACAGCCATGGCTCCGGAGATGCTTATGAAAAGAGCCGTACGCAATGAATTGGAGATTAAGGGAATATGGAGTGTCATAATGCCTAATAACTATGTCATACTCCCAGGGTTTGGTATAGACTCGAAAGAACTTGAACAAAAGAAACTCCGTGAAGCGATCCCTCGTATTGAAAATATCGCCACACAGATAAAAGAGGGAAAATCTACAGTTGACGTCACACGAGGCAGTTGGCCAAAGCTTAAAACAGGACTCATATATCCGCTATTCAAACATTGGGGAATATTTCCTCAAAAATGGAGAAGCAGTGAGAAATGCGTAGGATGTGGGAAATGTGAGGCAGTCTGTCCGATAGCAAACATAGAAATGAAAGGAGGACGGCCAAACTGGGGAGAAAATTGTGTAAGTTGCCTTGGGTGCTATCACATATGCCCAACCAATGCGATAGAATATGGAAAGCTGACACAAGGTAAGGGCCAATATTTCTGTCCTTTAAAAAAATAAGGATCAGAAAACATCAGGCTAACTGTTAAGTCACCGATCAGGCAAGATAAGGAACAGAGACAGGCATAAAGGAGTAAATTTGCAATTGAAAAAGGACTGACGGTCAGAACATCCAGTTTTGAAACATAATCAATATTATGTTAAATAGGATTACTTTTTGACGTGAGATTTGTTTGGGACACAAATTTTTCATAATTTTGTAGCTTGCATGGATAATACCGTTTTTGGAGAATAAGGACGGCGTTATGATCAATTACAATCTCAAACAAATTTTCCAATATGCTCTATTCTGAACTGATCAAGGGCGCGCATACACGCCTGAAGGTTGACAAGGAAAAATCAAAGGACAATTTCTTTACTCTGCTTACTGACGACATTGAAGATTTGCCCGCCGGTTTCACCATCTCAAATTCAATTCCTAAGTTAAAATTCCAGACAAAGGAACCGATTCCTGACTATCTCGATATTTACGTTAAGGATAATAAGGATGGATATATATTTGTTGGTCAAGACCTTACAAGAATTATCCCCCGTTTCTATTCTGTCGGCGAAGAATATCTGTTTAAGATTAAAGGGAAAAAAATCGGGCGAAACGGTGCTTATGAAGTTGAGGATGAAAATGGCCTTTATTTCACTCTTAACAAGGCTCCTGAAGGTCTGACGCGTGGTAAGACGGTAAAATGTAAGGTCCTTAAAATCAATAACGTCTACGTACTGCTTAAGTATTCCGGGCTACTTTCCCAAAAAATTAAGTTGCAATTCAAGAGCCTTCAATCCTGGCTCGAAGTAAGCGGATGCGAAGCAGATGAGGAGAAAATTTCCTCTTTACTTTCAGAAACCACCGACCTCTCCCCTGCCCTCGAGCAACTTGAGGCCAAGGATTCCGACTGGATATTCACACTTCTGCACCTCTTTTCCCAGAATGTCACCAAGTTCCTTATCGAGGCTAAAGACAGCCCCGAAAGAATGGATCTGATCAGGATGATGATGAAATGGCTTGAACAGGTGTGTATGTATATCATTCAGCGTTCGGGCTATCTTCGCGATTGCAATCCTGACCAGCGGGCCGAACTTCAGGAGACTCTCTCCGGCTATATCGAAATGTTCCGGCAGTACGAGAAGGCAACTGCCCTCATTTCTGAAAATAAGGATGAAGTATTCATCGACACAATCTTTGAAGACTTGAAGCAAGCCGGATTCCTGTATCATCCCTCTGAGCAGTTCCGCATCATGATGACCATCCTGCGTCTGCGTCCGGATCTCATCAAATCCCGCCTAAACAATCTCTTCGAGGCCCTTCACTCATGGCCGGTCTCCACATGGAAGGCTGATCCTTTCCGATCGGCACTTGTTGACCAGTTGGAGATCTACATATCGGAAAACTGCGAGCATCTAAATTCCGTTCCCATGAGCGAGACACAGAACGGGAGCGGAAATCAGCAGCTTACGCACCTTGTAAGGTCCATTGCCATACAATCCCTGCTCGCAACACCCTACGACCGCATAGACCTTGCACACAACAAATCAATGTTCTATCGTTTTCTCTCCAATTTCCGCACACGCGATGTTGACGATCTTCTATATAAGGCTGTAGGTTCGCTGCTTGGCCACGAATATAAGGGAGACTTCTCCTGGGAGGATACGTCACGTTTCCAGCTCCTGCAAGAGAAAGCATCGACACTCAAGAACAGCAATATCGATATATCTCTGCCTCCGAAGGTCTATACCCTCCAAAATGCCATAATCGAACTCCGCCTTAAGGAGCTGACAGTGCGAGAGAGATATGCCACGGATGACAATTCAGTACTTCCCAACGGCCTTATAAGCTGGATGTCGCCCAAGATAATGCTCACCGAACGAGTACGCACCCCGAACGCATCCAAGAAGAACGACCTCAAGGCATATGAAGAAATGTGGGGTAATATAGAAAACTGCCTGTTCCCCGCTTCCGACCCTGATGCCACAACAGAAATAGACATAAAGAAAGTGCGTCCTGAAGATGGAGATGAAGTGGAGATCATCATCGATGACTGCAAATTCGATCCCACTGCTTCGGAAGGACACAAGCTGAAATTTCACTGTGTCGTCGTTAGCGACGAATATGAAGGATCAGGCTGGCTTACCGCCTGTACGGAAGATTTCGTAGCCTGGCTTGACGAAAAGGATTTTCCCCGCAACTATAACGGAGACCTTGACATCTTCTGCGACGAGCGAGGCGTTCCTCTCATTTTCCCTGCAACTGTGAAGAACAGCGGCAAGGAGCTCTACTTCACGATGAAGAAGGACATAAAGGAAGCACTTGCAGAAGCCGTTGAGCTCAATGAGGAGAGTCAGGCAGTGATACGTCACGTAGACTATAAAAACCGACGATATGTTTGTCTGTCTGACAAGGGTTATACCCTCCTTGTAGATATGGATGAACAGAACGGCGGCTACTCCACAGGCACTGTCGTAAGGGTGAAATATCTCGGCATGAATCACTATACACCGGATTACTGGGAGGGTGAGATCGTAGAGTATGTAAAGAGTGACGATTGCTATACTAAAGTCAATCCCTTGCGCAGCATCATGCAGACTCTTGGCCGTCAGCAGGAAGTGGGTGATGAAGAAGCCGATTCGGAAGTAATAGAGGCTCAGGAGGTTATGTCGCGCGAAGAGATGCGTGAGATAATCCTTATGCTCCAGCGCCGGGCATATGCTGAGAAAGAATACCTTCAGGCCTTCAATTATCTCGGCCTTGCCGCTCTTCTTGCCAAAGCCATTGACGACGATTCCCTCCGCGCGGAAATTAAGCTTCACCAGCGTCTGCTGGCCCAGCTGCAGTATTACGCACGCAACCGTGAGGTCAACCACGAAGAGCTCGCCAAACACAAGGATCAGCTCGGCGACAATGACATACTAAAAAAGCTCTACACGAAACTCGATATCGTGGCTTCCATAGCACGTCCGGAGCGAAATAACCATCTCTGGGAACTCACCACCCAGGAGGATGAGACGGAGCGACTGCTGGCATCCCTTGTCCTCTCCCTCAACATGCTCCCTGAAGAGGAGTCATATGAAGTGGTGAGGAAAAATATCAATTCCGAGATTGCAAAGGTGCTCAACGTCAATAGTGCGGAGAAGAATCTCAAATACTATGGCGAGGAAGACCAGCATATGGAATTCAAGTCATCGCTCGTCTTCACCAACAAGAAAGAAGACCATATGGCAGCCCGTCGTGAGGCTCAGGAAAGAGAGATCCTTGAAATCATCTGTGGCTTCCTTAACAGTGAGGGCGGCTATCTTTATATCGGCGTCAACGACCTCGGTTATGAGGCGGGTCTCGCCGAAGACCTGCGTTACCGTCGAAGCCGCGGACGAAAGGCCACACTTGACGGCATGATTGTAGATCTTGAGAATCTCATCCACCGCAATCTTCCAGGTGCAGCCCAGGATCATATCCGCATCATGTCGGACCCTGAAGCTGAGAAAGGTGTCATCAAGGTAGAGGTGGATGCAGTGGAGCGTCCCGTGGTGCTCGACGGCAACATCTTTGTGCGTCACAGCACTTCCACTCGTCCTAAACTCGGTAAAGATCTTGACGACTTCATAAAAATGCGTAGCGAAAACTACCGCGACTTCAAGAACCGCCAGCTGCGCAACAGCTATGAGGAAGCAATCGAGAACAATCCTCAGCCAAATGATGCTCAGCTCTCTCCTACCGCTTCCAAAAATTCAGTTCAAGAACTTACTCCCCAACCCTCGGATTCTGCCATAGAATCCGGTCAGCCCACTTCAGAGACCTCGGCTTTCGCAACTCCGGCTTCAACAAAGATTGCCACCGGAACCCATCGTCCCAACATACTCCATAACTGGGAAGATGGATATGTTCACCCCGTAGGATACATCTACTTTTATCCCGACAGCACATTCGATGCATTCCAGGAAGACAAATTCAAGGATCTGGAAGAAGAAGGACCACTGGCACTCGCAATCCTGGAGAATGAAGTCGATGATATGCTAATCGCAACCTTTGAAGACGGCACAGTCTGCCGAATTCCAGTCAAGGAGATTCTCGAGATGGAACCGGGCGTTCGATATGACCATTGGAACGGGAGCAAGCTTACCGCAGTGAATATCGCCCCCAAAGGAACTGTGCTTACTACCTTCCTTGTGGCCGAGAGCAACGAAATGCTTTACGTCAGGATGGATACGATAGAAGACCTTCCACTTTCCCATAAACTAAAGACGGGAGGCAAACGACTGACGAACAACGATTATCACATCCTCCGACAGGAAATTTGCAAGGAAGAATCTTTGACCAACGAATTTCCTAAGATTGCGGAGAACTCGAAAAAAATGTATGGTTCACCCATGAAGTTCAGCTTCAACCATAGTTCTTTCGACGAATCCATCAACTATTATATCAACATCTTCAACGAACCCGTACGCTAATAAACTACTCTCTCCCAATCACAAGATGCAGAAAAAGAATATTGAAAAAGAGCTTCAGGGAGAAGCGGAAAATTTCGGCGAACGCTTCGTGATGGCAATCGATGAACTTCCCGTCAATTCGCTTACGGTGAATCAGGCTAACATCATAACTGTTCCGTTGCGGGACCTTGTCATGTTTCCCATGCTCCCAGTTCCGGTTCAGGTGAGCCGCGAGACCTCCATTAAAGCCATAAAGACCGCAGTGGAGGAAGGTGAAGGCATTTTTCTCATTTGCCAGACCAATCCCGACGAAGATAATCCGTCGGAAAACAAAGACTTTCACGAGACGGGGGTAATTGCTCATGTAGTCAGGTTCATCAACGGTCCGGAGGGAGTCCACACCCTTTTCTGCATGCCTCTGGCGGCAGCGCGCTTTGAGGGTCTCTCCCAGGACAAGCCCTTCCTGCGATCGCGCATAAAGGAGATGAAAAAATGGGATGTCGTGCCCAAATCAAAGGAGACGGAGTTCAATCTTGTCTCCCGAATGGTAGTGGAGACATATGAGAACCTCCTACAATTCGTAGATCCCGAGAGAGTGGGTGATGTCAAGTTCGGGCTCGACGGGCAGTCAAACATAAAAGAGAAAATCAAGTTTATCCTCGTAAATTCTCCCCTGTCGGTTAAAGAACGTCAGGCACTTCTTGACATAGGCAATGAGGTGAAACGTGTTCGGCAGTTGCTCTCTTTTCTTGACACACATTGTCAGGAAATGGAATTGAGGGCTGCAATAGCAGAGAAAAGTCAGGTGGAGATGACCCATCAGCAGAAGGTAGATTTCCTCCAGCGACAGATCAAGACAATGCAGGATGAAATAGCCGGTGTCAGCGAGGATGATGATGTTCAGACCCTTCGCAAACGTTCTGAAATGAAATCCTGGAATGAAGCTGCTGCAGCTCATTTCAATAAGGAACTCGCCAAGCTTGGACGCCTCAATCCTCATACTCCGGACTACAGCGTTCAATATGCCTATCTCGACACATTCCTTAATCTGCCTTGGGATGAGTATTCACAGGAAGACCTTAGCCTTGCCAAAATCGAACAGACACTGAATCGTGATCATTACGGGCTGAAGGAAGTGAAGGAACGAATTTTGGAGCAGATGGCTGTCATCAAACTGCGAGGCGACATGAAGGCCCCAATTCTATGCCTATACGGACCTCCGGGAGTCGGCAAGACTTCCCTTGGAAAATCCATAGCCGAAGCCATGGGCAGGGAATATGCACGCGTATCACTTGGCGGCCTAAATGATGAGGCCGAAATACGCGGGCACAGACGGACTTACATTGGAGCTATGCCCGGAAGAGTCCTCAAGGCAATTGAGAAAGCAGGAAAAGGCAATCCCGTCATTGTGCTCGACGAGATTGACAAGATAGGCAACAGCTACAAGGGTGACCCATCTACGGCAATGCTCGAGGTCCTTGATCCTGAGCAGAACGACAAGTTTCATGACAATTATCTGGACTTCGACTATGATCTGTCAAAGGTATTGTTCATTGCCACTGCCAATAATCTTTCCACACTGTCCGCTCCCCTACTCGACCGTATGGAGATAATCAACATCAGCGGGTATTCCACAGAGGAGAAAATAGAGATAGCTCGACGCCATCTTATTCCGAAGGCTATGAGAGATAATGGATTAGGCGAAGAGTCATTCACTTTCAACCGAAATGCCATTGAATATATCATCGAGCACTACACTCGCGAAAACGGTGTTCGGCAGCTTGAGAAGAAGATTGGAAAGGTACTCCGCAAACTTGCCGTAAAGAAAGCCAAAGGAGAGTCACTTCCCGTTAAGATAAACAAGGATAGCATCCTAACTTATCTCGGTAAAGAGGAGGTGATGCCGGAGATGTATGAATCAAACGATTGTCCGGGAGTAGTCACCGGTCTTGCGTGGACTTCCGTAGGAGGAGACATCCTTTTCATTGAGTCTTCACTCTCCGATGGTAAGGGTGAAAAGCTTACACTTACCGGAAATCTTGGAAATGTAATGAAGGAATCGGCTACCATCGCCATGCAGTATATCAAGGCCAATGCGTCGATTTTCAGAATCTCCCAGGGAATCATAGAGAAGAAAGACGTTCACATCCACGTGCCGGAGGGAGCAATTCCGAAAGATGGTCCTTCGGCCGGTATCACCATGGTGACATCGCTCGTCAGCTCATTCACCGGTCATAAAGTAAGGGAGAAGACAGCCATGACCGGAGAGATAACGCTACGTGGGAAAGTGCTCCCTGTTGGTGGCATAAAAGAGAAAATTCTGGCTGCAAGACGTGCAGGAATCACCGACATCATTCTCTCCTCGGCCAATAGAAAAGATATAGAGGAGATAAATCCAGACTATGTGAAAGGAATGTCCTTCCATTACGTCGAAACCATCTATGAAGTGATCCGCTACGCTATCCCCGGCCTCGGCCTCGAATAATACAGTATCACACTCAGTAGAGAAGAAGACTCCGTCAATCGGAGTCTTCTTCAGCTTTCTTACGGTGCTCTATGATTGTCTTCATATTTTGTGTTGCCCATTCAGTAAGCTGCTGAATTATGGGTACAAGCGAACGGCCGGTGTCTGAAAGGGAATACTCCACTTTGGGAGGTACTTCAGCATAGAGAGTTCGTACCACCAAACCATCATTCTCCAAAGCACGCAAAGTTCCGGAAAGCACCCGCGATGATATATCAGGGATTTCTCTTCCTAACTCTCTGAAGCGTATGGGTTCTTTCTCACTGAGCACAAGGATTACGAGCAAAGCCCATTTATTGCCAAATCGGGCCACGACATTCCTGATAGGACAAATTTCTATAATGGAATTGAGCTGTTCTTTCTTTTTCATAATTCGGTTCTTTCTGATGCAAAATTAATATAAAAGAAGCAATCGGTCAAATGTCTGAACTACATCATTTTTTTGATTTTTTGAGTCTTACTTTAATGGACTGATTATCTGCAAAAGCGAGAAAAAAGTAACCATGTAATAAATCTACCCGCTCTTGACAGTAATATAAGTTTTTCCTAATTTTGCAGAGAACCAATAACATTTCTAAAAAAAATCAGAAACATGAAGACAATTGTTAATGGTGTTGTAAAGCACACTGCCCAGGCTTATCTCTGCGGCGAAGCTGAAAATGGAAAGCCCAGCGGAGCATGTGGTTCTGCCTGTGGCAGCGGCGATGAAAAAGCTGAGAATAAACCTACGGCCTGTGGTTCCGCATGTGGTGCTGGCGAAGAGAAACCTGAGAACAAACCGGCAGCCTGCGGTTCGGCTTGCGGTGCCGGCGACAAGTAAGAAATTCACTTATCCAAGACTCCGGCAGGATACCTGTTTTCCTGTCGGAGTCTGTTCTTTTTTGTAGAGCTTTTTTAATGGAATACTTTGCTTTCCAGTGGCATATTACAGATACGTGTGATCAGCGATGTGAACATTGCTATATCTTTTCTGAAGGACACCCTGTGATGCTCGAGACCTCCCTTGAAAAGGCAGCCGATGTCATCAAACAGTGTGTTGAAATGTGCGATCGCATCAACCGCATTCCGTACTTCTATATAACCGGTGGCGACCCCATACTGCACCGGAATTTCTGGGATATTCTCGCTATGCTGAAGGAGAAGAATATTCCTTTCACTATCCTCGGCAATCCCTTTCACCTCACCGACAGCACTTGTCGGAGGCTGAAAGAAATGGGGTGTCGGAAATATCAGTTGTCGATTGATGGAATGCGTCAGACTCACGATGCGATTCGCAAACCGGGATCTTTTGATTCCACAATAGAAAAGATCGGAGTGTTGAAACGCAACGGTCTGCAAGTTGCGATAATGACAACTGTTTCCGGGACAAATATCAAGGAGATCCCTCAGATCATAGATACTGTGGTGGAGAAGGAAGCGGATATTTTCGCATTCGGCAGATATTGCCCTACTTCAGAGGAAAAATCCACTCACATTTCCCCGCTCGAATATAGAGACTTTCTTGATGTGATATGGAAAAAATTTGAAAAATATAAGGATTCTTCTACAATTTTCAATCTTAAGGATCACCTTTGGACACTGTATCTCTACGAAAAAGGACTGTTCAAAATTCCGGAAGATAGCCATCCCGAAGTCATCTACGATGGATGTCATTGCGGCGACTGTCATTTCACTATTCTTCCAGATGGGAATGTGATGGCTTGCCGACGCTTTGACAGTGTGGTAGGTAATCTTAACCGTCAGCCGATCCATGAGATTTGGAAAAGCGAAGGTATGGAATACTACAGACAGCACGAAAAATTTGAGAAGTGCTCCAAATGCGAACTTCTTAGATTCTGCCGTGGATGTCCTGCGGTTGCCTACGGGTATCACCAATCTTTTTATGCACCTGATCCTCAATGCTGGAAAGAAGTATGAAAGCTATAGTGCTGACACATCCCTGTGAAGCCGGAGAAATGATTTTGCAGGAAGTGGAAATTCCGAAAGTACGTCCCGGTTGGATTCTTATAAAAATCAAGGCTTTTGGGATAAATCATTCGGAAGTATTGCTACGCAAGTTTGAAGTAGCCCAACCATATATCAACACTCCCATCATTCCCGGCATAGAATGTGTGGGTATAGTGGAAGATCCCTCCGACAGCAGATTTGTCAAGGGACAGAAGGTAATAGCTCTTATGGGTGGAATGGGTCGCAGTTTTAACGGAAGCTACGCGCAATACGCCCTTCTCCCTGAAAAGAATGTATTTTCTGTTGACAGCAGTCTGAAGTGGAATGAACTGGCTGCAATTCCCGAGACATTCTTCACAGCTTTCGGCTCCCTGTTCCAATCCTTGCAGATAAATCCATCGGATACACTACTCATAAGGGGAGGCTCATCAACAATAGGTATCGCGGCATTACAGCTTGCAAAAGCCATTGGAGCTACAGTCATAACCACAACACGAAGTGAAAAGAAAGCTCAGGCACTGAAGGGAATTGGGGCTGACGAGGTGATTCTGGAGGGGGCTGACTTCAGAAAACGCGTCCTGACTTCTTTTCCGGATGAAGTCTCGAAAGTTCTTGAATTGATAGGAGCTTCAACCCTTAGGGAGTCTCTGCAATTGACTTCTCTCCATGGCATAGTGTGCCATACTGGTTTGTTGGGGGGCGTTTATTCTCTCAATAATTTCGACCCTATAAAAGAAATTCCTTCCGGAGTCTACCTTACTGGATTTTACAGTAATTCTCCAACTCAATCACAAATTGATGCGATGATGCAACTGATAAATGAGTCAAAACTCCATCCTGTAATTGCCGCTCAATTTCCACTGAGCGGGATATCAGAAGCACATCTCCTTGCTGAACAACGAGGCCTGATTGGAAAAATCGTTGTCACCTTATAGCCTGCTGTAGAATATAAAAAGAATTAAAATAGTATGGAGAAAAACAGGCTCGCCCCAAATTTTTGATATTTTGGAGCGAGCCTGTTGTTATTCTGTAAGTGAAACACCGATTCGTTTTCGATGCCAGTCTATTTCGTCGATACGCACCCGCAGACGTTGGCCAAGTTTAATCAATCCGGCGATAGAGTTGACCCTCTTTCCATTTTTTGAGAGCTTGGAGATATGCAGAAGGGCATTCTCCTTTATCCCCAAATCCACAAATACTCCGAAAGCTGTGATGTTGACCGCCACTCCGGGGAGAACCATACCTTCCTTCAATTGTTCGAAACACTCAATTCCAGCCTCAAAAGGATTCTCATAGTTTTCCATTCTCGGGTCGCGCCCCGGTTTACGTAATTCATCGAGTATATCCTTAACGGTCATCACGCTTACTCCAATTCTTGAAGCCATTTTCTCAGCATTTATGGAATCAACCATCTGCTGATTTCCACATAGTGTCTCCACACTGGTGTGTGTGGCTGATGCTATGCTTCGGGCGATATGATAACTCTCAGGATGTATGCCGGTATTGTCAAGCGGTTCTTTACCCTGTACCCTGAGGAAACCTGCACTTTGCTCAAAAGCCTTCGGACCGAGACGAGGCACCTTCTTAAGTTCAGAACGATTCACGAATGCTCCATTGGCAGTGCGGTACGCAACGATATTGGCAGCCAAAGCCGGACCGATGCCCGAGACATATCCCAACAGACTTTCGGATGCTGTATTCAGGTCAACCCCTACCTTATTAACGCAGCTCTCCACAATGAAGTCAAGACCGTTCTTTAATTCCGTCTGGTCTACGTCATGTTGATACTGCCCTACTCCGATCGACTTTGGATCAATCTTTACGAGCTCGGCAAGAGGATCCATGAGTCGTCGGCCTATGGAGACTGCACCCCTCACAGTCACATCCTTATCAGGAAATTCCTTCCTTGCAACATCAGAAGCGGAATAAACGGAAGCACCGCTTTCGCTGACTATAAATATCTTGTCAGAAGGTATTACCTGACAATATTCCTTCAGAAACTTTTCCGTCTCCCTGGAGGCCGTTCCATTGCCGAGTGCCACAACTTCCTGCCGATGATTCTTCATCATCTTTTCAATTATCCTCTGTGCTCCTGAAAAATCATTTCGGGGAGGAACGGGATAAATCACGGAATCGTCAAGAAGTTTTCCTGTCTCATCCAGGGCCACAACCTTGCAACCAGTTCGATAGCCAGGATCGATCGCCAGAATCCTTTTATTTTTAAGAGGAGCAGCCAATAATAACTGACGGAGATTCTCCATAAATATATCTATCGCCTCTTTGTCTGCCTTCTGTTTTAGACTTGCGGCAATCTCATTTTCCACCGAGGGAAGAATGAGGCGTGAAGCTGCATCGCTGACAGCATCCTCTATGAAATGGCGTGAGGCACCCTTTGCATTCCCTGGCACGAAAACCCGGCTCAGAGAATCCTTAAGTCGATCAGTGTCGGAGGGACGTAATGACACTCGCAAAAATCCCTCCTTTTCAGCCCTTCGAATGGCAAGATATTGATGGGAGGCCAATGAAGAGAGGCGGCGGTTGAACCCGGCGTACTGGGCATAAGGAGATGCTGCCAATTCTTCCTCTTTTCCCTTCACGACTCCCACCGAGACTTCGCCATAACGGTTCATATTGTTTCTGGTCATCTCCCTGAGTCGAGGAGATTCAGAAGCCCACTCCGCAATAATGTCCGAGGCTCCGGACAAAGCTTCATCTGGAGAAGTAGCCTTTCCTTGCATACGTTTGGCAGTCTGATAGAGGTCGGATGCTTTCCCCGCCATGATTGTCTTTGCAAGCGGTTCGAGTCCCTTTTCCTTAGCCATAGTGCCACGTGTACGTCGTTTCGGTTTAAAGGGAGCGTAGAGATCTTCAAGCACTGTAAGACAGTCAGCCTTCATAATATCAGTTTTCAGTCTCTCATCGAGCACTCCCCTCTCCTCAAGGCTTGAAAGAATTGAAGAACGCCGACTTATGAACTCACGCACCCTGCGTGTCTCTTCCCGGATAGCTCTCACCTCCAGTTCGTCAAGTCCTCCGGTGCGTTCCTTCCTGTATCGGCTGATAAAAGGTACTGTTGCACCTTCATCCAGGAGTTCGATAGTGGCAACCACCGACTTAAGCGGCAACCCTAAATTGCCAGCCACCCTCTCTTCCACCTCCCAATTCTTTTGCTCTTCAACGATTTTGCTTGTCATATCGATCCATTTTTCAATTCCCAAATGGATTTCAAAATTAAGTATAATTTCCCAAACCGACAAAAATTAGGATTCTAACGTAAAGACCCTTTCATAATAATAATGACATTAGAATGCAGGAGGTATTACAGATTATGACCACAATTTTTTGCAGTTCAATGAAATCTTGTTATTTTTGCGAGGAATTAGACTAAAAAGCCTATCATCATGAAAAAGTTTATTTTGCTAACGGCGATAACGATAGCAGTTGGAGCCATGACAAGCGGATGTGGCAATTCGGATAAGGGGAAAGTCACTTCTTTTGCTGAGAATTTTGCCCAGCAGCTTAAGAAAAATAATCGCGATTCCATTCTTCACTACTATCCCGGATCAGAGTTCGCCGAGAATTTTGAGGTAGCATATTATCCTGACAGCCTGACCGTCAATAAAATGGACCAGGAAGGCCAGTATAAAGTGGTCTATAACAGTGGGGCAAGCATGATAGTGGAATTGGCTTCCGATGGTTCTATCCATGTGAAGGAATCCAACGGACTTTTCAAATACTCCGATAACAAGATGAGGTTTGCCCAGGCTGTCGGAGGTTTGAAGCCAGGATTGAATGATGAGGAGCTTTCGAAGGTTATGACCAATGTGGAGAATCTCTCCACCGAACTCTATAATTCCTACGTAGAGAATAGGAAGAATGGAATTAAGAATCTTGGCTTCACCATTACAAAGGACATCATAGCAATGATGGATCTGGGAGAGGGCTACTATACCCTGAAAAATACTACAGACCAGATGATAGGCGGAGAGGAATATGAGATTACTTGGAACAACCGCTACATGGGTGTGGGAGGAGACCTCTCCGAGAAAAAAATAGAAGTCGGAGGACGCGACATCCCGGCACACGAATCCATACTTATAGAAGATACTTTCTCCGGACACAGCTGGCGTGAGATTGTTGCCATCACCGTACATACTCCTTCAAAGGAAGATTTCTATAAGAACTATACTCCTACAGGAGATGAATACCTCGCTTATGTCAAGGTTAATGGAGAAGAACCTGAGAAAAAGAAATCCCTCGGTTACGGTCCTTTCACTCTTACGGGAAAGATAGATGGAAAATATCCCATTCATCTTACACTCGAGAAGGGGATGAAAACCGGTTCGTATTATTACGACAAGAATGGTCCGAAGGCCACCCTATCGCTTTCCATAAAGGAATACAATGAAAACACAGGCGAACTCACATTTGAAGAAAAAAATGACAAAGGAGAAAAGACCGGTACATTCGTAGGAGTACTCTCCTCCGATTCCTTTAAAGGAAAGATGACTTCCTTCCAGGGCAAGACTTATGAGTGCAATCTGAAAGTCTCAGAGTAATACCTTTCAGAGAAACAAAATAGATGCAATCCAAATAGATACAAAAAGGAGTGTAACCCGATTGAGTTACACTCCTTTCATTATTTATAAGTCTTGGAAGAGGGTTGTTTACTTCACTTCCTCGAAGTCTACGTCTTCTGCGCCACCGTCGTTGCTGCTCTGAGCGGGACCCTGTGCAGGACCGGCCTGTGCTCCGGCCTGAGAAGCGGCCTGTGCGTTGGCGATGTCCTGGGCTGCAGCCTGAAGAGCGTCGGTCACTGCCTTTTCGGCCATGTCGATGTCTTCATAGAGCTTGTTCTTGTGAACTTCTTTCAGACGGTCGAGAGCTGACTCGATGGCTGCCTTCTTGTCGGCAGGAATCTTATCGCCGAGCTCCTGAAGCTGACGCTCTGTCTGGAAGATGACGTTGTCGGCACGGTTGAGTTTCTCAGCACGTTCCTTAGCCTCCTTGTCGGCCTTTTCATTAGCCTTGGCCTCGTCACGCATACGCTGGATCTCTTCCTCGCTGAGGCCGCTGGAAGCCTCGATACGGATTGACTGCTCCTTACCTGTAGCCTTATCCTTTGCAGAAACGTTGAGGATACCGTTGGCATCAACCTCGAATGTCACTTCAATCTGCGGAACGCCACGCGGTGCGGGAGCGATGCCGGAGAGATTGAACTCACCGAGAAGCTTATTGTCGGCAGCCATAGGACGCTCGCCCTGAAGAACGCGAACTGTAACCTCAGGCTGATTGTCGGCTGCAGTTGAGAATGTCTCGCTCTTGCGTGCCGGGATAGTGGTGTTGGCTTCGATCATCTTGGTGAACACGCCACCGAGAGTCTCGATACCGATCGAGAGAGGCACAACATCGAGAAGAAGCACATCCTTAACCTTGGAGTCTCCACTGAGGATACCTCCCTGGATTGCTGCACCTACGGCAACAACCTCATCGGGGTTAACACCCTTGTTGGGTTCCTTGCCGAAGATTTCCTTTACCTTAGCCTGGATGGCAGGTATACGAGTCGAACCACCTACGAGAATAACCTCGTCGATATCAGACTTGGAAATGCCTGCATCCTTAAGAGCCTTCTCACACGGAGCCACAACTGCATCGATAAGCTTGGCGGAAAGCTGCTCAAACTTCGAGCGGGAGAGCTTCTCTACAAGGTGCTTCGGGCCGGAAGCAGTAGCTGTGATATAGGGAAGGTTGATCTCAGTCTCGGGAGAGCTGGAGAGCTCAACCTTAGCCTTCTCGGCAGCTTCCTTAAGACGCTGCATGGCCATCGGATCCTTGCGGAGGTCTACTCCCTCCTTCTTTTCAAATTCATCAGCGAGCCAGTCGATGATTACGTTATCGAAGTCATCACCACCGAGGTGAGTATCACCGTTGGTAGACTTCACTTCAAATACGCCGTCGCCGAGTTCAAGGATAGAGATATCGAATGTACCACCACCGAGGTCGAACACTGCGATCTT
>CAZPQD010000043.1:10375-23219 GCA_964588625.1 uncultured Sangeribacter sp. | reverse complement strand
AAGCATCCTGTCAACATCGCCTATGAGGCAGCCACCGCCGACCTCAACGATGTCAATATGATCGACCCCTTCCACTTGGAGGCCTACGGCAAGACAGCCATCAACTACAACCGCGACATCGAGATATTCCCCGTGCTCAATGCCCTTTTCGAGGGTATCTACGGAGAGAGCCCCTATAAGTCGCCTACGGACATGGGCGTCAACATGGTAGGCTTCTGCATCAGCGACGATGATGTATGTGCCAATGCCTCCAAGAATGAGATAGTGCGCCGCTACTTCACAGCCCTCAACCGCCTTGCCCAGGGTGATGGCAACGATTCGGAGGTAAACAAGATTTCACTTCTCTTCAAGCAGGCACGCATCGACACATCCTTCCGCCGTCCCGTGGAGGCTGCACGTGCCAGGGCAGAGAAGGAGGGACGGCCTTGCTCGGCAATCGAACTTTCCGACGGCACCATCATCACCGCCGCCACTTCCGATCTGCTTGGACCGAGTGCCGCACTCATCCTCAATTCCATCAAGCATCTTGCCGGCATCGACCATGACGTTAAACTGATCCCCCAGGCCATGATCGAACCGATCCAGCACACCAAGACCACCTACCTTCGCAGCGGCAATCCGCGCCTGCATACTGATGAGGTGCTCGTGGCGCTCTCCGTGCTGAGCACCACCGACGAACAGTGCCGCCGTGCGCTCGAGATGCTTCCCGAGCTACGTGGCTGCCAGGTGCACAGCACAGTGATGCTCGGCGAAGTAGACCAAAAGATCTTCAAGAAGCTCGGCGTAGGCCTCACCTGTGACCCCAACAGCAAGAAAGCCTCCCAGCTCGGCCTCTGAAACACAGCCCCGAGCCGTTCCCGGAGATCGAGTGGCGGCAGCCCCGAGCCGTTCCCGGAGATCGAGTGGCGGCAGCCCCAGCGGGGCTGAACCTCGGTAAACCGGGTACGAAGTGCCCGGACCTGGCTAATACGTTATAAATCAGAGTCCCCCGATGAGCGCAGCTCATCGGGGGACTCTTTCTAACTTATGTCTCACCTATTAGTATGTCAGGGCACCACCAGAGTCTTAAAGGAGCAATTGGTGGATTTGAACGGGGTAGAGGGGTCGAGCGCTATGCTGGCGTCCCGGAAATCATAGAGGGAAACCTCAATGGGGAAGGTGGCTAATTCCCGAAGCATTCCTTTCGGCACAATGAGCCGGGCCACAGGCGAGGCTTGCTGAGGATAGATGAGGGAGTCGAAGGTTTCCACTTCTCCGGCTCCCTCCTTGCCGGAAGCAACGGCACGTTTGAGTTGGGGAAGGAAAGTGATCTTGCATACACTGTCGGACACGGCGATATCAATGTGGCGTGCCCAACCCTCATCCATACGGAAAAGCGGAGCCGAGATTGTGTCGCACTCCTGGATCTCAATCTGGAGCGAGATTGCCTCATCTTTATCGTTGGAAGTTTCCGGCTGGAGATAGTAGGCATTCTCTACTTCCAGACGGGAGAACACCGCTGTGGAAAGCGATGTTTGCTCTCCCGTCAGTTCCACTCTGCATACGGATTGTTCGTGAAGGCCATCACTCTTCTTGAAGATGATCGGCGGGAGTATGAAGGAGGCGGCAGCTGCCAGGCCAGCCATCACAAGCATTATGATTGAAGTCTTTTTCATTTGTCAGAATCTTTTTTTGAGTTCTTTAGATATTCCTCATATTTCTCCTTGAGCGTCTCGGGGCTGACATCGAGAAGGCGCAGCTGACGGAACATGGAGAAGATCTCATTGCCCAGAAACTCATCGCGGCGTAACTGCATCACGCGTTCCTGAGCATCGGCGGCAATGAAATAGCCGATGCCTCGGCGGTTGTAGATGATATTCTGGCTTCCGAGCCATTCGTAGGCACGCATCACGGTGTTTGGATTCACCTGCATCACGATCGCACACTCCCTGACTGAGGGCATGCGCTCCTCCGGACAGAGTTTGCGTGTGAGGATATCATCGCAGAGTCTGTCGGCAATCTGGAGATATATAGCTTTGCTGTTTTCCTTGAACATATTTTTAGGTTTTAGGCGGTTAGGTGTTAGGTTTTAGGCGTTAGGTTTTAGGTGTTATGGCTGCCCTAAAGCCTCATATCTAAAGCCTAATACCTACAAATATTACCAACGGCTTATGATCTCGGCTTCCTTGTAGCGGCGGTAGGCAAGCCATTGCAGGAAGACACTCAGGGCAAGCACGCAGATACCCATGACTGTATCCAGAGTCTCCAGGTTTCCCACCTGGCCGGCGAAGCGGCTCTGCAGGCCGCCGGTGCCGAAGAAGCAGTAGATAGAGGCCACCATGGCCAAGCCGCAGATGGAGTTGAGCACGAAAAGTGTGCAGAGCGTCTTCAGGAACGCAAGACGATGGAAAGTGATGCTTCCGAGAGCGAACAGCGACTGCGTGAAGAAGATGGCGGCATAGACGGAGAGTCCCAAATTCAGGAGATGCGAGGGAGCCACCATGCGGCAGACAGTGCCTCCCGGGATGAACCAGTGAAGGATCAGTACCCTGACAGCATCACCCACGTAGAAAGCGATGAAGAGGGTCAATAGGAAACAGGGCACATAGATCAGAAACCATGTCAGGAACTTCTCGAACTCCGAGGCTGGAAGTTCAATTTCCGCAAGCCGTTCGCTGGGGGTCGACATGCCATAATACATCATAGTGCCCGCCACAGAGGCCAGCATCACGAAGAATACACTTCCCCATTCCACACACGTATCCCACATGAAATTCGGTTCGATCTTATCGGGAAAAATCATCGAGACAAGAATATAAAGGAAATTGACGATAATGAAGAAGATCGCCATGGCGCAGGCCGTCAGCACCAGTTTACGGCCATTGCTGCCGAGGTACAGACGCACGTAGGCGCCAAACCGGGCAGAATTGAATATAGAGTTGTCCATAACTTAAGTATGAGTCAAATAAGGGTTACTACTGCGAAACTGTCTGGGAGTCTGCTTCGGCGAAAATAACATTCAGACGGTTGTCCGGACGTGTGGCATATTCATAGAGTAATTCCAGGTTGACGTCGCTCTCGCTGCCCCCTTCATTGAGGCTCATGGCGTCGAATCCTCTTGGTGTAGGCTGAGCACTCAGGGCATCAGCAGGGTAGGGATATACATCGCGCACGAACGACAGATGCTTCTGGATTTTCTCCACGGTCTGATTGAGGAGAACGCCATGATTGCCCATGATTATGATGCGGTCGAGCAACTTGTCGATATCCCTCACCTGATGCGTGGAGATGATTGTAAGGGTCTCGTCGGAAGCAGTCAGTGCAGTGAGGGTGCGGAAGGCTGCCTTGGCGGAGATATCGAGGCCGTTGGTGGGTTCGTCGAGCAGTAGAACTTTCGTCTTGCAGGCGAAAGCAAAGCTTATGGCGATCTTCTTTTTCTGTCCCATAGAGAGACGGTCGATACGTCCCGGAGAGTCGAGTTCAAAAGTCTTCAGGCAATAGTCGAAAAGACTCCGGTCGAAGTTAGGATAGAAAGGAGAGTATAGGGAAATATACTTCTCCAGAGTCATCGGAGGCAACGAAACTTCCTCCGGCACGAGATAGATATCGGAGAGGGTGGAAGGTCTGCGCAGCCGTGTGGAGACGCTATTGAACGTGACTTCTCCCCCCTGCGGAGTCAGTGCTCCCGCAATGAGATAAAGGAGTGTGGATTTGCCCGAGCCGTTGGGTCCCAGCAGACCGCATATGCCTCCCGAGGTCAGCTCCATCGAGAAGTCAGAGAGCACCTCCGGGAGCTTGCGGGCATATCGGAAAGATAGGTTTTCAATCTTCAGATCCATAGCAATTATAGTGTATTAGTGAAATAGTACACTGCAAAAGTAGAACAAATAAATGAACTGACAAAATAAATCCCGAAAAAATTTTCAACCACCCTCTTATTTTTTTGTGTTGCCAGTTTCCCTCCGTTCTTGAGTTGCCACTCTGGGACGTCTTTTATCCTCCAGAAGAGACCTTTCTCCTCCTAAAGAAAGTGGGAGAAAGATGGAGCTAAGTTGGGCACTTCGCGCTGGATTCTCCTTCACTCAATGAACGGTATTATATGAAATAATGACTAATATTTTATTTTTGAGTGAAATATTTGTCTTACCTTTGTTTTTGAGTTATGAAACGTACAGCCAAATCTCTCGAAGAAATGCTCGGTCCAATTCCCGAACCAATAATGAGAGAGACCGAACTTTCATTTGAAATTTCAGACCGCATTTGCGAGCTGATGAATGAGCGCGGACTTTCTAAAAAACAGTTTGCTGATGCACTTGGCCGACGTCCGAGCGAGATAACAAAGTGGCTAAGTGGTCAGCATAATTTTACAATCGCTACCCTTGGAATGCTTTCTGCGTTCTTTGGGCAGCCAATCATAACCGTTGGATAATGCCGGTCAACCCCGTCACCTGAAAATTTCCCAGGACCTGCAAAAAACGCCTTTAAATCCCCAAAAATAAGATTTAAAACCCAAATTTTGCAGAAAATCTGCAAAAACGCCTTTAGACCCCTGAAAATCCAATTTTAGGTTGAAGAAGTAAAGATTACCGACCTTTTTCCAAAAGTGGCAATTTTTACCCACTTTTGGAAAAAGGTCGGTGAGGAAAGTGGGTGATTCCTTTGGGAAAGGGGTAGGGTTATTTCGGGAGGTAGATTTTCTGGAGGGAGGAGGCGAAGCGGGGCCAGGCGAGGCGGCGGAGGAATGCAGCGCGGGCTTCGGCTCCCATGCGCTGACGCAGGTCGCTGTCGGTCACGAGGCGTTTGAGTGCGTCGGCGATGGCCTGCGAATCTCCCGGCACGACGATGAAGGCTTCGCGTCCGTCGGTGAGGTATTCGCGTTGAGCACCCCTCGCAGTGCATACCTGCGGACGAGCGCCGGCCATATATTCCGTGTTTGAGAGACCGAAAGCTTCCTCTTCGATGGATGGAAGGATTCCGATATGGCAATCGCGTATCAGGTCGAGGGCGGATTCCGGCTGTTTCCGCCAGTCGATCATTTCCATGACCCCCCGGGCCTGGGCACGGCGACGCAGAGAATCCACATAGTCAGGGTCGCCACTCCCCGCGATGCGCAGACGCATCTTGAGCGGTTTGAGTTGCGGCAAGGCATCGATGAGATATTCCAGACCCTTGCCTGGAGTGATGGGGCCATGAAACATGGCAATCACCGGGCCCTTCGACGGGGGCGGGGCCGGTTCGTAACGTTCGGGAAGAAATAGAGAGTTATGGAGCACATGCACCTTCTGGCGCGGGATAGGCAAGGCATTCTTATCCCATGGAGAGAAGAAGCGTTCGGCTGCGCGGTGGGAGACAAAGACAAGAGCATCCAGATTCCTGTAGATACGGCGCGCGAGCCAGGAATCGCGCCCTTTGCGTACGCTATGGATGGTAAGCACCACACGCACATCCTTACGGCGTGCGAGTTTGCGTGCAAGCAGAGCCATGAAGGCATCCCGCACGTGATGTGTATGTATCACGCAATGATCAGGAGCCGTTCGGCGCACCATCCTCATAAGCCCGGCCACCGACGATAAATCCAGAGCACCACCGAGCGGGGCATGACGCAGACGCACGCCGGCACTTCGGAACACACTGTCTACCGCCTTGGCGTCGCGTGTGAAAGCCGTCACTTTCCAGCCCTGGGCTGAAAAGTGACGGCTTATGTCGAGTGCATAGCGTTCGGCTCCTCCGAATCTGTTGGAGCTGACCACCTGTATCAATTCCTTTCTTGGTGCCACATCATGTGTTTCAAGTACTCACTCACGCCTTTACTTCAATGCGATGCAGGCGTCTCGATAGCTCTATCAGTTGGCGGCAGTCAGCATGACGCTGATGTCGACGCAGGGCAGATTGAGGAAAGAGCCCACGAGCTTATCGACGAGGCGTCCGTTATATGTGACGATTCCGGCCTGCACACCCGGAGTGGAGGCGAGCATACCTTCAAAACCATTCTTGATGATCATTTCGTCGAAGAAATTCACGAGCACATTGCTCAGGGCCATGGCCACAGTGCGGGGCACAGACATCGAGGGGTGTGACTCCTCGAAGTCAAGCAGATATACCGACTCCTTCATGGCTACCGAGAGCTTCTTCGGGAAGTCGAAGGCGCGGGTCGTTGTGCCGATGAATATGACGTCGGCACTCTTCACCTTATTGAAAAGCACGCGCGGATGGATGGCAATAGTGTTGAGGCCCTCCCCACACATCTGCTTGGCCATCTGGAGCGCGGATATGTCGTTGTTCATCAGCGTCACATATGCGCCCGAGGCCAAAGCGGCACGGCAGGCGGCATAGACATCGTTGCCATCGCCCACGACGAGAACTTCGCAGGGATTAAGGCCGGCAACGCTGCCGAGCAGCACACCTTTTCCTCCGCCGAGGAAGGATAGGTGTTCCTGGGCATACATCACGGCAGCGCGGCCATTGATTTCATCTATGATGTTGGCGAAGACGGGTTCGTCGTTATAGCTGTACATATTGTCAAGACAACCTGCCGTGATGCCGCGTTCAAGCAAAGCGTTGATATGCTTGAACTCGAAGAGCGTGTTGTCCATCATGGTCAGCAGCACAGTCCCGGGGCGCATTGTCATGATCTCCTCAGTGAGAGGCGGGAGGTAGGAGAGCACGATGTCGCATTGTAGGGCCTCCGCGCGGCTTACGATCTCAACTCCGAACTCGGCGTATTGTTCGTCGGTGAAGCTGATGTCGACGGCGGCGCCGTTTTCCATGCGCACCCTGATGCCGGAGGCTGTCAGAAGGCCGCAGGCCTCGGGTGTGAGCAGGAAGCGGGTCTCATCATTGTCAGGGTTATTTCCGAGCAGGCCCACTGTGAAGCCTCCCCCCACTTCTTCGAGCACAATCTGGCTCGGTTCGGGCTCGAGTCCCATATATCTGTTGTCTTCTGCCATAGCTGTAGGTGTTTTGTCTGTCATTTGGGCCGTCGTGGCGCTCGTGCCAATAATGGCGTCAGCCTTCTGACCGATTGCAAAATTAATATAATATTTTTAACGGACAATCTTTTCGCCGCTTATTTTTTTGCGGCAGCTTCGCGGAAGGCATCCATTATGGCGGTAGGCCGGCCGCCGCTGAAGGCTCCGAGATGGTATTGCGAATCGGCATCTGTCTCCGGTGCCCAGTAGAAAACGCCCTGGCAGCTGCCGTCGGTAAGGGTGCGGGCAGCCTTTATCAGGGCAGCAATGAACTGCTTCCCTTCCTCCGGACGGCGGGCGTCCACGCCAGTCTCGACAATCATTACGTCAGTGCCATATTTTTCCTTCAGATGGCGAATGTTGGCCATAGAGTCCACGAGAGTCATAAGTTCGCTCGGCTCCATTCCCCCTTCCATTGCCCAGAAGGGATAGATGCTCATGCCGATAAGGTCCCACTCCACGCCATCGGCCTTCAGGAGGTCGAACACCCGGTCATAGAGTTCCTGGTCGAATCCATTGTCGAGATGGATGATGACATCAGCCTCAGGATATACCTCCTTGGAGGCCGCCGCGCCGGCTTTTGTCAGCATAGTGTAATTATGGGGATTCTCATGCAGATTGCCCATGGGCCAGAGGAATCCATGAGTCGTCTCATTCCCAATCTGCACCCATCTGACATCAATGTCATTATCCTTGAGCAGGCTCAGGGTGCTTCGGGTGTGCTCAGCCAGAGCTTCGGCCGTCTCTTCGGGAGAGAGGCCAATCCAGGCAGCAGGAGGATTCTGTTTGCCCGGATCTGCCCACCAGTCGGAATAATGGAAATCCACCATGACGGGCATTCCCAGTTCCTTTGCACGCAGAGCCATCTTCAGCACGTCGGCAGGAGAAGAGAAACCCTCCTTGGGGTCGACCCATACGCGCAGCCGCACGGCATTCATGCCGTAGTCCTTCATTAGGCGTGTGGTCTCGGTGCGCACAGAGTCGGCGTTCATGGTGAAATGACCACGTGCTTCATCGGCGGTTGTCCCCGAGATGTCGGCTCCGAGCCAGAACGATTCGGCGTTGGCTGCCTCAGCGGCCAGGAAGAGAACGGAGAAGAGGAGGAAGGAGAATATTTTTTTCATGGTTATTAAGGTATTGGGAAAGAGGAATGATTGAATAATATATACCAGTCTGCCAATTCAGACGGCTCAGAGATCTCAGACGGCTCAGAGATCTCAGACAGCTCAGACGGATACTTCACCCTTGATTGCAGGCCAGGGGTCATAACCTTCGAGCGAGAAATCCTCATAAGAAAAGTCGAGGATATCCTTCACCTCCGGATTCAATTTCATCCGGGGCAAGGCACGTGGGGTGCGCGAGAGCTGTTCATTCACCTGGTCGAGATGATTGAGATAGATATGGGCATCGCCGATGGTGTGGATGAACTCACCTGGCTGCAGACCGCACACCTGGGCCGTCATCATGGTGAGCAAAGCATAGCTTGCAATGTTGAAGGGTATTCCAAGGAAAGAATCGCCACTGCGCTGATAAAGCTGGAGCGAAAGCTTGCCATCGGCCACATAGAATTGGAAAAGCAGATGACAGGGGGGGAGATTCATCTTGTCGAGATCGGCCACATTCCAGGCGCTGACTATTATTCGGCGTGAGTCGGGAGTCTCCTTTATCTGGCGGATAGCTTCGCGTATCTGGTCGATGTGGCCTCCATCGTAGTCAGGCCATGAACGCCATTGATAACCGTAGATATGACCTAAGTCACCGTCAGGGTCGGCCCATTCGTTCCATATCCTTACGCCCCGTTCCTGCAGCCATCGGGCATTGGTGTCGCCCCGCAGAAACCAGAGAAGCTCATATATGATGCTCTTGAGGTGCGTCTTCTTTGTAGTTACGAGCGGAAACCCCTCCGAGAGGTCGAAACGCATCTGGTAGCCAAAGGTGGAGATAGTGCCTGTGCCGGTGCGGTCATCCTTACGGTGGCCTTTATCAAGGATTGTGCGGAGAAGGTCGAGATATTGTTTCATTTATGACAGGGAGGGAGAGGGACAGGGCAGTTGTTTAAGATTATTGATACTCAGGCACCTACGATTTCTGGAGCAGGGGATTGACTCGGCGGTTGTGGGTGTTCTGATAGCGGATTGCGTCATCATCACAGACGCTCAGGCATTCGAAGCAGCGGATGCAGCGGCGGTTGTCGACCTGACGTGTTGTCACCTTGATGCAGCTTGCCGAGCAGACATCCTCACAACGCAGGCAACCGGTGCATTTGTCAGGATCAATTTCAATCTGATAGAGTGAAGAGCCGGAGAGAATGCCGAGGCCGGTGCCGATAGGACATACTGTGTTGCAGAAGTCACGTCCGAAGAAGAACCCCGATAGCAGGAGCAGGATGAGGCTTACGAGGCCTGCGCAGATACCCGTCAGTGCTCCTATGCCGAGGGTAAACCAACTCTGGCTTATGGCGTCCGGGCGCACGGTGGATGCTATGTTTCGCATGATGTTCCAGGGCTCGATGATGAAAGGGACGGCGAGTACGCCGGCAACCAGGCATACGAGATAGACGATTGCGATATGATAGCGTATTTTGCGCGGTTTCTTCCAGCGGAAGAGATGATTGCGTTTGAATCGGCGGCGCAGAGGCAGCACAAGGTCCTGCAGGGTACCGACGGGGCAGACAGTGGCGCAATAAATGCGTCCGAAAAGAAAAGTTGCCGGGAGCCACACGAGGATGGCTCCCAGCGACACTGCGATAGCTGAGGGAATTATTTGTGAGCGGGGGGCGGCTTCAGCCATAGGATTCACTTGCGGCCCAATGAAGAGGTAGGCCACTGAAGCCACGAAGAAGAGAGTGGCCAGAAAAATCCTTATGACTTTCAGTCGTTTCATTTCTTGCCGCCGCGCTGCTTCTGCTGCTGCCGGAGCATTGCCTCCTGCTGCTTCTGCGCTTCAGCCAGACGGGCCATGAAGCCCGATTGCTTCTTGGGCTTCTTGGCATTTTCAGCCATAGCCTTGCGCACATCCTCTTCCTTCACGAAATAGCGGCAGGCATAAGTCTGCAGGATAGTGATGAGCAGCGAGAGGAAATAATAGTAGGAGAGACCGGCAGCATAGTTATTGAAGAAGATCATGAAGAACACCGGCATCAGATACATCATCCACTTCATTCCGGGCATCTGTCCGGGAGAGTTCTGCATGTTGATGTAGGTGTAGATGATGTTTGTGATGGTCATCAACAGACAGAAGAGGGAGATATGGTTGCCGAAGTATTCAGTGACGAGGGGAATGTTGCCGCTCCAGGATATGATGGCGTCGGGGGCGGCAAGGTCGTGAGCCCAGAGGAAACTCTGTCCGCGCAGTTCGATGCAGGAGGGGAAGAAGCTGAACATCGCGAAGAGGATCGGCATCTGCAGCAGCATCGGGAGGCATCCCGACATGGGGCTTGCACCGGCCTGAGAATAGAGGGCCATAGTCTTCTGCTGACGTTTCATGGCATTCTCCGGGCCGGGGTATTTCTCATTGATGGCCTTGATGTCGGGAGCGAGGATGCGCATCTTCGCGGAGCTCTTGTAGCTCTTCCATGTAAGGGGGAAGAGTATGAGCTTGATGAAGATGGTCAGCAGCAGGATTATAATGCCATAGTTGGAGATGAAGCTTCCGAGGAAATTGAATACGGGGATGACGATGCCCGTGTTTATCCAGCGGAAGATGCTCCAGCCCAGAGGGATTAGGCGGGTCAGCTTGAGGTCCTCGCCGGCATCGATGGTGTCATCGAGCGAAGAGAGGAGCGGATAGAGGTTGGGGCCTATGAAAAGGTCGAACTCCGCCGGCACGTCAGCGCGCCAGTCATAATCGTTGACTATGGCATATGCATCGAGATTCTTCAGATAGTCGCTTCCTTTGATCACCTGCGATTTGAAGTCAGCAGTATTGAAGGGCCGCTTCGAGATGAGCACAGTTGAGAAGAACTGGTTCTTGAAACCTATCCAGCGCACCTTTGCCTCGCGCTCCTCGCTGTCGTCCTTGGATTCCGAAAGGTTCTCCACGGAACCGCCGGCATATTTGTAATAGAGGCCCGAGTTGCGTTCCTCAAACATGCGGCCCTGCTCCTGACGGCGCATCTCCTGGGTCCATTTGATTCCGAGGTTGCGGTTGTTGCTCTGCACGATGTCGGCCATGGCGTGCTGCACGACGCGCATCTTCACAACGTAACTGTTGCCTTTGGGCAGAGTGTATTCAATGCCCCAGTAAGCATCGGGAGCCACCTCGAGCGCCATGCGGATTGTGGAGTCATTAATCTGGCGCGGGGTGAAGTAGAGGTCCGAGCTGTTGATGGCCTGAGGAAGTGGCAGTTCGAAATCGAATGAATTTGTGCCATTCTCAAAAATCACCACCTTGTGCTTCTGGTGTTTATTCTCGTCGGCAGAATATTCAGTGTCATACTTCTTGAGTTCGGCGCGTGTGATTGAGCCGGAGTGGGAGCTGAGCGAGAGCTTGAGCACATCGTTCTCCAGGAGCAGGGTAGTGTCGGTGCCGGCGCAGAAACGTGCGAACTTGCCGTAGCGTACCATGGAGGTGGAGGCTTTGCGCACGGCATCCACGGCCTGACGTTGCTCAGCCACAGTCATACGGCTGAGGTTCTGGTTCCTGACGTCGTTCCAGTCGAGAGCGCGTCCGCCTACAGTGACAGTGCCCGATACGGAATCGCCGCGCAGGGTAAGGTCGATACCTCCCTGTCGGAAGCGCACGGCACGCGTGCTGTCGGGCAGGGTGACGGCTTCCCCGTTCTCCGCGATGTTGTCGATAAGCCATCCATTCTCTTCTGCGCTCAGAGCGTCGGCGCCTTTGGGAGCGGACGCTTCCTGATGCAGGGCTTCTTTGTGGTCTTCGGGGGCAGGCTTGTCATTCTTCGGGCCAAACCACATGAATCCGATGAAGACCAAGGCCATCAGCAGCAGTCCGTAGGTGGTGTTCTTGTCCATTTATTCTGAAAAAAGATTGTTGTAGTTGTTGTAGTTGCGATATGGGTGATGGGAGTCGTAAGAGCGACTTCCCATGTCTAAGCTGCAAAATTACTCATAATTCGCGGAATCTGAAAAAAGCAGCTGCAAAAATCAAAGGGAATATACGCGCCGGCGGATTTCTTCGGCTATCACTTCGGGCTTCTTTCCTGATTCCGTCATCTCCTTTGCAGTGATGGGAGCTCCGAAGCGTATGACGAATTCCTTCCCTTCCGAGTGGCACAATTCGGAGGGGAGGAGGGCCTGCTCGAGATTGACTTTAATCTTCAGGCGTTTGCGTAGGCGGGCGAGACGGTAGAAGCGCATACGGTTGAGAGCCTCAAACTTTACGGGCACAATGTCGCGTCCATATTCCATGGCCTTCACCACAAAAGCCTTCTGCCAACGCAGGTCGGCCACACGTCCGTCGGCCCCGAGACGCGAGACGAGACCGGCAGGAAAGATCAGTATGCGGGCATCCGAACTGTAGGCTTCATTGAGCAGGCGTGCAGATTCGCGTCCCTGCGCGCCATATTTATTTACAGGGAGGAAGACATTGCGGAGCGGACCGACGTGCATCAGCATGTCATTGACAATGAAGCGCACTTTGTCGTCGCCGAAAAGGTCGCCGAGCACTTTGATGAGGGTTATTCCGTCGAGGCCACCGAGCGGATGATTGGAGGCGAAAGTGACGGGACGGTCCATAGGGATATTCTCCACTCCTTCCACCCTCACTTTAAGGCCAAGCTGCTCAATGACAGAAGCCGAGAAGGCACTTCCCTCAGCCGGATATGCAGTGCGCAGGATTTCGTTGAGACGGTCCTGACAGACGAGTCGTTCGAGTCCACGTGTCAGAAAGCGTGGAAGCAGACGCTCCGCACGTGCCGGAAGGCGCATGCGGAG
>CAZPQD010000043.1:8957-10275 GCA_964588625.1 uncultured Sangeribacter sp. | reverse complement strand
GGCTGGTCGAAGATGAACTCATCCTCTTCCTGCACACGATGGCGGATGTCGAGCGGACGGTGGGTGATGGTGGAGGGCAGTGCATTCTCCTCGCTGTTGATTTCGCGCCAGAGGATATCCTTCAGTTCGGTGATTCCTTCACCTGTGACGGAAGAGATGAATACGGCCTCCACGCCTTCTGGAAGTTCCTCACGCAAGGCTTCGCGTAACTCATCGTCGAGCAGGTCGCTCTTCGTAATGGCGAGCACACGCGATTTATCCATGAGTTCCGGGTTGAACTCCTTTATTTCCTTGAGCAGCACCTCATAGTCCTTGCGGATGTCGGTAGTGTCGGCGCTGACCATGAAGAGCAGCACGGCGTTGCGTTCTATATGGCGGAGGAATCGCAGGCCCAGACCCTTTCCTTCCGAAGCGCCCTCAATGATACCCGGGATGTCGGCCATTGTGAAGGAACGGTCGCCACGGTAGCTGACGATTCCGAGCGAGGGTTCCATGGTGGTGAAGGGATAATCGGCCACTTTCGGTTTGGCCGCCGAGATGGAGGATAGCAGGGTTGACTTTCCCGCGTTGGGGAATCCCACGAGACCCACATCTCCGAGAAGCTTCAGCTCGAGCACGACAGCCTTCTCGATGGCCGGCTGGCCCGGCTGCGCATAGCGGGGAGCGCGGTTGGTGCTGGTGGCGAAATGCCAGTTGCCGAGGCCACCCTTGCCGCCGCGGAGGAGCTTCACTTCCTCCCCGTCGCGTGTCACTTCGCAGAGGAACTCACCCGTCTCCGCATCGAAGACGGTGGTGCCGATGGGCACTTCTATGATACGGTCCTCACCATCCTTGCCGAAAGAGCGGCCTGCGCCGCCGCTTTGGCCGTCGGTGGCGAAGATGTGGCGCTGATAGCGCAGATGAAGGAGGGTCCAGAGATTGCGGTTGCCACGCAGGATGATGTGGCCGCCGCGACCGCCGTCGCCGCCGTCGGGCCCACCCTTGGGCACATATTTGGCACGATGGAAATGCCGGCTTCCCGCGCCGCCCTTGCCTGAGCGGCAGAGAATCTTGACGTAGTCTATGAAATTGGAGTCTGCCATTGTCTTCTTTCTTGATATTGAGCGCGCATGTCCATCAGGCGGTTGGCGTAGCGGAAATCATCGGGCGAACCGATGTCGACCCATATGCCTTCAAGGGGGAAATAGCTCACCTTCCGGCCCGTCTGCGTGAGTCGCAGGATGAAGTCGGGGGCATCGAGATATTCTCCGCGTTTCATCTCGCTGATGAGGCTGCGGCGCAATATGTAAACGCCTGCGTTGGCGAAATAGTTGAAGGT
>CAZPQD010000043.1:5075-8857 GCA_964588625.1 uncultured Sangeribacter sp. | reverse complement strand
TTATGGTCGATGATGGGACGGCCGCCCACTTCGAGCAGTGGTTTGGGGGTGGTGAGCGTCAGCGGCCGGAGGCGTTCGCCGCGGCCCCCCGCCATCAGCACGGCATCGAGAGGGAGCGAGGAATGGAGGCGCCGCAGGTCGAGCACTTCCGCGATCCGTCCCTCTTCAAGCACCGGCAGCAGGTCGATGCCCCGCTTGCGCGCCTGGGCCATCACTTCATGGCGGGCAGACGATTCTTCAATGCGCATGAAATTGCGGTGCATGAAGTCGCTGACACGGGTCTCGAGATCCGCTCCGCGCAGTATGGCGCGGCGTATGTCTCCGTCGGTGACTGTGCCCTCCATCCTGCCGTCGTCGCCGATGGCGAAGAGGGTCATCGTGTCGCCCGACAGACGGTTGATAGCCTCCAAGGCATCGCGTAGCCCGGCGTTGCAGGAGATGAGGTGACGCTTCGCTCGTTCGTTCATTATTCTTGAGTGTCTTTGTTATCCGTTTTTGGAGTGTTCACTTTAGGGTGCTGTTTGATGGGTGCGCCTGCCAGACGGTTGCCGGGAAGTCGGCCCGGGTCGGTGTAGAGGTCGATCAGGGAGTGGAGTTCGTTGGTGACCATCGTGACCAGCTCGCGGGGCTCCAGTACCTTCACTGCGCAACCGAGGCTCAGTATCTCATGCACGAGCTCATAATTGAGTTTCAGGCGGTAAGAGAAAATGGAATAGCCGTCGCCGAGCATCTCCTGCTGTGAAGAGTGGAGCGGAAGGGCGCGGAAATACTTGGCTTGTGTAGGGTCGACGAGCAGTTTCACCGTCTTCACCTCCGCCTTGGAGGTAGTCACGCCGATGATGTCGGCAAAGATAGCTGAAGGGTCGAAGGCTTCGGGGAGTTCGAAATGATCGTTGGTGAGTCGCATCTCCTTCACGCGGTCGAGGGCATAAGTGCGCAGTCCCTCGCTCTTCTCCTTCTTGCCGATCATATACCAGCGTTGCTTGTAGCGTTTCAGCAGGTAAGGGCTGAAAGTGATGTCACGCTCCGTGCGCGCACGATTGAAGCCCGCGTAGGCGAACACCACCTTCTGGCGGTTGGTGGCAGCCTCATATACGATAGGGAAGAACTCACGGGCCGAAGGTTCATCCTCCACGTCAATGCAGGCGGCAGCCTCCGGAGAGGTTCTCACCGCACTGCTCAGCGCGTGCTGCTCCAGCATCCAGTTGGTGACAGCGCGGCTCTGGCGTGCCGACGGTTCCGGGATATAGTACTCTCCCCGGGCGTTGCAGAGGATATCGATATTGAAATTCTCCTCGATTGCCCGGCGGTAATGGAAGAAAGTGCGCGCAGGGATTTCCTCCCCGTCGCCACGGGAAGAGCGTTTCCAGAGAGCGTTGAGTTCCGCGCGCGTCAGTTTGCCGTAACGGTTGAGCGTGTCTACAATCCAGACATACCGCCCGAAGAGATCTTTGGCCATGATAGAGAGGAGTTTTTAAAAGAATGCTGACTTTCGGCAAAGTTACAAAAACTTTGACATCCCTGCAAAATTCAACTCTGATGGCTGATTCTTGGGAGGCTTGGAGATGATTTGGAACAAGCGGTGGACGCGAAGAATCGCGTCCCTACAGGGTGTAATTGATGCGGGTCCAGAGGCAGTCGGGGAGGAGTTGCCAGAGCCTGACGAGGATGTTCCAGCGCCAGTCGATGATGGCGACCCGTTTTCGGCGTACTATGGCCCGGATTACGTCTACAGTAACTTTGTCCAACGGCATCTCCAGCGGATACCTTACTCCCTCTTTAAGCAGGGGAGTGGTGGTCCAGCCGGGCCGGATGTCAGTGAAACAGATGTCGGCGCCTTCCTGACGCGCCAGCTGTTCGAGAGCCACCATATAGGTCTGGTCGAATTTCTTCGAGGCGGAGTAGGCCGCCAACTGCCCGATGCCGTTTGTGCCCGCCACAGAAGTGATGGCCGCAATCTGCCCCTTCACCTTATTCTTATTGTCGCGGAAATAGCCATAGGCCGCGCTCAGCATCCGGGCGAAGGAAGTGGCATCCGTATTGACGATCTGCACCTCCCGCTCCGGGCGCAACCCCGGATTGTCGTACCCGATACCCGCCACATGGAAATAGATATCCATGCCGCCAAGCCGATGGATAAGTTCATGCAACTGACCCACAGCCTCCGGTCTGTTGATGTCGATGGCCGCCACCTCCACCATCTCCGGATACTTCCTTTTCATTTCCTCGAGTCGCTCCGTGCGACGTGCGGCCACGCCCGTACGGATCCCGCGCGAAGCCAAAGCCTCCGCCACCGCATACCCAATGCCCGACGAGGCCCCCATTATTACAATTCTTTTCATAAATTACTGTGGTTTGTGGTGGCGGGAGAGGGCTACGTAGATGGCGGCTACTATGCCGAGAAGTACCTGGGCTACGGTCTGGAAGGCCCAGACTACCATCGAGTAGGTGGCGGCATCGCTCTGGTCGACGCCGTAGAGGGTAAGGGCGAAGATCACGGCGATATTCCAGGGCCCGAGGCCGCCTGTTGCCGGCACGGCGATGCTCAGCGAACCGAACACGAAGACCACAAGGCCCGGCAGCAGACCGTAAGCCAACTCCGGCGTCACCAATTGTTTTGTGAAGGGGAAGGCAAAGAAGCAGAGGTAGGTCATCAGGAAGTAGAAGATCCAGATGAGAAGCGTCATTCCCCAATATTCGAATTGGTCGGGCATCGTGAAGAGCACCTTGAACCCGCCCCAAAGACGGTCGGTCTCTCTCTTGATCCCCACCACTACCTTATTGTCGCTATGCGTGAGGGCAAGCCAAATGACGGCGGCCACTAACACGCCGATGCCGATCCAGAGCCATGGCGAACTGACCACGGCTGCCAGTTCCCGGCCAAACTGGTAATGGTCCATGAAACGGTCGAGAGCGGGCCGGGCCACAAAGAGAGTGCACACCACCAACATTACGATGACTATTGCATCCGAGATACGGTCGCCGAGGTCGGTGCCGATCACTGTGGAGAGCGACGCCTTCTGCCGTTTTGCCACATAGACACATCGCCAGGCCTCACCGACACCGGTGAACACAAGGTTGAGGGCATACGCGCCGTAGATGGAGACCATCTCCGCGAACGCCGGCATACGGGGCACACCTGCAGCCCGAAGCTGTAAGCCCCAGCGCACTCCGCGAACCGAACGCGAGAGGACCAGCACCACGCACATGAGCAACAGCCACCAATAGTCGCACCCCTGGCGGAGCACGTCCATAACTGTGTGGATGTTGACCTTGTGGAATAGCCAGACCACCAGCACTACCGACACCCCGAGAGGTATCACATCGCGTAGAGCGTCCTTCAAATAATCCTTGTGTGCCATACCTTTCTAACGCCGCCAAGCATCCTCCGGTTTAATTCTTAGATATCTGTCTATGCTTGCCGTTACATAAAGTTTGATTAATTTTGTGGGAAATTTAGACTAATTGTTTACCATGAAACTTATACATTATCCCTTGCTGTTGGCGTTGGGTGTCTGCGCTGCCGGCAATACGGTAGGAGCTGAGCAGAAGAAGCTGACGTATCCGGAGGCTCCGACGGATAAGTCGGTCAGTGATGTTTATTTCGGCCGCACTGTGGCCGACCCTTACCGTCCGCTGGAGAATGACACGGCTCCGGCTACGCTCGAGTGGGTGAAGGCAGAGAATGCCGTCACTGAAGGTTATCTTTCCAAAATCCCTTTCCGTGAGCAGATTCGCCAGCGACTCACCCGCCTCAACAACTACCGCAAGACGGGCCTCCC
>CAZPQD010000043.1:0-4975 GCA_964588625.1 uncultured Sangeribacter sp. | reverse complement strand
CATCCACTGCATTTCCATTCGGCGTATGTGCCTGAGTCGGAAGACTATCTCTTCGTGATCGGTAGCGGCGAGGGCAACGGCAACTCCGTGATGTTCAAACCTCAGCGCAAGATCGGCGGCTGGACGCAGATGGAACCCTCGCAGGATTATAAGGTGGATATCATCGACGTGATCGGCGACCAAGTGTATCTGATGACCAACTGGAATGCTCCCAAGAAGCGTCTGATGGTGGCCGACCTCAACAACCCGACCCGCGAGAATTGGCGCGAACTGATTCCGGAGACCGAATCCGTGATGACGGGCGTGGACTTTGCCGGTCCCGACCATATGATAGTGCAGTATGAGAAGGATGCCGCCGACCATTGCTATCTCTATACCCGCGATGGGAAGCTTGTTCGCGAGATGGAGTTCCCGACTCTCGGCTCAATAGGCGTCTCTGCCGATAAGGACCATGAGGAGGTCTATTATGTCATCACCTCATTCGCCTATCCCAATGCCATCTATGCCTACGACCTAACTTCGGGCAAGAGCTCGCTGGTGAGCGCACCGGAGATAGAGGGTATCAATATGGAGGATTACGTCACAGAGCAAGTGTTCTATCCTTCGGCCGATGGCACAATGATTCCCATGTTCCTCACCTACCGCAAAGACCTCAAGCGCGACGGCAAGAACCCTGTCTACCTCTACGGTTACGGCGGTTTCAATGTCTCGCTTACTCCCGGTTTTTCGGCCAACCGTCTGCTATGGCTTGAGAATGGCGGCATCTATGCCCAGACCAATCTCCGCGGCGGTTCGGAATATGGCGAGGAGTGGCATCAGGCCGGTACGCAGCTCAACAAGCTCAACGTCTTCAACGACTTCATCGCGGCCGCCGAGTATATGATAAAGGAGGGATGGACCAACCCCGACCTGATCACCATCGAGGGAGGCAGCAACGGCGGTCTGCTTGTGGGAGCCGTCACGAACATGCGTCCTGAGCTGTTCAAAGTGGCGATTCCACGAGTGGGAGTGATGGACATGATGCGCTATCACCTCTTCACCATCGGCTGGAACTGGGCCCGCGACTACGGCACGAGCGCCGACTCCAAAGAGATGGCCGACTATCTGCTCGCCTACTCCCCGCTGCACAACATCAAGAACGACGGTACGCCCTATCCCGCCATTCTGGTGACTACCGCCGACCATGACGACCGCGTGGTGCCCGCCCACTCCTTCAAGTATGCTGCCACTCTTCAGGCTGCCAATACAGGCGATGCTCCCAAGCTGATCCGCATCGACAGCAAGGCAGGTCACGGCGCCGGCAAGCCCATCGGCAAGGTCATCGACGAATACACCGACCTCTACTCCTTCATCTACGAAAACTTAGGCATCAATCCCTACGCCGGAAAGTAACCGTTGAGGAGGCAGCCCCGGACGGGGCTGAACCTCGGTAAGTAATGAATACAACTGAGAGGTGGATGTGGTGACAGCCCCGGACGGGGCTGAACCTCGGTAAACCGGGTACGAAGTGCCCGGCAAGAAACTGAATATGAATAAGATAAAGGGAAAGGGCCGCGCATCGCGCGGCCCTTTCCCTTTCTATTTTTTATCTATGTTTTCTGTTCCGGGCACTTCGTGCCCCGGTTAACTAAAGTTGAGCTCCTCCGGAGCTATAAGCCTCAGGGACTAAAAGCTGAAGTACTTGGGGAGATGGCGGGTGTGGAGATTGGCCATCTCAATGGCGGCTACGGCGGCTTCGTCGCCTTTGTTGCCGAGGCGTCCGCCGGCGCGGTCAAGGGCCTGCTGCTCGTCTTCCACTGTCAGCACGTCGAAGATAACGGGGGTATTCCCTTCAGCATTGAGACGGGCGGTGCCTTCTGCTGCTATCTGGCAGACGTAGTCGAAATGGGGGGTGTCGCCACGGATTACGACGCCGGTGATGATCACCGCATCATATTCATGCAAGTGGCAGAAGAGGGCGGCTGCATTCACCAACTCCACAGTGCCCGGCACAGTCTCGACGGTGATGTTCTCCTCCTTGACGCCTGCTTCGCGGAGCACACGCAGCGCACCGTCGCGCAGGGCATGGGTTATGTGGCTGTTCCATTCGGCAGTCACGAGCGCCACCTTCATGTCAGGATTCTGCAGGGCGGGAATTTCGCGGCGGTCGCCGTTGGTATTCAGTATTGTCGACATTATCCTATAGTTTCGTTACTATTTATCCGAGGGATTCTCTTCCTGCAATTTTTCATCAGCCTCCGTAATCTCATCGATTATGTCAGCCGCTGCATCAGCCGCATCTTTTGCGGCCTCTTCTTCAAGATTGGTTTCCTCGGCTTCTTCCTCCTTGGAAGCATCCTTCTTCTTCAGGCGTGATTTGGCGGCAGCCGTCAGTTTGTGGAGATAAGCCTTCCACTTCGGTTCCTGCTCCACGTCGGAATCGATGATCTCCACGAGTGCGAGGATATCCTCCTCGAGCTTGATGGTCTCGAGGGAGATGGCGTGGGGGAGGATAGCGTTGAGCAGACGGCGGGCACGCGGACGCATATGGCGCACGCGGATCATGATTTCCGCCATCTCTATGGTCATCTGAATCTCCTTGCGGGTGACTCGACCTGAGCGTTTCTTCGAGAACTTGATAGCCTCGGCATAAAATTTCATGGCAGCCTTATAGTCGCCCGAGGAGGCGAGCAGCTGACCGACGTTGCGCAGCGAGTCAACGAGCTTGTCGGTGGCGGCCACGACGCCCGAGTTCACCTTCTCATAGAGCTGACCTGCATTTATCTGGTGCTTCACGAGCAGATCCATCGCCTTCTTGCGCGAGCGCAGGATGCGTGTGGATAGTTCCATCGCGAGGATATGGAAAGGCCCGAACTTGTCGGCATCTTCCTTGATGAGGCCATCGAGCAGACGGAAGAGCACGTCGAGCTCCTTTTCGCTCTGCTTATAGTCCTTGAGTTGGAAATGAATTTCCGAGAGGTCGAAGAGCAGGGCGGCGAGCAGCGACTTGAACTGAAGGTTCTCGAAATCAGGGAATCCCTTCAGGGTTCGCAGTCCGGCCACAGTACGCTCCAGAGCATCGATTGTGCGGTTTTCGGCAATGAGTTCCTCGGCTGCCTTACGGCAGGCGATTGTCTCGTTGATTACATTCAGTTCAGGTGAGTTTTTCGCCAGAGAGCTGAGGTCAAGGGGAATATCGACGAATGTCATGATATTATGAGTGATTTTATGAGTCAGAGTAAATGGTGTTATCTTCCGGCGCCATCATTGCGGGAAGCCTCCTTGGATTTATGCCCGAGGTAGCCTCCGTGATGACGCTTTGCATATTCCTCCACGGGGAAGGCTATGGCCTCCATGACGTTTACCACGAGCACGTCTCCCATGACGGTCATTACTGTGGTGGAGGTGGTGGGAGTGAGACCCAGCGGACACACCTCGGGAGCTCCGCCGGTGAAGAGCGCCACGTCAGCGCCCTCGGCCAGCGGACTGGAGGGGTCACCAGTTATAACAATCATAGGCACATCGGGGTTCAGACGTCGGGCCAGCTCCACGAGCTCCACAATCTCGCGTGTCTTCCCCGAGTTGCTGAGCAGCAGCATGAGGTCGTTACGCTGCAGGATTCCAAGGTCGCCATGCTGAGCCTCCGATGGGTGGAGGAAGACGGCCGGAGTGCCGGTGGAGCAGAAGGTGGTGGCAATGTTCATGGCAATCTGGCCGGCCTTGCCCATGCCTGATGTCACGAGCTTGCCGCCGCGTCGCTGCACGTGTTCCACGATCAGTTCCACAGCCTTGGCATAGCCATCGCTGAGGGGGATATTGCTGACAGCCTCCGCTTCCGCCTTAAGGATCTCACGCATGCGGGCTGTTATCTCTTCCGGTCTTATTGGTTTTCTCATTTTGCGGTGTCTTCGTGGTTTTTTGAAAGGTTGTGGCCCTCATATTCAGTAAGGTCGCGGCGCCAGTCTTCAGGCAGGGGGAGGGAGACATGAGTCTTGGTGTCGATGCTTACCATCACCGTCTCACAGAGAGACTTCACTTCGCCCGTGGTACGGTTTACGAGCATCTGCAGCAACTTAAAACTCTTTTCTCCTATCTCCTCACAGCGCGTCAGTACATCGATCTCTTCGCCGAATACTATTGAACTGATATACGCACAGTTTACGTTGGCAATTACCGTCTCAACCTTTTTCCATTCCATCTTCCCACGGCGTACGGCATTGAAATAATGGGCCTTGCCCGTGTCATAGAAAGAGAAATATACGGTATTGTTGACATGGCCGAGGATGTCGACGTCATTGAACCGCAGTTGTATGGGATGGCGATGTCGGAAGCTGTCGGGGGAGGGAAGATTATGAGGGTTCATGTTCTGAAAGTTTTTAAATTGAGTTTTATCTATTCTTATCTGTCTTATCTCTATGGTCTTTCTTATCTATATGGTGTCTAAATATGGTGTTGTCAGACACCGGGAAGGGTTTCGCCCGGAGCGGCAAACCGTAGGTCGGTGATCACGGGGCGACGCAGCCGGGAGTTTATGGAGCGCATCAGGGCACTGCGCTGCATCGTCAGTTCCTGACGGAGCGGAGCACTTGCCACGCGTATAGTCATCACCCCTCGGCTGACGGTAGGGCGCGACGCAAGCGAAGCCAACCCCGGACCGGCCACAGCAGCCCAGGCTTCTATAGCCTGCCGTTCGCAGAGGATGCGTTCCGATTCCGTATTTTCAAGCGCGGCGCGCAGCACATCGCCAATACTGAGTGTCTGTTTCCGATCCATGGGTTTCTATTTTAAATTAGGAATTAGGAATTAGGAATTAGGAGGGCGCAGCTAAAGCTGCTACACGGAACCAAGCAGGCACGAGTCCTTTTTTTAATCGGACCACAATGGGGCGGTCAATTCCTAATTCCTCATTCCTCATTCCTCATTCCTAATTCCTCATTTCTCATTCCTCATTCCTCATTCCTAATTCCTCATTCCTAATTCCTCATTCCTAATTCCT
>CAZPQD010000042.1:0-24206 GCA_964588625.1 uncultured Sangeribacter sp. | reverse complement strand
AGGTTATCCCCGAGCTCAACGGCAAGCTGACCGGTATCTCGATGCGTGTCCCCACACTCGACGTTTCCGTAGTTGACCTTACCGTCAACCTCGCAAACCCCGCCACTAAGGAGGAGATCTGCGCCGCCATGAAGGAAGCTTCCGAAGGCGAACTCAAGGGCGTGCTCGGCTACACTGAGGATGCTGTGGTTAGCTCCGACTTCCTCGGATGCCCCCTCACTTCCATCTTCGATGCCACTGCCGGCGTTTATTTGACCGACAAGTTCGTCAAGGTAATCTCCTGGTACGACAATGAGATCGGCTACTCCAACAAGGTGCTCGACCTCATCGCACACATGAAGAAAGTGAACGGCTAATAGAAAAGGAAAAAAGACCCAAAAAGCGTCTTGAAGACAACAGAAAGGCCGGAGGCCTGACGTGCGGATCATCCCCGCGTCAGGGCTCCGGCCTCATTTTTTCACGCTGGGACAAATTGTATTCCTCCCCAGTCGGGTTCGCAATATACAGGATTTACATTCTTGAGAATTATATCATTTACTTCGACTCTGGATTTTTTGAGTTTGGAAGTCATTTTTATTCGCCAATATTTTCCCGAACTCAGACCTTGGTCTCGTATTGCCTTAATTTCAAGTGAATCAGTTAATGATTTTAGTTTTACGGAATCTGAGCTTTCTCGGAGCTGGAGGTAAAAGTAGGCATTTGGCCATTGTTCTGTGCCATCTTCATAATACACGTAATTCTCCGTTCGAACCGTCCCCTTTGCGTTTCTCAGTCTGTTCTGAAGAAGTCTCCCTTGATCTGGATCGTTTGTCATGACAGTGATGGCCCACATGTCATCATCCTTCTCAATACGTTTTATATATTCCTCATCGTGGATCGCCTTGACTGTGGCTGCACTATCCGTGGTCCAGACAATGAATTTGTCGGGATATATTTCAAAGTTTTGGTATTGCTCAGGGTCAGTGCTCACCAAGATTCTGAGTTTTTCAACTTCCGCACTTCGTGTTTTTCTTGGAGGCACCGCCTTCTTGACTCCAGGATATGGAGGAATTTTAATAACCTCCTCCTTCTTCACTTCTTCATCGTCTCTCGTGGCCACCGCCATTGTCTGCATTACGACCATCAGGAACAGCAGAATCACGGGCACTATACGTGTATGTTCAAATTTCAGTTTGCTCATAATGTGATGGATTTAAGGGATTTTCTTATAGAAAGAACGAATATCTTTAGAAAACTATTTCTTAGTATCAGTGATTTCTCGGGAGCGGTGGATGCGGCGGGAGAGAGGAGGAGGCAATTAATCAGGGCTGGGGGCGTTATTCAATATATGATGAGACATTTTTCCTTCTCCTTGATTTTGGGGATGTCGGCCCTGATGGGGGCTGTCGTGCCCACTGAGACTTTTGCCGAATCTCTCCCGGGCAACTGGGTGCGTCACCATACTTTCGATCATCAGCTCGCCGGCCTCGCTCCCGCGCCGGGACGCCTCTATGTGCTCATGCACCCGATGGAATACCGCAACACGGCATCCGACGATGTCGGCACTCCCTCGGCCAGTGTATTCGTGCTGGAAGAGGGGGAGCAGACCATGCGCCCGCTCTCCGACCTGACCGATGCCAGGCTCAGCCCCGTGAGGCTCATGCGCTATAATCCCCTCGGAGGCTACCTCCTTCTCTGCCATACCGACGGAAAGATAAACCAGTTTTTTGCCGACGGCTCCCGGCGCGAATCCTCAATCCTTTCACATTATTCTTTCCCCGGCCCCCGGGCCCTGCGCGAAGCCAGCTTCTCTCCCGATGGCTCCACTGCTTTCATTGCCTCCGATTTCGGTTATGTCAGACTCGGCCTAAACGCCGCCGACGATAAAATCGTGGATCTTGGGGGAGCCCTGCATGGGATTGCGCGTATGCACAATGATTTTGTGGCTCTTCTGCCCGACGGTTCAATCGTTGAGGCGCCGGCCAGCGTAAGCTCCATCAACGATTTTGCTCCGTTGCATCTCGATGCTGACTCCGATCCTGTGCTCGTGAAGGCTGACGGGACAATGGTGAATCCCCTGAACATACTCGCGCTTTCCGAAGATGCATTCGCCTCCCTCGTGTATCCGGAGGAGGGATCTCCGGTGCTCGCACTCGTGGTCAGACGCAGCCAGGGTTGGCATGGTCTTGTGCTCATGCAGGATGGATTCCGTCTCATCTCCTCCTCCATGACGCTCAATTCCATGGCCGACGACAATGGCATCCCCAGTCGTGACGGCTATTACCTGCATGCCCGCAACATAGCTTATCAGATTCGGCGTGACGCTGATTTTTCCCTCCCCGATGATTTGCTGCGTGAGCAGGTGCTGGAAATAAAATATAAACTTGAGGATGCCAATCGCGAGTCGGCTTCATGGGATTTCAATAACTTCTGGTTCTACAACGAACGGGAAGGCTTCTATAACCGTACTTCCGACCAGGGTTTTGAGGCTGCCGCCAAGTGGGGCGATCGCTCTCCGATGGTTGCCCCGACATTCCCTGTGGCCTTCATCTCCGACGAGATTGCATTTCATCCCACTCGCGGGCTTATCCTTCAGAATCATGGTCTGTCGTATAGATATGACTCCATGCAGGCCAATTATCCCTCCATGCTCTGCGGCCTCAAGGATGGAGGCTGGAGCAATTACTCCCCGGCCTGGCATAAGCCCGCATGTACGGCCGACGACTCATCCCTGGCCTCGCTCTATTCCTCTCAGCTCATGAGTTATCCCGTGAGCTATCCTAAGGGTGTGGAGATAGACCCCGATAATCCGGATTTCATCTATTCAGGCTCCATGCAGGGTGGTATCTGCCGGTTTAATCTTGGCGATCCATCGGCAAATATCCTTCATCTCTCTCATCCGGGCGACAAGTGGGCCGCTTTCCCGGGCTTCGTGAAGATGGCGGAGACCATGAAGTCGTGGAAATCACATTGCTGCTTCACAACCCCGCGTTTCGATGCCCAGGGCAATCTCTGGAGCTTCTATTATAATCTCGACGACCAGCGTTCGGGAGGCGACGGAGGCGAGATAAAGCTCTGGACGCGTGCCGACCGTCTGGCAAGCTCGGGAGCGGAAAATGATCCGTCGCGCCTGCGCCCCTGGAAGACGCTGAGGTATGACGGTCTGAAGGCCTCAAACTATGCCGTACTGCTTCCTTTGAAGAACGCGGGCAACTCTGGTTTGCTTGCCGTTACCGCCAACACGTATGCAGCCCCCATATTGGTCATAGACACCAACGGCACACCTGCAAATCAGGATGACGACCGCGTTGCCAAACTTACCGATGTCGTCGATACAGACGGAGCCTGGGTGCAGAAGGACAAGGTCTTCGTGATGCGTGAGGATCCCGATTCCGGCATGGTCTGGACCGGCACAGACTCGGGTCTCTTCTATTTCTCGCCCTCCTCAGCCTTCTATAAACCGGGCCGTGTTGTGCGTCCTCGCCCCTTTGATCCTGCCAAGGGCACCACTGCCGTGCTCCTTGAGGGAGTGCAGGTGTATGACATCGCCTTTGATTCCGATGGACGCAAATGGATAGCCACTCACGGCGATGGCGTGGTATGTGTCTCTGCTGACAATAACAGGATAGATGGACATTGGACTACACGCAACTCCTCCCTCCCATCCGATATCGTATATGGCATAGGATGCGACCTCTTCTCAGGGAGTGTTCTGGCCTCTACGGAATGCGGTCTGGCGGAGTTCCTACCTTCCGGCGGTGGAAAGCATTTGTCTTCGTCGGGCATAGTGGTGGAGCCTTCACGCGTTGCTCCCGACTATGTAGGGTGGGTGGAGGCACGTGGCTTGCCGGCCGCAGACGCCTATGCCATTGCGGATGCCTCCGGCGCAATAGTGAGGGAACTCTCCGCCAACATTGACGGCATACTACGCTGGGACGCCCTCGACAAATCCGGCCAACGCGTCCCCACAGGCCGCTATTTCATAGTCTCCCTCTCGGATTCCGCTCCCGACGGCTCCTCTCCGTCCTCCTCGCGCCTCGCCGAAATCACCATCCTCTCCCCTTCCGGACGCTGACTCCTACCTCCGATGAATTCATCTATGAAAGCCGCCCCCATATCAGCATGCTCCTCATCCGACAGTCCTAAGGATGTTGAAGTCTTTGGATTTTTTCGAAAAATGGCAATTTAATTGTTTGGATTTTTTCGAAAAATGGCAATTTAATTGTTTGGATTTTTTGAAATTGTTATCTTTGCACTTTAATAATCAAGCAATTAAATTAGCTCTACCCTATGTATTACAAACGTCTCATTGATAAGTACCTGCTCCAGTGGAAACAGCGGTCCACCCATAAGCCAATCCTGCTGCGTGGCGCACGTCAGGTAGGGAAGTCAAGTGCTGTCAGAAATTTGGGCAAGAGTTTCGATAATTATGTAGAAATAAACTTTGAGAAAAATCCTGAATATAAGGCTGTATTCAAATCTAATCTGGTGGTGGAACGGATAGTCAGTGAATTGGGCGCACTGACAGGGCATCAGATCACTCCCGGTGACACACTTCTGTTTCTGGACGAAATCCAGGAGTGTCCTGAAGCCATCATGGCGTTGCGCTTCTTCCGGGAAGATTTGCCGGAACTCCATGTTGTTGGAGCCGGGTCATTGCTCGAGTTCGCTTTGGAGAATCTTCCCACTTTCGGGGTAGGCCGGATTCATTCCGTATTTATGTATCCCATGTCGTTCGATGAGTTTCTGGAAGCTGACGGACAGCACCTCTTACTTGAGGCCAGAAACAATGCCTCTGCAGAAGATCCGCTCTCCGAAACCATACATAATAAACTTTTGGCTTGTTTCAGAACCTACCTCTTGGTAGGAGGAATGCCGGAAGTTGTAGCCGAATGGGTGAAGGGACATGATTATATGGCCTGTTACGAAATTCAGGATGATCTTGTGGTAAGCTACGAGGCGGATTTCCCTAAATATCATAAGAAGGTCGATCCCCAGTTATTACGTTCTGTTCTGCGAAGTGTAGCTCTCCAGACTGGTAAGAAATTCGGATATTCCGAAGTGGGAGGTGATTATTCCACTGCCGAGGTAAAGAAGGCTCTGGATCTTTTGATTCTGGCGGGGTTGTGCAGCCCCGTCACACGCACTGCTGGCAATGGGCTGCCTTTGGGTGCTGAAGCCGATGAAAAATACAGGAAGATTCTAATGTTGGACACAGGCATAATGTTGCGGATGCTCAACATGTGGGTTGGCAATGTGAATGCCGAAACGGAACTCATCCTCACAGGATCACCTGCTGATTTGGTGAATAAGGGAGGGATCGCTGAGATGATAGCCGGACTGGAAATGCTCCGCTACCATTCTCCCAACATGAGATATGAACTGTATTATTGGCAACGGGATGCACGAAATTCACAAGCCGAGGTTGATTATCTTGTCCCATTTCAGAGCACGATATGTCCGCTTGAAGTCAAGGCCGGACTCCGGGGAGGAATGAAAAGCCTTTGGATCTACATGCGTGAGAAAAAACTGAATGTGGGTGTCAGAAGTTCATTGGAAAATTTCGGCACATTTGAGTACGTTGACCCTGAAGCAGAAGACGCCGTACGCCATATTGCCATCTGTCCTCTCTATGCCCTCTCCCAACTTCCTGCCATCCTAAACCGCAATCCTGCACGTAGCGGCTTCAGTATTTGATACTTGTATCTGAAAATAAAAAGAGTTATATTTGCCGTTTAAAACGAGCGTTTTGAAATAGGTTATTGCCTGAGCAAGGCAATAACCCTTAAACCTCCCAGTGATAATGGATACCCACGAACAGAAAAACAGAGTTGAATATATTGTGGCATGTGTAGGAGAGTTTGCCAGACGATTCAAACTGACCTATAAGCAGGCATATGCCTATCTGCGTCGATTTACCGCAATCGACTTTCTTGATCGCTACTATGAAGTTGAGCATACTCAGTCGATCGAAAGCATAGTCGATGATCTCCAAACCTACTGCTATCAGAGAGGAGGCCACATCTCATGATCAGACTACATCACGGTTCATACGTTCGCATTGACAATATAGACTTGTCAAAGAGTAGAATCGGCAAAGATTTTGGAAAAGGTTTTTATCTAAATCCTGATTTCGAGCAAGCACGATTATGGGCGGAATCAAGAGTCAAGATATTTCAGCACGGGGAACCTATTGTCACTTCTTTCGAGTTTGAGATGGAAAAGGCCATCGAAGATGGTTTAAGCATAAAGGTTTTTGATGGATACTCCCAAGAATGGGCAGAGTTCGTTGTCAAAAATAGGAGAAATGCTTCCGAGTCTTCTAATCATCCTTATGATATAGTCATTGGCCCAATTGCAGATGATAATGTTGGCCGCCAAATCCAATTCTATATGCAAGGGTATTGGAATCTTCATCAATTGATAGAGAAGATCAAGTTCAATGGGTCGCCGTCCATTCAATACTTTTTCGCAAATGAAAAAGCAATAACGTATTTGTCAAGGATATGAAAGAAAAGGATATAAGTCTTGAGGTCGAGTTTTTAGCGACTGACCTGACACTCATGGTTATGGAAGAATACGGATGGGATATGTTGAAGGCTCTGGATGTTGTTTACAACTCAGATACGTTCACCAAGTTATGTGACCCTGAGTGTCTCCTTTACTATCAAGGGCCGGTCTATGTCTTCTCCTTCCTCAAAAGCGAAATAGAGACTGGAAAGATTGCCTGACTTTCGGGAAACATCGGCTCCAATTCGGTGAGCGCTTCAGACTCCGAGGAGGTTGCGCACGGCAAACCAAAGAAGGTAGATGCCGACGTAGATGAGGGCGGCGCGGCCGTAAAGGAAGTGGTGGAGGCGCGGGTGACGCCCGCGGAGGAAAGGGGCGGCTGTCAGGGCGGCAAGATAAAGCAGGGAGAAAAAGAGAAACCAATTCTGGCGCAATGCACCGGCAAGATCGCCGGAGAGTAGGGCGTGGAATGCACGCTGCGATCCGCAGGAGGGGCATGAGAGCCCCGTCAGCGTATGCAGCATACACTTCGGAAACCAGCGTCCATAGTCCGGGTCAGCCGGATCAAAATATAGATACAGAAGAAGAAGAACAGTCCCAAATGCCACACATGTGGCTATCAGGACCGGACTTCTCTTTTTCTGTCGGTTTGGATCGCCTCCTTGATGCGTTTCAGCCATTCGCATTTTCGTTGCCTCCGGTTAGGTTGGTGCGCGTCTCGGAGGGTGTCTCTCCATAAGCCTCACGGTAACATTTGGTGAAATAGGCCGGAGTGGAGAAGCCTACGCCATAGGCGATCTCGCTGATGCTGAGCTCCGTGGTCTTCAGGCGCCGCCGTGCCTCCTTGAGTCGCAGACGGCGGATGAGTTCCACGGGAGAATAATTGGTGATCGCCTTTATCTTGCGGTAGAACTGCGTGCGCTCAAGTCCCATCTTAGAGGCTAAGAAATCCACGCTCATATCGGCGTTGCCCATCTCCGTGCGGAAAATGGCGAAGAATCGGTCATAGAAATCATTGTCGATCTTGCCCGGTGTAGGTATCCTTTCGGGTTCCCCCTCCTTTTGGCCGGACTCCTTTTGCGGCGGTGCGATCTCGACTCCTGCGCCCTGCCAGAGATTCTTGATGCGCATGCGGTTGGCGAGCAGCGAGGAGATGCGCGCTTTCAGCACAGCTCCCGAGAAGGGTTTTGCGATATATCCGTCTGCCCCGCAGTCATAAGCCTGCACACGCTGCTCATCCATGGAGCAGGCAGTCAGCATAAGCACGGGGATGTGCGAGGTGGCCACTTCCTCCTTCAGCCGCCGGCAACACTCCAGGCCATCCATGACGGGCATCATCACATCGCAGATGATGAGGTCGGGCACATATCGCAAGGCTTTGCGAAGTCCCTCCGCGCCATCGGCCGCTCCGGCCACATTATAGTCCGGACCCAAAAGTTCGGCCAACATGCGCCGCATATCGTCATTGTCGTCGATGACGAGCACCAGCTGCCTGTCGTCGCTGTAATCTGTGGCCGTCTCGATGTCGGAAAGTTCCGACTCCACATCCTCGCGTGTGATTCTTGCGGCCGAATCAGGATTGACGGCCTCAACATGGCAGATGGGGAGGGTGATGGTGAAGACAGACCCCTTCGCCACACGGCTGCTGACATCGAGGGTGCCCCCATGCAGCTCCACCAATGCCTTCGAGACTGACAGTCCGATTCCCGAACCCTGCGGATGCACACGCTCCGCCTGATAGAAGCGGTCGAAGATATTCCCTAAGTCGCGTTCGCTTATGCCCTCTCCCGTGTCGGCCACGCTGATGACGACGCTCTCACCCTCCTGCCTGTAGCTGACGGTGATGGAACCTTTCGGAGGCGTGAATTTGATGGCGTTGGAGAGAAGGTTGAAGAATACCCGCTCCACTTTCTCCACATCCATCGCCAGACTTATCGGAGTGCCGTCGGCCGGTTTTACGAGCGTAAGTTTCAGATCATGCTTGAGGGCCACATTAGTGAAAGAGTCCATCCAGTCGGCAATCGCACGGTCAAGGTCGGTCTCATATAGATTGAGGGAGAGTTTCCCATTCTCATATTTCCTGAAATCAAGAATCTGATTGATGAGGCGCCGCAGGATATGCACGTTCTTGTCGGCTATCTGCATCATAGTGCGCTGCGAGGGAGTGAGGTTGGGGGCGGAGGCCACTCCGGCCACTGGTTCGGCAATCAGCGTCAGCGGTGTCCGCAGATCGTGGGAGACGTTGGTGAAGAACGTCAGTTTCGACTGTGTGGCTTCCTCGAGACGTTCGTTGAGTTCCTGCTGGCGGTCTCTCTGGAGCTCGAGTTCCTTATTCTGCTCAATGAGAGCTTGCTTATGGAGCTTATGCTGCCAGTAGACGCGCAACACAAGGAAGACCACCCCTATGAGCAGGATGATTATGGCGATGCTGGCGTAGAAGAGGTAGGTTTGCGAGGAATGTTGTGCCCAGTAATCATCTATCTGCTTTTTCAGGGCACGCATCTTGCCGGTCTCCTCCACCAGATCCTCGTTCTGAAGCAAAAGTATGTCGGCGTTCGAGCGGTCAACGGCCGAAGACGCCGGCAGTATAGTTTCCTTCTGATAAGGGTTTCCCTTAAGGATGTCGAGGGCGGTTCGGATCAGTCGGTAGCCCTCGGTGGGATACAGGAAGGTTACGTCAATGAGGCTGTCGGCTACGGCCTGGATGCCTATCTCGGGGGCCGCGTCAGTGCCCGCTATCTTGATGTCATGCCGTCCTAAGCGCCGGGCCACTTCCGAAGCCCCGATGGCCATACGGTCGTTGTGGGCATAGATGAACTGCGTCTCAGGGTGCAGCCGAAGAAGTGAATCCACCACTTCACGGGCCACCTCCTGCCGCCAGTCGCCATGAGCGGAAGCTACAATCTCACCCCCGCCGGCCGTGAATGCCGCCTCGAAACCTTCGTGGCGTCCTTCAGCCGGGGTCGACCCTTTCAATCCCTTGATCTCGATGGCCTTCCCACCCGGCCCAAGCTCGTTGGCCGCGTAATTGCCCGCACAGCTGCCAAGCCCTACATCGTCAACGCCGATGCGGGCTGTGTAGGAGTCTCCCTTGATGTTGCGGTCGAAGATGATGATAGGCACTCCCTTCTCATACACCTCCCGGATCATGGGAGTGAGGCTCGCCGCTTCGTTGGGGGAGACGATGAGGATGTCGAAATCATTGTCAAGGAAATAGCGGATATCGGCTATCTGCTTCTCACTGCTGTCATCGGCAGACCGGATCTCCACGCGAGCGTCCTCATGAAACATCATCTCGCGCTCTATTTCATCGTTCATTTTCATTCGCCAGTCATCCTGGCTGCACTGAGATACTCCGATTCTATAAGTGCGTTCATGGCGGCATGAGGCCAATGAAAGCATTATTAGCATACACGCTCCGAGAATCCTACGAAACCTGTATGGGCGTTTGTCAATTGTCATCTGAAGAAAGAACTCCCCGCTATGGAGAGGCTCCGCAAAGTTAACAATTCTTTATAAAAAAGCTTGCAATTGCTATAAAAAATAAAGACGTGCAACATTTTTAATACTCTGCACATTATAATTGATACGCGTAAGGCGGAATTTTCAGTAGTTTTGTGGTGTGATTTCAAACTCGGCAACGAAAATAACGAAAAGACAAGATATGAAGAAAACTATCAGCGGAGTCCCCGGCATCGTGCTCGGGGCTTGTATGGCGGCTTCGCTTCCCGCCTCAGCCCTTGCCGGCGACGGAGTGCAGGTGGAGCACCTGGGTGTCAACAACACTCTCGTAAGGGTGACGTCGCCTGGAAAATATATCCTCCTGCCGGTGCAGGAGAGTAATGAGGAGGCCAGGGTCAATGTGCTCGTTGACGGCAAGCTTGAGAAGAGCCTCAACGTGCGCCTGGCCAAGGCCAAGGTGGATTTCAACGTCCCTCTCGATATCAGCGAATACGCCGGCAGGAATGTGGTGCTCGACATCGTCACACCGCAGGGTCGCTCCAGCATCCGTGAGGCTTCGGAAGATGCCTGCTGGTCTGACTTCGCCGTCAGCGACACTTTCGATGTCTCCAACCGTGAGAAGTTCCGTCCGCTCTATCATCATACTCCCCTCTATGGCTGGATGAACGACCCCAACGGCATGTTCTATAAGGATGGTGTCTGGCATCTCGCTTATCAGTGGAACCCCTATGGCTCCAAATGGCAGAACATCTCCTGGGGACAATCCACGAGCCGCGACCTCGTCAACTGGGATCATCAGCCCCTCCCGGTGCTTGAGCCCGACGGCCTTGGAATGATCTTCAGCGGAAGCGCCGCCATCGACAAGACGGGCAGCGCGGGTTTCGGTAAGGATGCCGTTGTGGCCATGTACACCTCGGCTGCCACAAGCCAGATCCAGAGCCTCGCATATAGCGAGGATGGCGGTTATTCTTACAATACTTATCCGGGCAATCCTACCCTCACTCTCGACACTGAGGCCCGCGACCCCAATATGTTCTGGAACGACAAGGCCGGCGAATGGGTGATGATCCTCGCCCATCCCCTCGTTCATGAGATGCTCATCTTCACTTCCCCCGACATGAAGCAGTGGACCCTCCAGAGCTCATTCGGAAAGGGACTCGGCGCGCAGGGTGGCGTCTGGGAATGCCCCGACCTGTTCGAACTCCCCGTGCAGGGCTCCGACACCAAGAAATGGCTCCTGCTCTGCAACCTCAACCCGGGCGGACCCTTCGGCGGCAGCGCCACTCAGTATTTTATCGGCGATTTCGACGGCAAGACCTTCACTCCCGATCTCGATGCCCAGGGCAATGTGCCCACCAAATGGCTCGACTTCGGTAAGGATAACTACGCCTCCGTCAGCTTCAGCGACGCTCCCGACGGCCGACGCACCATCATCGGATGGATGAGCAACTGGCAGTATGCCACTGAGGTGCCCACTTCCCAGTTCCGCAGTGCCAACACTCTTCCCCGCGATGTAAGCCTCTTCAAGGGCGATGACGGTCAGATCTACGCAGCCACAGTCCCCTCCCCCGAGATCGACGCTATCCGCGGTAAGGCCCTGCTCAGCTCCTCCTTCAGCGTAGGAGCCAAGGGTAAGACCCTCTCAATCCCTGCCCCCTGCCGCGAGGCCTGCGAGATCACGCTCGACATCACGGCCCCCAACTCCCGCAAGGTGACGCTCACTCTCTCCAATGAAGCCGGCGAGAAGACCATCATGACCTTCGACCCCGCAGCCGCCACTTTCAGCTGCGACCGCACCGCGAGCGGACTCAACGATTTCTCACAGGATTTCCCCGCCGTCACCGTTGCCCCCACATTCACTGCCGGCGGTCAGGTCTCGCTCCGAATTTTCCTCGACTGCTCAAGCCTTGAGATCTTCGAGAAGAACGGACGTTTCGCCATGACCAACCTCGTCTTCCCCGACCAACCCTACAGCACCATCTCCGTGGCTTCCGAGGGTGGCAACGCCAAGATCTCCGGACTCAAGGTGTATGAGCTCAACCTCGCCGGAAAATGATCGTCTCATACTGACTATCAGATAATAACTCAACCCGACAAAAATAACTCATCCCGATAATACTTTTTTCTCACAATGGACGTAAAACAACAGTCGCTGGTCACTGACAAGAAAAGCTCCATGATGCAGCTCGTGCCCGTCATGCTCTGCTTCTTCTCCATGGGCTTCGTGGATCTTGTCGGCTCCGCCACCAACTTCCTCAAGCAGGATCTCCACCTCAACGCTGCCCAGGCGGGATTCATCCCCTCGCTCGTGTTCTTCTGGTTCCTGATCTTCTCCGTGCCCACGGGCATGCTCATGAATAAGATCGGACGTAAGAAGACTGTCCTCTTCTCCCTCCTGCTTACTCTCGTATCGCTCATCATCCCGATCTTCCACGCGGGCTATTACACGATGCTCATCGCCTTCTCGCTGCTCGGAATCGGCAACGCCGTGATGCAGACTTCGCTCAATCCCCTCGTGTCGGGCCTCATCAATCCCAAACGCCTGGCCTCCACGCTCACCTTCGGCCAGTTCGTGAAGGCTCTCGCCTCGCTGCTCGCCCCCTATCTCATGGCCTGGGGCGCCGCAGCCCTGCTCCCCACACTCGGTCTCGGATGGCGCGTGCTCTTCCCCATCTTCGCTGCCTTCTGCCTCCTCTCGGTAGCCGCCCTCGGCGCAACTCCCATCGAGGAGGAGCAGCCTGACAAGGTGACGGGCTTCAAGGAGTGCATCGTGCTGCTCAAGATTCCTTTCGTGCTCCTCTGCTTCCTCGGAATCATGTGCCATGTGGGCATCGACGTCGGCACCAACACCTTCGCCCCCCAGATACTCAGCGAGAAATTCGGCCTTAGCGTCGAGGAGGCCGTGCTCGGCACCCAGATCTATTTCTATTTCCGCACGGGCGGTTGCCTTCTCGGCTCCTACATCCTCGCCAAGATGTCGGCCAAATCATTCTTCGCCTTCAGCGTGTTCTGCATGATGCTCGGCATGATCGGCCTCTTCTGGGCTCCCTCTCAGGCCCTCGTGCTCGCTGCCATCGCCTGCATCGGCTTCGGCAACTCCAACATCTTCAGCGTCATCTTCGCACAGGCCCTCAACCGTCAGCCGGCTGAGAAGAACGAAGTCTCGGGCCTCATGATCATGGGTCTTTTCGGCGGCACTGTCTTCCCCCTCTGCATGGGCTTCGCTCAGGATGCCGTTGGTGTGGCAGGAGCTGTCGCCGTGATGACGATCGGCGTATTCTATCTCGCATTCTATACTCTTAAAATCAAAAATCCCAAATAATGATGAAAAACCAGAAAGATATCGTGGTCGGGATGGGCGAAGCCCTCTGGGACGTCCTTCCCGAAGGTAAAAAGATAGGTGGCGCGCCCGCCAACTTCGCTTATCATGTCTCCCAGAATGGCCTCCCCAGCTGCGTGGTCAGCGCCGTTGGCCCCGATGCCCTCGGACATGAGATCTTGGAGAACTTCACTTCCAAAGGCCTCAACCATATCATTCCCGAAGTGCCCTACGCCACAGGCACAGTCCAGGTGGAACTCGACGCCGACGGCGTGCCCCAGTATGACATCAAGGAGAACGTAGCCTGGGACAACATCCCCTTCACCGACGAACTCAAGGACCTCGCATCGCGCACGAAAGCCATCTGCTTCGGCTCGCTCGCACAGCGCAACGTCGTGTCGCGCGAGACCATCAACAAGTTCCTCGACATCATGCCCAAGACTCCCGAGACCCTCATAGTATTCGACGTCAACCTCCGTCAGGGCTTCTACACCAAGGATATCCTCACAAGCTCCATGGAGCGTTGCAACATCCTGAAGATCAATGATGAGGAACTCGTGACGGTAAGCCGCATGTTCGGCTACCCCGGCATCGACCTTCAGGACAAATGCTGGATCCTGCTCGGCAAATACAACCTCAAGATGCTCATCCTCACCTGCGGCATCAACGGCAGCTACGTCTTCACCCCCGGCAACGTCTCCTTCCAGCCCACACCCGTGGTGGAAGTGGCCGACACAGTTGGCGCCGGCGACTCCTTCACCGCCGCCTTCATCGCCAGCATCCTGAAAGGGAAGAGCGTGCAGGAAGCCCATGCCCGCGCCGTGCAGACCTCCGCATTCGTCTGCACCCGCAACGGCGCCATGCCGTCCCTCCCCCCCGAACTCACCGACTAAAAATTGAATCCCTCCTTCCCAAACAATAGAAATTCCAAAGCCAAGGCAAAAGAAATCCAATTCCAAGGCAAAAGGAATTCCAATGCGAGGCAATAGAATTTTTCACCGGTCGCGCAGCCGGTTTGTCGAAGGTGATTCAAATTCCGAAGGTGATTCAAATTCCGAAGCCTCTCCTTAATCGCTGAGGCTTTCCCCCTCAACCCAAGCAAGAATTAAATTTTACACCTAAACAGACTCGTAATCAAGACACATCAGGGACATAGTCCTAAATCATACCTTACATTATCCAACAACGGGAGCCTCCTGCGACAGGAAGCTCCCGTTTTTTTGTGTTTAATTTGGTTATATTTGGCAGGAATGCTCTAAGAAACATCGCGCAGCGATGTTGTGTGACGTTACGGACGCCCGCCAGGCCCGCTGCTGCCGCCGGTGAGGCGCGCGGTGGCGGTGGTGGTGGAGGTGCCGGAGGTGATGGTGTAGCTGGAACCGGATTTCAGTTCGGGAAGGCTGATGAGCACCTGCGAACCGCTTCCGAAGCCGCCCTGGCCGCCGGGTGCCCAGAAGCCTCCGGGGCCGGTGCCTCCGGCCGAAGCTGTGTAGTCGTCCGGAATGTCAAACGTGTGGAGCGTGCCGCTGCCGTCACTGATGGTCACGGTCTGTCCGGCCTGCACACTGGTGCTGGCCACTACGTATGCCTGAGTGGAATCCGACTTAGACGGCGTGGAGTTGCTTCCGCCTACCCCGAGGATTACACCGCCAGTAAAATAGAGCGAGTAGCCTTCCTCAGAGTTCACGTCGATGCCGCATTCTGGCGATCTGGCACCGAAGGCGCGGACTGTTCCCCCGCTGATATACATGTTGCCGTTGGAGTCAAGCCCGTCGTTGTTGGTGGAGATGACTTCTATCTCCCCTCCCTTGATATACATGTGGCTGGCGGAGTTGATGGCGTCGTCGTACGAACGGACGATGATGTTGCCCCCATCTATGCTGAGGACACCCTTGCTCTCGATTCCTTCGCCTCCATATCCTTTCGTGGTCACATTGATGCGTCCGCCGCTGATGAACACGTCGCTGTCAGACTTGATGCCCTTCGGAGAGGATTTGGCATCGCTGTCAAGACGGTCGGTATTGCCGGTGTAGTCCGTATATTCCTGCCCGTTGACGTAGGCGAAGACTCCTCCGGTGGTGAGCACCGTGATGTCGCCGTCGCTGATCTTGAGATAGTCGTCGCAGCTCATTCCCTTGCCGGCGCAACCGGTGGCGGTAAGGTTGAGTGTGCCTCCGGAAATCTCTATGTAGCCGTCCGTGCCGATGCAGGCGGAAGCTTTCGTCTTGGCCTTGGATTCATCCCAGAGACCGCCACCCGACGTGGATGCAGTGATGGAGCCTCCCGTCATGACGAAATTGCCGTCGGCCTTAAGGGCCTTGACGGCTGTGGCTGTTACGCTGGCATTTATGGTGCCTCCGCTGACGGTGATGGTGCCTGTGTCCTCCTCCTCGCGGTCGGCGTCATCCTTGAAGGAGCACTGTATGCCGTCGTCGCCTGTGCCGGAGATATTGAGGGTGCCGCTCTTCATGGTGAAATACTGGGCACAGTTGAGTCCATCCTTCACGGCTTCCGTCACAGTCACCTCAGCATCCTTAATCGTCACATATTCCTTGGCATATATGGCGTGCGAAGCCTTGCCCGCCACTGTCAGCTTGCCGGCGCCTTTGATCTCGAGATGCCCTTTGCAGACGATGGTTCCCTTCTGTTTGCCTCCGGGAGCGTCGGTCAGTGTGTTGAGGCTCCCTTCTGAGAGACGCAGATTGATACGCTTGCCGATCTGGATGTCAAGCGGAGCACCCGTTGTGGAAGTTAGGTTCAGACCGTCGAGCTGCACCGTAGCCTTGTATTTTCCTTCCAGAGCGAGTCCGCCGTCAGCAGAGGTGCCGGAAAGTATATAAGTGATTTCTCCTCCCTCGGTCTCCGAGAGGTCGGAGCTCTGGACGATGCTGACGTAGCCACCCGTGACGCTCACGTCGAGATAACGGGCTATGTTGCCGGCCACACTGACTGACGCACCCGCAGCGGAATATGCGATGGCCACAGTGTTGTCGTCAAGTTGGGCGGCCGATACCTTCATTGAGGTTACTTTGGAGAGGTCGAACGATTTGCCTTGGATTGTCAGGGTCTCTCCCGAGGCAAATTCCATCAGGCCGGTTTGTGCAGTGGTAAAGCTCCAGGTCACACCCTCCGAAGTCACTTCAAACGATTGAGGAGTCTCTGCGTAGGCTGCGGCCATCGAGGTGAGGGCAGCGAGCGTGAGGATAGTCTTTTTCATTTGAGAAGGTTGATTTTGGAGGTTTGACCGTTGGCTGATTTAACTACGTAGATCCCTTTGGGAAGGCGGGAGCAGGCATCCTCCATATTGCGGAACGTTCCGGCGGTCTGACCGTCGGCAGTGAAGAATGTCAGCTCAGAAGCGTCTGCAGCGATGACAGAAGCGCTCAGTGGATGATCGCTTACAAACTGCATGGAGGCAAGCTGACTGGCGTCAAGGGTTAGTACTGCGTTCGCGGCGTTGACTGCGCGGAGGCTCCCCGAATCGTAGGAGATTTCGAGTCCATCGGTCTTCATCACATACTCAGTGCCGTCTGCGGCAGTAAAGGCCAGATAAGGATAGGCCGCCGATGCCGACAGGGCTGATGCGGAGATGAGTACCGACATCAAAAATAAGGATTTTTTCATCATTTGAAAGGATATAGTTCCCCCGGGAGTGGTTTGATGCCCCAAAGTTAAGCAAATGTTTTGACTATATCCAAATTTATTTTTAAAAGAAAATAACCCTAAGTACCGCTTGCGAACGCGATGTTCGATGCTCCTCCTCCTCTTTCAGACGCTTTCCAGCTGTCAAACTTTTGTTGATTTTAAAGCGTTGACATTTTGTAGATAGCAAGATTTTTACTAACTTTGCACTGCAAAAGGGTAGTTTCCCCTAAAGGAAATACTTCGAGTGCTGAAGCAACGATTTTAGGGATCGGTTTTGCCCGGTCGGAAAGAGCAGTCACCAGACGGCTCTTTTTTATTTTAATGAGGTATTACTTTCTGTCCGAGCAATACCCCGTTATCCTGGAAGATATTATGTTTTACCGCCTCATACGAGGGGTTTTGCCTCTCCGGATATATGAGGTGGATTGTTATGGGATATGCTATGAGGTCTGCGATTTGTAACCCTATGATGTTATCCTTCTTGTTCTTAAAGACGAAATTACTTATTCTTGACCTTAGACGGTCTGCATTTACCCATTTTGTTCCACGATTGCGCAAACCATTATAATAGTTTAGAAGCTTATTGTCTTCTTTCTTTCCTCTTCTTTCCACTACAATGGAGATGATGGGTTTCCCATCGCTTTTTATGTTGTCTACACAGAAAATACTTCTTTCAATAATGTATGATAGGGAGAGTCCATACACATCCTCCTCCTCTCCTCTTACACAAAATTTATTGAGTTGTTTTTTCAAAATGGTGCAACTTAATATTACGTAGGCATCATGCTGACTGAGAATCCTTTCAATGCCCGAAAAGAATCTCTCCCTTAAGACTTTATCTGCAAGTACTGAAAAGGGACCACGCCATTTACGAATGTCTACAGAATGAATAATAACTTCCTCAGTTCCAAATATTTCTTTCTTTAAATACTCAAACTCTTTAATTAAAGCCTTAAGGTTGTGCTGGGCAACCAGTATTCCACACAAAGTAAATACGGGAAAACCAGGATCGTACTTAGTGAGGTTGTGGTCTCCGCATTCATCAATGAATAGGTAATATTTCGATTTATTGTTTTTATCTTCCATCGTATTGAGATGATTAGGTTGCCCTGGTAGAAACTATCGTATCAGGGCTTCGATCTCCTCTTTGGTGCCGTTGAAGGGGCCTTTGCGCTCCAGTTTGAGCGTGCACATGGCGGCCGCGAAACGGCCCGCCTCGTCATAGCCGGCACCACGGCTCCGCATGTAGAGGTAGCCGGCCATGTAGGTGTCGCCACATCCCGTGGCATCCACTGTTGCCTCCGGCTCGTAAGCCGGTATGTCATAGAATTTTCCGTCGGCGTAGATCACTGAACCTTTGTCGCCCAACGTAAGCAGTATCTCCCGGCATCCCCACTCCGCCAGACGACGTGCCGCCTCCCGCGGATCTGACGTGCCGGCAAGCACCTCCATCTCCGTCTCGTTGGCCTTCAGGATACTCACATAGGGGAGCACCTTTTCTTTCCCCTCGAAATCCACATGCACCACATTCTCCCCCTCCACTTTTCGCAGATACCCCTGCACATCGAGAGCCACCTCTCCCCTTTCCGACAGCTCGCGCACCACTTCCGGATCGAAGTCATCCGCCAGCAGCGTGCCCAGATGATAGATGCGTGAATAAATGCCGCTGAGCTTATCCACGGAGAAGGGATCGGCTTTCGCCAGGACGCGCTGGGTGCGCTCGTTGCGGTCGTGGCCGTAATGGTTTTCAAAGAACACCGACTCGCGGCTCTTGAGGACCGTCACGTCTATACCCTCAGCGCGCAATTGCTCCACTACGTCCATCTCCTTCTCACCCACGGATGTGACGAGCCGGAAACCCTTATGGTCAAGACGTTCGAGCGCTTTAGCGAAGTAATAGGCTGTTCCTCCGGGCATGTAAGCCTCGAAATCAGGGGTGACGACTCTGTCGAGTGTTATGTGTCCGATGCAGCAGATGTCGGAGCTGGAAGGTGTGGTATTGTCGGTGGTCATTTTTCTTCGTAGTGTCAGATGGTTTTGGAATTTGAGGGTTGCCGGCCGCTGCGCATGGCATAGAGCAGCACGGCGAGATAACCGGCGGCCGGAATGAGGAAAGAGGCTGAGAGGGAGGCGGAATCGGCCAGCAGGCCCATCAGCAGGGTGCCTACGGCTCCTCCGAGCGGTGTCATCATAAGCAGCGAGGAAGCCAGCTTCACGGGGCCGCGTGCGCGGCTGATGGTCAGGGCGAACACCGTGGGAAACATAATAGCCTCAAAGGCATAGCATCCGAAGAGTGCCCCTCGCGAAATCACTCCCACATTGGCTGCCACTGCCAATGCGCAGAGCATTGCCCCTGCCGCGCAGACGAGAAGTATCTTCCCGGCGCTCACACGGCTCATCACCCAGCTTCCGGCGACACGCGCCAGCATGAAGAGCCCCAACGCCCCGAAGGAGAGGAGGAGCGTGGCCGTCTCTTTCCCTATGCCGGCTTCCGATGTCGCGTAATTGATGAACAGACTGTTGATGGAGATCTCCGCAGCCTCATAGCAGAACAGCGCGCCAAGACCCATACGGAAATCCTTGTCGGAAAGGAGCCGGCTTAGACGCCGGGAAAGGGACATGGATTCTTCATCTCCCTTATCTGCGGAAGTGTCGGCCGTTATCTCCGGCAGACCGACCCGCGAGAAAAGGAAAGCCACGATCAGCACGCATACTCCCATGACGCCATAAGGCAAACCTACTCCCGCGTCGGGCGTGGAGAAGAGAAACCCTCCTACGATGACAGGGCCGAGTATGCATCCCAATCCGTTGAAGGCCTGGGCGAGGTTGAGGCGGCTGGCGGCCGTCTGCGGTTCCCCCAATTCGGAGGCATACGGGTTGGCGGCCGTCTCGAGGATCACGAGTCCGCACCCTATCACGAAAAGCGCCCCTAAGAAAATGGCGAATGACCCCAGTCCCTCACCCGGGATGAAGAGGAGGCAACCGGCGGCAAAAAGCACAAGCCCGGCCGTCACTCCCCGCCGGTAGCCATAGCGGGTGATGATCATGCCCGCAGGGATAGCCATAAGGAAATAGCCCAGGTAGGTAGTGGCCTGGATTAGGGCCGACATCGAGATGGAGATGGAGAGCGTCTCCTGGAAATGCTTGTTGAGCACATCCAGGATGCTCCTCGCGAAGCCCCACATGAAGAAGAGCGACGTGATGAGTATGAAGGGGAGAAGATATTTTCTTTCTACGAGCCGAGGCATATGAGTGTCAAGTGCAATATGGTTGCGTGGTCCTGCGGCCGCGATTCATCGCGGCTCCGTTTATATTAAACAATGCGGAGGGCTATGGTGTTCTAATATAAGACTTAATCAATACGCAATAGCTATGGAAAACAAGAAGAAATTATATATCGTCAGCTTTGGCGATTCGCGCAAATATCGTCTGCCTTTCACGGAGAAAGATTTTTCCGATGGGCTGCATCATGCCGATATGAATCCCCTTTTCCCCATTGAGAATGAGATAAGGGCTTATCTCGACGAGCTGTTCCCGGGTGAGAACCTCGCCTTCTACACCAGTGCGAAAGTGACTGAAGTGGAGTGGGATCACCGTGATAAATACGAGAGCTATCCACTTCTTGACCAGGAGGCCGTCAGCGCCATCAAGCAGGAGCTTGCCAAGGAGGTGCGCGACATGATGGCAACTCAGGAGCTCAACAGCGATGCTCCCTATTCAAACATTGCCGGAGGAGTGCAGGGCTGATGCTCCGCGCAGCCACGCCTTGCAATATGCCGCTTTGTCGGCAGAGCGCATGGCGTGCGTCAGCATCCTCAGCGGCCAGCTGAAGGGATAGAGCAGACGGAAGGCCGCCCCTTTCGCCTCTGTCAGCAGCCGGGGATCCACCCGCTCTGCGGTTGTCTCCCCCGGATGACGGCACACGGTAAGGGGCACGTAGCGTCCCTTTATCCCTTTGCGCATCAGTGAGTGGAGGAAGAGCTGTTCCTCTCCCGCCGCAAAGACCGATCCGGCTCCGAAGCGTTCGTCGAATCGCACGCCGGCGGCCTCGCGCCGAAGGGCAAGTTCCACAGATGAAAGATACATCCCTTTCGGGGGCGATGTCCAGTCGAATTCATTGTTCGGATAGGACTTCGTCCCTTTCTCTGTCTCAAACCGGAAAGTGAGGAATCCGCATTCGGGATGGCGCGCGAAGGCCTCAATCACCCCGCGCAGCGATTCGGGCGTATAATCCGTGTCATCATCGGCGATGAGCAGCAATTGGCAGCGGGCTTTGTCAAGACCTAAATTGCGGTTGCGGCTCAATCCGGTCTCCCCCGACTCAATCACACGGAAATCCTCTCGGCCGGCTATCTCCTCAGGAATCTCTCCCTGCGGTTTCTGCCAGCAGACTGTATATTCCACACCCTCCACCCGGGGATGGCTTCCCTCAGCCACCCGCCGCATCCCGTCAGCCCCGTAGGCGGCGATCATCACTTCCAATGCCGGAGTATTGCTCATCTCTTTTCCAGACGTTTTTTCCAGTGACTCTCGTAGCGGTCGGCCACGAGCTGCACACTGTTATGTTTCTCCACAAGGCGTCTCCCCTCTCTCCCCATCTGCTCCAACCGGGGGTGGTCGGCCACCAATGCGCAGAGCTTATCTTCCATATCATCTTCCAAGGGGGAAAGGGTGATGAGGGGGCGAAGGGTCTCCTCCCCTATCATGGAATAGTATTCCGGTTGGGCTCCCGTAGCGGCAACCCTTCCCAAGGCCATGGAGGAGAGGGCATTCATCGCGGGGCTGTAGCTGTATAGCTGGTCGAGGTTGATATGGCATGAGGCCAGCACGCGCTTATATTCTGTCCAGGGGAGATCGCGCACATTGACACTCTCCACAATATCCGGCATACGTGCCTCCACACGTTGCGAGAGCTTCAGCAGCGTGTCGGTGCCTTTGGGCAACTCGTAGCCGCTGCGCATCCCGGTCAGTATCCTTATCTTCCCTTGTGGGAGGTGGGAGAAAGGGAGGTCGGTCAGGTCGGCGGGAAGATTGGTGAAGCACACGCGCTCTCCGAGAAGGGGCGCGGCCGCCATATGATATTCCGGCAGCACGGCCATCGCGCCGTCAAGCCGGTCGTAGAGCCAAGCGGTGTAATCCCTCACTTCCGGCAGCAGGTAGCCTTCCTCCATCCCTCGACGCCGACGAGAGAACTCCGTCGGCTCCATTCCCACGCGGAACTCCGAGAAGCGGAATGTGCTGCCATCAAGACATCTCTCCACAAAGACGGAGTCATTGCCGGCCAATGAGAGGAAAAGGCTCCCGTTGTGGCGCCGAAGATAGCTGGCCACCATACGCAGCCTCTCCGGCCTCAGCTTCATGAAATGCGGATTGACGAGCTGCACCACATCATACCCCCTCAACCGGGGCAGCAGTGAGAGTATCCTGCCGACATACCTCGCGCTCCCGCGCCATCCCGGAGCCCTGTCAAGGAAGATGTCGCAGTCGAGGCCCATATGGTTGCAGCGGTCGCTGACCAGAGTGACGTCATGACCCCGCCGCCGCATCTCGGCCGCAAGCAGGGTGTGGAGGTTGGAGTAATCTCCCAAAAAGAGGATCTTCATCCCGCAAATATACTAAATTGTCAGCTCCGGCGCAAGTCAGGATTTCTTTGCCGGAGTCTGCGCAGTGGCCTGCATCTCTTTCTCCTTCCGGCTCTTGGCATAGTTGGAGAGCAGCACGCCGGCCACAATGATGACGAACGAGACAGGCTGATACCAATGGAAGGAGTCAATCTTGAGGAAGACGGAGACAAGGGTGGTGATCACCGGCACAAGATACTGATAGAAGGAGAAGATGTCGCTTCCCACCATACGGATCGAAGGGGGTGTCACCAGATAGCAATAGAACGTGGGGAAAAGGATGATGAAGCTGATCAGCAGCCAGGGGGTCAGCTTGGGATGTGTGAGGATTTCGATTGTGTGTGGCAGGGTGAAGATGAGCGGAAGCGCAAGCACGGTTGTGAAGAGATACACCCATTTCATCAGGTTGACCGTGTCATATCGTTTCGACGGACCCTCGATGAGCACCAGATAGGCGGCGTAGGAGACGGCGCATACCACTGCGAAGAGGTCGCCGACAAGACGTCCGCCGTCGAGGTTGCCCCCGGCTAAGATTACGAGCAATGCCCCGCCGAAGGCAATCCCCATCCCGACCCATTCAAGCCCGCTTGCCCGCTTATGGCGGAAAATGGTGTTGATCAGCACCACCAGCATCGGCTGGAAGGTGAGGATGATGGCTATGTCGATGGGTGAGGCCGTGTTGAAGGCCAGCGAGAAGACATAGACGAAGCCAAGCATCATGACGGCCGAGCCGATGATGTATTTCCAGTCAGACTTCTCTATCTTCTGACGCTTGCAGAAGAGGGCTGTGATCCATATGAGGATTGTCGCGCCGAAGATACGCGCCAAGGCCACTTCGCCGGCCGTCATCCAGTTGGGTATCAGCAGTTTGTTGGCGGGCTCGTTCAAGCCCCAGCATATGGCGGCGGAGAGGGCGAGCATATTGCCCCAGAGCATCGCATTGCGCGGCTTGCCACCTCCCTGAGAAGGGTTGGAAGAATTACTGTTCATATTTCAGTGGAATCTTTTTCTGTATAACAAAGTTGCAAGGCGTTGTATTGAATTGGGAATGAGGAAATTTACCCAGGCTCATTGACCTCAGGAGAGCAGTAATGCGGATGAAGCGGCTATTTCACATTTCTTGAATCAAAAAATACTCGATTCGCAAGGTAGATTCCCATTTTTTCAGTAGATTTGCGTCAAATTCATTTTTTAAGGATATTCCTCTGAAGGACACTTATTGCTTTTCAATCAAAGCCATGACCTTTTGGCGCAAACTCAAGTCTAAGACTTCGTTCCCCAAAGTTACCTCCGGAGAGAGAACCTGACGGCGGATCTCAGTGTGGGGGCCTTTATCCGCACCCTCAGCGGTGTCGACCGCAAAAAGGCGCTGGAACTTTTCACCGGATTCATACAGGCCAACACTCTGACTGCCGATCAGGAGGAATATCTGAAGAGCATCCTCGACTATGTCTGCCAGAATGGAGATTTGGAAAAGAAAATGCTTATGCAGTCTCCATTCGATGAATACGAAGTCCTTGAGATCTTCCCCGGCAAATTCCCGAAGGTCGCAGAATTTGTGGCTCTTCTCCACGATTCCATCAGTGTGGCGTGACGTCTGATAAGGCTCCGTTCCCCAAAAAATGTTAACGCAGGGGTCGCAGATGTGCCCCGAATTTGGCCTTGCAGTG
>CAZPQD010000041.1:0-24374 GCA_964588625.1 uncultured Sangeribacter sp. | reverse complement strand
AAGTGTCAACGATCTCTTGATACAAAATGTGTCAACGATGTCTTGAGACATGGCAACTAATTACATTATTATGGAAAGATATGACTGGCGTGATATATGAGTTTTTGGGACATAAAATGTTGATGGAGGCCACTGGGGGGACTCTGACCCGGTGTGCGTGGATCCCTTCAGATAGAGTGGAGGCTGAGCCTTCAATCCTTTGTCAAAGCATTTCTGAGGAGGCAGCGGAGGTCATAGGGCTGGCTGTCAGGCAGATTTCAGAGTATATTGCGGGCGCGCGGAGGGAGTTTTCGGTGCCCTTGCATCTGAAGGGTACTGATTTCAGGTTGAAGGTATGGGATGAGTTGCGGAAGATTCCTTTCGGTGCTACGGTCACGTATAAGGAGTTGGCGGCACGCATTGGGTCGCCAAAGGCTTGCCGTGCGGTGGCAAACGCATGTGGTTCAAATCCATTCCCAATCCTTATCCCTTGTCATCGGGTGGTGGCGTCAGGCGGCAGAGTGGGCGGCTACACGGGAGGGCTGGATATCAAACTTGCTTTGTTGGAATTGGAAGGAGGGGGAGTGCTTTCCCAGCACTCCCCCTCCGGGAAAAAGAAAATAGTTTAAGCTCTCTTAGGAATAATGTGATGGTTTTTACTTCACCATGAGCTTGAAGACTTTGTCGTCAACCTTCACGATATACATTCCGGCAGCCACTTTCACAGTCTTGGAGCCCTCAAAGTCTGCCATCTTGACGCCGTTGCAAGTCAGGATGCTGACTTTCGCATTGACAGGAGCGGATACCGCGATCTCGCCTCTTGCGCCTCTTGCGCTGATAAGGTCGGAAGCCTTGACACTCTCTGCCGATGTATTGTTGAACTCAACAAAAGTAGGTTCAGAAGCCTTGGAGTAGGCAGTGTTGTTGGCTTCCGAGTGGACGGCAGTCACCGTATAGGCAGCTGAGAAATCATCTTCAAGCGCTTCCGGGAACTCGATATAATATGAAGTGTCGGAGGTTGTGTAGGAGTCACGCTGGGAAAGCACCTTGTCGCCTTTCTTCAGATCCTGATTTATTTCTACATAGTCGATGAAGAAATTCTCCTTATATTGAGTGTAGAAGGCGATGAAGTCAAAGTCTGTGCCCTGGTTGAATTCAAGTTCAAAGAGTCTGTAGTTGTCAGAAAGCTCACATTTGTAGGTCTCGCCGGCTGAATTGGCTACACACAGATAGTCGCCGTCAGAGCCGCAGGCCGATATGGAGATGTTGAATTTACCGCCATTGTTGGCAAGAGAGAGCCAGGGAGTCTGAATCTCGCCGCCGAATCCCCAGCCGGGATAGCCTACGCCACCTACGGCATGCTCGGCCACACCACACAGGAATCCTACCCATCCGGGATTGTCGCAGAGCTCGTTGAGGCTGATGAATTCAAAATTGTCGAATCCGTAAGGATCCTCTACGGTATATCCGAAGTCTACTTTCTTGAACGTCTCGACGAGTACGGGATAAGCCTCTTTATCTTCGGGGGCTGTGTAGGTAAGGTAGGTGTCGATGAGGTAATCCTGAGCTTTGGGTGTAGATTCCCAGTTGGCGTTAAAAGAGCCATCAGTCTTGTCGACGTCAGTGGCGGCAAGAGGCTTGGGAGTGGATACGCCAAACGCGTATGTGCATGAAACGGGAGCGGCCGATTCCAATCCGAGCTCCGGATTGCGGGCCGATACTTCGTAATAGTAGTCGCTGTAGGGGTCAACGCCGGTGAAGACGTAGGAGGTCCCTTTCACTACCTTTTTATTCGTCACGTATTCTTTTTCGCTCGGAGGCAAAGTGGTGATGTCGATTTTGTCGATAGCCACATACGAACCCTCTTCCAGTTCACTCACATCGATCCGGAGCTGGAAATATTCACCTCCATAATATTCCAAAGCTTCCTTGATGCCATTGTAATCCACCATTTCGTCTGTGAAATATTCATCCATGTAAAGGGATCCGAGGCCTACCCATTTATAGCCGTTCCAACCCGAGAATCCGATTGTGCCCTCGTAGTAGCCATCCTCATCAGGCTCGCCAAAGAAGCGAAGTCTCAGAGTGGCATCCGAAATCTGGCCTCCTGTGGAGGGAGAAGTGATTGTCTGGCCATTGGTGTTGAGGCACAGAGCATTCGGCTCGAATCCATCGGCCTGAGTCAGCAGGCGTGGAGTGGCTCCATTGAAATCGAAATCCCATCCTTCGGGGAAATTGGGATCCTCCATATTGATCACACCGTCGGTGTTGTTGACTCCTTCGAAATCGCACACCATGTTGCCGGGAATATCCGATGTAGGCATATCGCGCCAGCAAGTAAGGAGATATTCCGTGGCGTTCTTTGCCTCCGACCAGTTGGCAGTAAAGCCATCAAAGGTGAAGTCGGTGGCGGGTAGCGGAGTAGGAGTGGGGATATAGTTGTTGTTGACCGTGACCTTGATCTCATCGATCAGAATCTGGCTATAGGTGCTGATCTGGATGAAGCAGTCATCTTTATCGTAGGTGTTGACGTAGGTCCATTCAATCTCATGCCATTCGCCATCTTTCTCTACGAATTCCCAGTCGGCGTAATAGGGGCTTTCTTCAGATAAAGGCAGCGGCTGGGGATTATCCCAAGGAGCGCAGCACATTGCAATGATCATCAATCCCTCCTCCTCATCTTCAGTGTACTCATTGTCGAGCACCTTGACTTTCAGGGAGATTTTCAGTTCTCCACAATAGTCTCCCATGGGGGTCTGGATCATGCCGCCAACTCCCGGATAAGCGAGTGCGCACATCCCTCCGGCAGAGCAGGTGCCATAGCCGGCCCACATCTTGTCGTCCTGCATTTTGGCAGGGTTGATGTTCCAATATGTATCGTCGATATAGAAATCTTCGAGATCACCGATATATATGGGGTTTTCGGGAGAGCCCTGGGTCCAGAGGCTGAAGTCTTCGTTGATGAGGACATCCTGATTCTTGTCGCTCTCAGCGCGGGCGATCATTTTCTTCATCTGCGGGCGTGCGGCCTTGCTGATGGAAGCAGGGGGTGCGGACATAGTGCGTTTCGCAGGCAAGCCCGGCGTGCGCTTCACAATTACTTCCGAGGCCTTCGCCACTGATGTCTTGCCAGCCGCCGACTCGCGATTTGGGGCAGCCGGCGAATCAAATCGGGGAGCTGCTCCTGATGTGATTGCCATAAGGACTGTGGCAGCCGTGATGGTCTTCTTGATTAAGCTGTTTTTCATCCGATAACAGTTTTGGAGTGTTGGAAAAAGCACCATGGTCTGCGTCTCAAAGCGAGGCCAGATGCGTTGTTTATGCCGGCAAAGTTATTTACCGGATGCCACAAAAACAAGCATTTGACGACACGATTTGTCTGATTTTGCAAAAGAGTACAAAGTTAGGCAGCCGTCCGGCTGTCATAATACAGCAATATGATTTGTCATGCTTTCTCTCCGGCCTCTTTTATTTTAGCCATTTTCATGTAGACTGCCGGTGTGAGGCCCGTATATTTCTTAAAGACACTGCTGAAATATGTCCTCGACTTAAACCCGAGGCCCAGGGCGATTGACTCCATGGTCTGGTTGCTGTAGGCGTTGCTGTCCGACAGTCGGCGGCACGCCTCGCGCAGCCTATAGTCGAGAAGCATCGTCTTGAAGTTGGAACCCGAACAGTAATTGATGGCTGCCGACACCAGATAATAGGATTCTCCGATGAGGTCCGCGAGCATACGGATTGAGAAATCATCTGAATATATCTGCTGCGAAGATGCAAAGACCTCCCTGACCTTGGAATAGATCTCCTCTGCACGCTCCGTGGAGATCCCGGCAGCCGGCATATTCTCACTCAACACGCCTTCATCACATTCCGCGTCATCTTTTTCATCCGCATCCACTTTTTCATCCAGCAAGGTGTCCATGCCGGCTTTATTATGCTTGAGGTCATCCTGAAGGCGATTGTAAAGCTGCATGTGGGCGTCATAGAGCTTCTTTTGATTTCTGATATAGATTCCCAGGGCGACAATCACGAGAAGGGCCACTATCCCTATGCATATGGCCACTACTTCATTCTGGCGTTTTTTTACGGTGATCTGCCTTACGTTTTCCTGCGCCTCCTCAAGACCGGCGATGAAAGCGATATCCTTGACCCTTGTGGCATTGTTGATATGCTGGAGGGAATCCTTGAAGTGAAGATAACGATAGTCATACCCATGGGCTGCCCCTTGATCTCCGACAGAGGCATAATAATCGCTCAGCCCCTTGAGCGCATACAGGATATATTCCTGATATTCCCTTTTGACAGAAAAATCGAGCATTGAATTGAGCAGAATGGGAATACTGTCAGTCTGCGGGGTGAGTTTCATTGTATTGATCTTCATCTTCAGCGCGAGCAGACTTAGCTTTTCGTCAGGAGCATTCATGCGGGAAGAGAGATGTATGGCCTTGTCAAACTCCTTCACCATGGCCTCATAGTCTTCATCCTGCATATATTCCAACGCATTGAGGAAGCATCTGGTGTATTCCACGTCTAATGAGGAGCCGGCATCGTCGCCGGCAGCTGAGATGTCATAATTGCTCAGGAGCTTGAGGTCATGCCTTACAAGCTCTGACATTCCTTGCTCCAGGGCAGTCTCGCAAAGATTGACCACCGCATATTGCACAAGGTTATGATTACGGCTGGCAATCGCCGCCTCCAGTCCGCGGCTTAAAAGCATCGGCGGAGTATCTATCGGCGAATCACCAATATCCACATACTGTAGCACGCAGGCCATTCCCATGTATATGTGGGGCAGCTGATTTGACAAATCATATTCCTTGCTTATCTTAAGGGCTTTCAGCAGGGCTTTGTAGGCGCGCGCATAGTCATAGTAGGACTCACGCCATAGATAACTGATGTTTATCAGCGCAGTTACAGCAGCCTCAGCTTCTCCGGCAGAAGGATTGTTGTCATAACGGTTCACGATAATGGAGAGGCACATCATCGCGCTGTCAGGTTCGGTCTGAGCCGATTTCAGATATTGTGATCCTTTTTTCAGCAAAGTTTCGGTAGGCATCCCGGAAAACGACTCATGGTCATAGGGATTGAAAATCCCCCGGGCATTCACCCGAACAGAATATGCTGCCGGCGACACGAGCAAGAGACACAAAGCCAGAAGTATATGTCGAATTGTCAACATGATCAGAGGTTAAAAGGCTATACGGCAGAATATTTCATGATGGAAAGTTCGGGCGCGTCATATCTTCTTCGCACGCCGTTCTCAGGATGCAAAGATAGTAAAGAAAATGCAAAACCGCAAAATACAGAAGAATAAACCAGGGAACTCCGTAAGTGGGAACGGAGTCTTAGGCTCCGTTCCTCAAAAAAGTTAACGGGGTATTTTCAGCGGGGTTGGAACTGGTTGCGGTGGATGCGGTCGGGGTGCCATTTGTCCATCGGGGCGTGATGGCTGGCCGGATAACCGATCGGGATAAGATTGAAGGGGACGAAGTTGGCAGGGAGGCGTAGGATATTACGGGTTGTCTCCATGCGGTCGGTGTGCGGATATAGGGCTGTCCAGACGCCTCCGAGGCCGAGGGAATGCGCGGCAAGAAGTATGTTTTCGGAAGCGGCGCCTAAGTCCTGCACCCAGAGGGTGGAGTCGTCGCCCTCCAGGAAACGGTCGGAATTGCCGCACACAACAATTGCCATCGGAGCCTCCGCAGCCATCTTGGCATAAGGAAGCTCCTCGGCAACGCGCCCGAGAATATCCGGATCATCAATGAGGATGAACTCCCACGGCTGACGGTTGACGCCCGAAGGAGCCGACATGGCTGCATAGAGGATAGCGGTCTGGAGGTCTTCCGCCACCGGTTGGTCTGTAAATCTCCTGACGCTCGTTCTTTCCACAATATTACGGTAGGCCTCGTTGGCGGCCACTATCTTTTCAACTGTATTATCCATAAATCATCAACTTTTTGGAGTGTTCGCTCCATGTTATCTATATTTAAAACATTTTTCCCGGCCATTAGTTAGGGAGCAGGCATGCTCAGGATCCTGACCCTTGAGTGAGCCTAATGATATAGTTTAGGCTCTTTCAGTAGCCAAAAAGCACCGGGAAGTGTCGGAATAATGGTCCAAGGGATGATATTTTCGAATTTTATAGTTATCTTTGTCGGAAATATCTCAAGAATGTAATCAAACGGAAGATTATGAAGTATCTGTTACTTTGGTTGATGACCGTTCTGGCGGTCTTTACTGCGGCTGCGGAAGTACCGGCAGTTGTGGCTGCGGAAGGTTGTGCATCGTTCTACAGTTCTGAGGATGATGAGCATTACACCCTCGACCGTTGCTACTCCATCAAGGTGCCTGAGTCTTTCTCCAGACAACAGACCTATGGTTTGGTGACTGCCATATCCCCTGAAATGAGCATCTCGGCCGCCACACTGGAGGATGTATCCGATTTTCCAGACTTCAGGCCTGTCACGGAGGAGATGGCGGTTTGGCTGGAAAGCGAAATGGACTCCGCCGTGCCTGTGATGAACCGTTACTTCATGAGCTGTGAAGTGGAACCGGTGGAGATCAGGAGCCAGAAAGTGATATTCTCGGTGTCCTACTTTGAGTTCATGGGAGGGCTGCATCCGCTTGAGAACACTCTTGAACTGACCTACAATATTGATACACTTCAAATTGAAAACTGAGAACATTATGAAGCCGAAAATTAATATCATGAAGACACAATTAGCAGGGCTTCTTGCCATGGTGGCGATAGCCATGACGCAATTGGCAGTCCATGCCGAACTGACAGAGATGACACTCCGTGTGCCCAAGTTCACAGGGGCAGTGCGTGTGACAACTGGCGATGTTAATCTCCGTAAGGCACCCTCAGCATCGAGCCCACGACTCGTCAACGACTGGCCCGAGGAAGATGAAGGGGGCGATTCGCGTCCCGAGACGTTATGGTCGGACGCCAATCTGCTCAGAGGCTACGAGCGTGTGCCGGTTTATGGCGTAGAGGGGCAGGTACTTCCAGCCTTGGGTCAGTCCGACGGCTGGACACATATCCTTGCGGATGGCTACTACGGATTATACCTCACTCCAGCCTGGATCAAAGACTCGTTTATCGACCGCTACTCATTGGAGCCTTTCCCGGCAGTAAGCGGCGAGTGGGAGAAACTGTTTGTGCGCGCCGATGGGGTCTATAAAGATTTCTGCATGATGTTCTATTCAAGCGAAGTAATGTATGCGGCCGGTCTGGCGATAGGTTATGTAAGTGGCAACGTCGCCGTGCTCCCCTTGGATGCCCACTACGCCTACTCCTACAATCCCAATGCGAGAGGATTGTCGCTGACAAAAGATGAATACGGGAGCAACTGCATTGTATTCGGCCCTGACTGCTCGGTGATTATTGGTGAAGACTCGCGTGTTCCCGACCTCAACAAGCTGACCGATGCGCAGGTATGGGAAATAATTTCGCAGGCCGAACCCAACTACTTTGAATTGGTGTTATACAGGGCAGCCAACCAATACGGTGGCCTCTTTCTGCAAACCGAAGAAAACCTGCCTGCCGGCATCCTCGAGACCAGAACCGTGCGTATCCCCCGACCCCAACCGGCAGCTTCTGCCTCCAGCGGAGCCGGCAGCTCCTCTGCTGCAGACCGAGAGGCAGAATTTCCCGGGGGCTTGGCAGGCTTGATGAAATGGTTGGGCGCCCACCAGAAGTATCCCGAGATGGCACAGTTGCAAAAAATCCAGGGAAGGGTAGTGGTGCAATTCGTCATAGAAGCCGACGGCACCATCAGCGACGCCAAGATCATCCGCTCCGCCGACCCCTTGCTTGATGGCGAAGCCCTGCGCGTAATCAAGGCCATGCCCAAGTGGAATCCCGCCGTCGCCGGCGGCCGCCCCATAAAGAGCATCTACACACTGCCCATCACCTTCAAACTCAACTGAGCAACTCGCTATCATATAATTTGTATTTCGGTATGTAGTTGATAATTGAAGAAAATTAATGTGTCAGGCTAAGGTTCGAATTTACAAAATCAACTACTAATCGTTAATTTTGTGGAGAATTTTCGCATCTATGGAAATTTGTGACACCACTGATGTCACAATTGTCATGGACTCATTTTCTGCAAGTTATGCTTCCGCTGGCTATCCCTTCTGTCCGGAATCTATCAGATATTTTCTGTACTGGATTAAGGAAGAGCGTGATGTCTGGTTATTTATGCCGTTTCTCATGTCCCTGTCTAAATTTGAAATCAACTGGTCTAATATGCCTGTATCCTGGATGCGGAAGATGTCGCACGAAGGATGGAACCGTTCTATCTTTTGCTTCATGTAATCGTTCTGCAGCGCACCGATATATACAGCAATAGAGCGAGGACTGTAAGGTTCGCCAGACTTTTTGGTGGCGGACTCCATGAATTTCTGGAATCCTATCCTATGATTACGGGCAGGGGTTGAATATTGCGGACTATGGTCGGCGGCAGCCGCTCCCGACTCCGGTTTGCGTTTGCAGAGAGTGTCGGTGATGTAATCCTTCAAAGCTTTGTAAGTGGTGTTATCCTGAATAAGGTCGAAGAGCTTTTGATCTAAAGTGGTGTGCAGAATATATTTCCTTATGGCGGGCCGGCTCCATGTGATATCATAGTTGGCCAGAGGTCTGAGAAGTTTGTGCTGGATGAAGTTGTCTTTTCCGAGATGTGCAAAAGGGAAGGCAGCACTCAAGGTGGGAGTCCCTCCAAACAGTTGGTTCCAATACATATTGTAACGCTCCTCAAGTTCATCAGTGAAATAAAACCTCGGACTTCGGATCACCCTTGTCCGTATAAGATGGAAGATGGCCAGAAGCAGCACGAACTTATGCGGCCCGGTGATTCCTAAGAAACAGAAATACCGCAGATTGGCAAACTTTTTGATATACTGCGAGACCCAGTGTTTCTGTTGCTCCGAAAGGGAATTGGAAGTTATTCTGTCCTCCTTGGAATCAGATGGCTTTGCAGCTTGGGACTCATCATTGCTCGAGCTATAATCATTGATGGATTCTGAAGTCGGATTCTCTTTGAGGTCGATTGATGTGCATAAGTCGCCAACTATTACAGTAATGGAACTATCCCGTTTAAAATGGATTTTAATGGGCTCATCAGAGTCAATATTAGTTGCGAAACGAGTAAGATCTTCAGTCAACCTATTGATATGGCTTTTTAAAGCCCTCTCCTTTTCCTTTGCCTCTAAAGCCTTGATGCGCTCCGTAATCTCATGTGTTGAGAGATTAGCCCTCTTCATCAAAGCGAGCATATCATACAGCTCCTGTAGACTCACCTCCTGGGAATCCGGCTCCGACGACTCACATTCTTTACTTGTATTTTGAGGTTCTTTATCTGTATTTGCAGTAGTGTCAGGAGCGTCCTCTTCCATCCAATCCACATCCTCAGGGTCAAGTTCAGTTGAGAAAAGATCATCATCATAATCGTATTTCTTGGATCTTGTTCCCTTGCGGCTTAAAAAATCACGGAAAGATTCCGAACGGGCAGCCAAAGTTTCGCGGTCGGGATGTTCAGGTTTTTCCTCAAGCAACTCCAGCCCTTGCAAAGTGATGATATACATCCCGCGCCCCGTACGTTCGATGAATCCACCTTGGAATAAATCCGTGACAGCCCAGCCGATATTGGATTTATAACGCAGGTTGGTTCCTCCGCGAGTCGTAATTGCCCTGTCCTCAGGCGAAATATTGACGTGATTGGCAACCTCCTCAAACAGGGCATTGATTTCCCTCTCCTCAACATCTGAGAGCACTTCCAGAATCGGAATGTAGAATGCAGTGAATCTTGGTATCATGGCATGAAATAATATTGGTTACGGTTTCCCTAATGATGATGCCACGACAAAAAAATAGTCGTGGGCTTTTGCATTCATATAACTTAGAGGTACTGGCTAACCCAACGGAGATACAAACACTAAGCCCACGAACCGCCATGCCCGCCGTACGGGTATGGCTAATCAGCGGGCGTTCAGTGCTCATTGCCTTTCTCCGTTTGAAAAGTGCCAGTTTTCTAAGTCCAGACAATAGCATTAAACGCTATTTTTTTACAAAGTATGAAGCGGACACGGCCTCTGCCATATCCGCTTGCAAAGTTAATGAAAATCTTGAGTTTCCCAGCACCTACAGCCTAAAAATAGTGAAAGAGCCTAAAAAATTGAGTAACGGAGTCTTACAGGCAAGATGGCTTGGGGGAGTTTTCCTGTACAAAATAAGAGGCCACCGAAATATCAATAAAAATTTGTATATATGATATATACGTGCTAATTTTGCAAAAAATGCTGAAGAACATGAATACAACACCAGCCACTTCCATGCAGCCATCCCATCGTAAATTGATTGACATTCCAGAAGACGTATTTCGTGCATTGACTGTAAAGGCCGCTGCAATGGGAATCAATCTTAAGAAATATATCGAGCAACTTCTGATAGAGGAAGCCAATGAAATGGAAGATGCCGAACTCTATCACTACCTCGTTTCAACCAGACCGGAAGGTCAGGTGATGGTAAGTGAAAGCGAGAAAGAAGACTTTATGCGCCGCCACGGAATTGGTCCTTACAGATGAAGGTTGATTTTTCAAAAGATTTCACCAAGGCTCTCGACAAACTCTCTGGCAAGATTCATCATTCCATTGTAGAGGCCATCAATAACGTTATTGATGCTCACACAATTGAAGAAATAAGCAATTGCCGAAAGATAGAGAGCCTTAAGAGCGTTTACCGGATAAAAATTGGGAGCAAGAGAGCTTTCTTTGTCCTTCATATTCTGATGGATGGAGACCTCGTAAAATTTGAATATCTTGTTTAACGCGGCGAAGCCTACGACAAAAAGAATATGGAGAGGCTCCGAAAACGAGATCATTAATTCTCCTTTGGATAAAAATTTAGGCCTCCGCAATGAAAATACTTCATCTTTCAGATACACATGGGTGCCACCACCGCCTCGGGACGCTCCCCGAGGCCGATGTCGTGGTGCATTCCGGAGATTTCACAATGACCGGATCGGAGAAGGAAGCTCTCGACTTCCTCAACTGGCTGTGCGACCTGCCGCATGCCCACAAGATCTTCATCTGCGGCAACCATGATGACTGCCTGTATGGAGCTGGCATCGACGGACTCGATGCCAACGTGCACTATCTCTGCCACTCCGCCGTCGAGATTGACGGAGTGAAATTCTATGGACTTCCCATGTTCATAAGCGACTGCGTAAGCGACCGCCAACAGATCTTCACCGACCAGATACCCTCCGACACAGACGTGCTGATCACCCACTCTCCCGCCTACGGCATTCTGGATTTCGACGACGACATCAACTACGGCGACGAACAGTTACTCTCCAAAGTCCTGGACATCAAGCCGCGCCTCCACCTCTTCGGCCACATCCACGCCCACCACGGCATCATCACCCTGCGCGGCACCACCTTCTCCAACGGAGCCATCATGAACTCCGACTACACCCACCTCCACACTCCGAACCTCCTGACGATATAACGCCCGGCTCCGACCCTCTATGGACAGAGACCTCAACCCCAGTCTTTTCCCAATTCAAGCAGGGCGAGTTTGATATCCAGGCATCCCCTCCATCCGCAGGAATCCACGCACACCAGGTCAGAGCTCCCCGCCCTCCGCCTCCATCAACATTCCATGTCCCAAGACCCCGTAAACTTTACCAGTCATAAACTTCCAAGAAATAATAGTTTCGGTTGCCCAAAGATACAGAATTTCCCAGACATAACCCATTCATAGCCCCAATAAATTGGCGGCTGTGAAGGGAGCCTTCAAATCCCACCTCACATCCTACTTTACCACGCATGCCTTGTTGCGATTTGCTTCTTTTTTATTATCTTTGCACCATCAAATCCAACCTCCTGAGAATCATTGAACGCTCCTTCCTCGTTGTGATTTGCTTCTTTTTTATTATCTTTGCACCATCAAATCCAACAACGAGCAGCATTTGATAAATGGCTTATCTGTTGTGATTTGCTTCTTTTTTATTATCTTTGCACCATCAAATCCAACCGGGAAAAGGAATTAAAGGTGCTTATTCTGGTTGTGATTTGCTTCTTTTTTATTATCTTTGCACCATCAAATCCAACCTGTTTCTAATACTTTATCTAAAATTTCCAGTTGTGATTTGCTTCTTTTTTATTATCTTTGCACCATCAAATCCAACTACCTAAATCAGGTACTCCCTTTTTGTTACGTTGTGATTTGCTTCTTTTTTATTATCTTTGCACCATCAAATCCAACCCTATCAGTAGAGATGAACTACGGCGTAATGTTGTGATTTGCTTCTTTTTTATTATCTTTGCACCATCAAATCCAACTACCCATGCATCAGCCCTTGACGCTTATGTGTTGTGATTTGCTTCTTTTTTATTATCTTTGCACCATCAAATCCAACGTTTATCGATGATGAAAATAGAGACATTACGTTGTGATTTGCTTCTTTTTTATTATCTTTGCACCATCAAATCCAACGCAACCGCCCGAAGATTCGCCCGTTTCACCGTTGTGATTTGCTTCTTTTTTATTATCTTTGCACCATCAAATCCAACTCTTCTTCTTATTATCAATTGTTTGCATAGGTTGTGATTTGCTTCTTTTTTATTATCTTTGCACCATCAAATCCAACGGTCTTTAATAAATATTGCACCGATAACTTGTTGTGATTTGCTTCTTTTTTATTATCTTTGCACCATCAAATCCAACACTAACACGACTGACAATGATTAAGCAAGTGTTGTGATTTGCTTCTTTTTTATTATCTTTGCACCATCAAATCCAACGGCAAAGAAAGCATCCATAGCCTCCATGTTGTTGTGATTTGCTTCTTTTTTATTATCTTTGCACCATCAAATCCAACATCCAATCTCAATATCACTGCCTCCAGTGCGTTGTGATTTGCTTCTTTTTTATTATCTTTGCACCATCAAATCCAACATCCAATCTCAATATCACTGCCTCCAGTGCGTTGTGATTTGCTTCTTTTTTATTATCTTTGCACCATCAAATCCAACGAGCCAAAAGAACTAACCTTAATCAGTAATGTTGTGATTTGCTTCTTTTTTATTATCTTTGCACCATCAAATCCAACGATTTTCTTCTGAATTACAACTCCCCTGCTGTTGTGATTTGCTTCTTTTTTATTATCTTTGCACCATCAAATCCAACTCATCGGGATGAGTCACTATCTCACATTCTGTTGTGATTTGCTTCTTTTTTATTATCTTTGCACCATCAAATCCAACTTGCTTCTTGTAAATTATTGGTAATCAATAATTTGGGATGGGTATTAGGATTTGAAAAAGGTTTGCCAATCCGATTGGCAAACCTTTTTTCGTTTAGTTTCATTCGGTAGAACGGGAGGATAAGCTTTCAGAAGAGTTCGAGTTGTACGGCTGGAGTCATGGCCTTAGTGCGGGTGACACCTTCGAAAATCTTGATGTCTGCGAATTGGCGGTCGGTGATGGTCATCATGCATATCTTTCCATCTTCCGGTAAGACTTTACTTATGCGGTTGATATGCACTGTGGCGTTCTCCATGCTGGCACAGGAACGTATATAGATGGAGAACTGAAACATGCTGAATCCGTCGCTTATCAAGCGTTTCCTGAAGTCGGCATAATCCTTTCGTTGCTTCTTTGTCTCAGTTGGAAGATCAAAAAATATCAGTACCCACATTGTCTTATATTGATTTATTCGCTCGCTTTTCATTCCGACAGCAATTGAGGATAGAGGATTTTTCTGACTTCTCCGTTGAAACATTTCGCTAAAGAAGAGGCGGTGAAGGTGGCGGCAATCATCAGCGGACGAACATTATTTCCGATTTGGGTGTCGATTGTAGGCAATTCCAGAAGTCGTCTTTTTATCTCAGGAGTCAGTTTCGGTGCTTCTCCATGATCACGGATTATTTCCATCACCAGCATGTCGACATAGGGACGGTAAGGTTCCATAATGTCATCGGCAAGACAATACGGGTTATAGCGGTTTTTGTGGTGTATTCCCAACGTTGGCAGCATACCGCTTCCGACCAACGCACGCGCAATAATAGCACGAAGGATGGCATAGCCGTAATTGAAAAGCGAATTGGGTTCGTCGGCATCCCTCTCACGTGTGAAAGAAGGATTATCCTCAAAGATATTTCTCCAGTAGAAGGCAGCAGCCCTTCCCTCCATGTTTTCCGAATCTCCGCTCTTTACTTTTTCGCTCCATATGCGCATACACTCACACTCCTTTGAATTCCATTGCTTAAGCACAGCATATTGATTTGCAATCTTGGCCGAGACGGTCTGTTGCCACAATTGCTTTTTAAGAGGCAGGGAAGCAGCTATCTGATTCTGGAACCGTTCGCTCTGAAGGGTATTGCCATCCAAAGAGAGGAACATACCTTGAGGCATATGTCGTTCATTACAGGTTATAACCGCCACATTATTCTCAAGAAGGGCTGAGAGCAGGGCAGAGGTCATGGTGACATGCAGGGATTCAATAATGATGATTCCCAAATCTTCAATTGGCCTGGTGGTCTTCAGAGCAGGAGAGTCATCCGTCTGGGGCAACTCAATGACAAGCTGCCCCAGATGAAGCGACAGATAAGCTCTGCGGGAGAAGTAGATGGTCTTTTTGATCATCAGTCAATCAATATATCACCCAGCAAATTAACTCTGACTTTTCGAGGATTCAACGATGTGAAAGCCTTATAGCTTGTGATGAGTTTCCATTTATTCAGTAGTAACTCACACTTTTCTGTAGACACATTTGTTGATGTATGGAGACGGAAGTTATAATTCCCCATTGCAAGTTTCTGCACCCTGTAAAGGTGTGTCGAGAGTGTCTTGATGTCATTTGAAGCGGTAGCATCCGCCAGTTGCTCGTCGGAAAGACCCAAGATGAACATTTCGTTCATCTGTAGGCTCTGTAGGAAAGTCCAATCGGGAGAGGGAAGTCCGACGGCGAGATATGCCGTTTCATCATTCTCAGGCAGAGAATCGATTATTTCCCATGCTTGTTTCGGATTTGTTATGATAAAAGGCAGACCGGCAGCGCGGCGCTTCACACAATCCCAGAATGTAGTGACGAGAGTTTGGACCTTTCCCTCGACATCTTGGTAAAACGCTACATGATGATTGTTGCCAGACTGTGCAAAACCAATTGTCTTACCGTTGGAGTCTTTCTTAACGGCTACCATTTTGGATAGAAGATTGCCTGTGAGACAACGTACATTTTTAAGAGGCACCTTGTTTCTTCCTCCCACCATTATCGGACGTTCTTCAAGGCTCTTCTGGAATTTCTTTGAGTCGCGGGCGATCTCCGGTTCCTCATAGCGTTCTTTGATGGCTTCCCGCGCGGCTTCGTCGATCACTGAAGGGAGATGTTTATATTCGATACTTCCCACTTTATAGCGCACCACCACCTCTTGACGGAAGCATTCAGCATCAGTCTGAGGTTTGCCGTTGACAACCGGTGGCTCCTTCTTAAGCTGCTTGAGCGTCTTGGCTTTGTCATGGCCATTCTTCTCAAGTGCTTTCTGGAGTTTTTGACGCAGTTCGTCGGAGACAACGAGATCGAGATTATCCAAGGCATACTTGAAGGGCTTCTTGCCGTCGGGGAGCTTTATGAGACCGTAAATCGTATCTTTATGTAAGGCTCCGCGAGGCACATTGAGTCCAGTCTGCACCACAATACTCTTGCCGCCTTTTCTTACTTTACGTTTGCCAGGAGTAGTCACTTTTTTTCCTGCTTTGTAGGAAACGGCAACAGTGTCTACCGCCTCTTCCACTTCCTTTACCGGAAAATGCGGACGTGAAGCGGCCCACTCTTCGAGTAGATGGAATCGCTCACCTCTGGTTTTGACCGTGGAGGGAAGTTCGGAATGCATATCCTCACGTTGGGAGTTCATGTTGTTGAGACGCTGGATATATCCTTGGCGGGTGAGGGCAACCACGAGTGCATCGACGGCATGATGACGATGGTCGAGGCGTTTGGTCCAGTCGGCTATCCTCTTTTCGCGGTGAGTCTGACCCTTGCTCTCATATTCCACTTCCTGAGTGAGGCCTGCCTGCTCATAGCGGGCGAAGTTTACGTTATGTAGCACATCATCATATCCCCAGGCATGACGGAAGAAATCAGTGACACTTCCTGACGAAGCATTGACATCATGGCATATGCCCTTCAGTATTTCCCGCGCTTTGCGTGATATATACTGGGTTTCACGCAGGTCGCGGTTAAGGAAATCGTTGGGGATATCCTTGCCGGCAGTCAGCAGACGATCATGCTTTATTCGTGATATGGCTTTGGATTCAGTCAGCTTCTCCACTCTCTCAATATAGGCGTCAAATTCGCTGTCGGGCTTGGTCGACATATAGTCATAAGCAGTGCGATTCCCTTTCTCAGCGTTACATTTTCGGCAGGCACAGGCCTTATTGGAAAGAGAGTCGTCGAAAAAGAGAGAGCGAGGAATAATATGCTCCACCTCCACACCGTGGCCGCCGAGGAATTCACTCAGACTCACTGTCTGTCCGCAATATATACATCTACCTCCAGTCTCCTTATGAAGTTTAAATTTCTGGACGTTTCTGCGTGTCGGAGCAAGCCCATGCTCAGTGATCTGAGTACGGATCTTCTCATTCTCTTTCTCGGACTGGGAGATTGATTTTGTGGTCTTATCTCTCTCCTCCTTGCTTTGTTTCAGCGAACGTGCAAGCTCCACACGAATCTCATCCATCGGTCCGAACTTATCAACGGTTGCATTGACAACGTTGATCATCTGGTTGAGGATCTTCTCAACAGTAGGCTGACGCAAAGCCCCCTTCTGCAAGTTCTCAAGATGATGTGTTACTTCACGAGCCTCATTCTCCTCTTTGGTGAGGCTTCCCGAATGATTGATTCCAACATGTTCGGCCGCTTCACTATATTTCTGACCATCTATCAAAGAGGGCAAAAGAAGGCGCATGAATTTCACCGATTTATTGGTGTATCCTTCCTTCACGAAATCGATGGCAAACAGACGGTCAATGACTTCGGGAGCAGTGATTCCCGGATATCTGTCACCATACTTTTTCGCAATTGCTTTAGCCAGTTCGGTTTTATCCGAGATAGAGTATACGAGATGCCATAGCTGGTATAGGGGCTGTTTGATGAAAGCAGGAGAGATGGTCTTTACAATCTCACCGGTCTGTTTATCATAAACAGGATCCTCTTTAGAAATCTTCTTGCCGTCGATTTCCACCGTTTCCTTTTTGGTAAGGTCAATGACTGAGAGGTCGAACTTCAGAAGTTCCTCAGCATTTTCAACGCCTTCCAGTGCAGAACGAAGGGCGAGAAGGGTAGAGTTGCCCTTTATCCCCTTCCCGATGGATTCGTCAAATTTAAAGCCATCTTTTTTCGTGAGTCCGAGCAGTTTGAGCAGTTGGGTGCCCGTAAGTTTGGCATTTGAGTTGAGCTCGTTGAAAATCTTCTGGCGTTCCTCCGGAGTAAATTTATATTGATATTCCATCAGCCGGAGATCCTTAGGCTTCTTTCCCTCAAATCCCGGCAGGACAGAGTCAGTGCCTTTGCTGTCGAGTCTGTGTTTGTTGAAGGGGTTGGTAAGGGAGATGTTGTTGATGGCTTCGTAGATACGGCAAACCTGTGCCAGTGGAGAGGACACAGGTGCAACTTTGGGTCCACCCTCAGCCAACTTGCCCTGAGCGTGTTTGTCGCGGAAAAGCAAACGCATGAATTCGCAATGGCTCACGAGGTGCTTGCAGGATTTCAGTGGTCGCTGATAGAATATGATATTCTTGAGATCGGCTATATTCTCATCGGTGAGGACGGAGGGATAAAACACCTTTTGAGCGGACATTATACTGTCAAACTCCTCCTGATAAGCCTGACGGGGAAGAACATTCTCCTTGATTCGGAAAGTATAGGATTTCTTACCATTCTCAGAGATGGTCTCTGACTTTCTCAACTCATTGGCAAAGTACTGGCCAGCAGTCATGTTCTTCTCATGCAGAGTATGATAACGCTGGTTGACTTTTGCGACGTATTCCGTCTGTTTGGCCTCACCCATATCAGATTTAGCGTGTTTGTATCCACGCTTCTGGTTCATGTGCAGCAAGACGCGACCGATTTGAGGAAGGGTCAGTTGCTTTCCTACAGTGGCAGCATCGGCCCTAAGCTGCCAAATCTCCATGGGAGAAAGATTCAGCATCGGATCCTCAGGATCGGCCATGCCGAGTTCTCCGAGACGCAACTTAAGCTGATGCCGGCGCATCTGATAGCGGTCAAGTCCCTTTCTGGCAGTGCGATTCACTGTGCGCTTGGCGCATATGCTTTCGGACTTTCCCGCTGCGAAATCGTCACCCTCTTTGGCGATCAGAGGCACTATACGGCTGCCCATCCCTAAGATTTCGACAGGGTTATGGTCGTCATCACAAAGAATCGCAGCCCATCCAACAGAACCTACACCAAGGTCGAGGCCAAGAATTTTCTTCATAATTTTGTCAGTGGTATTTGATTAATTGAAAATAAGTTTGTAAATTTGCAGCGCAAATAAAAAGAAGCGAATCACAATAAGGATTATTCCGTTGTGAAAACATCAGGAGAGGGCCATCGCAAGATGTCTCTCTCGTCTTTTTATGTGCACTATGTCAAGGAGTCTTCATGTTAAAAAAATAGTCGTGGGCTTTTGCATTCATATAACTTAGAGGTACTGGCTAACCCAACGGAGATACAAACACTAAGCCCACGAACCGCCATGCCCGCCGTACGGGTATGGCTAATCAGCGGGCGTTCAGTGCTCATTGCCTTTCTCCGTTTGAAAAGTGCCAGTTTTCTAAGTCCAGACAATAGCATTAAACGCTATTTTTTTACAAAGTATGAAGCGGACACGGCCTCTGCCATATCCGCTTGCAAAGTTAATGAAATTTTCTAAGAGTGACCCGTGTCATGCTACTTTTTTGGTTTTTCATTGTTAGTCGCTGAGGGTTTGTAACCCTCAAGATTGGAATAAAAAGTATGAGGGTTTTAGACACGTAATGACTACGGCTGGCGGGTTGCAAACCCGCCAGGACTGGTTGTAGACACGTAATGACTACGGCTGACGGGTTGAAAACCCGCCAGGACTGGAAACCTGCCAGGACTGGTTGGTCGATACCGGAAGCGGTCGGGAGACCGCTTCTTCCAGTCCGGGTCGGCGCTTCTCCCGGTCCGGGTCGGCGATTCTCGCTTCTCCCGGTCCGGGTGGGGTGTCAGTGGGCGTCGAGCCAGTTGGTGGCGGCGCCGCAGCTGGCCGTAAGGGTGACGGCGCCGCTGTAGGCGCCTTGCATCTGGCGCTCTACGAGTTCCTGCATCGCGGGCAGTTCTTCGGGAATGACGTCGAAGTTGAGTTCGTCGTGCACCTGCATTATCATCTTCGACTTCAGTCCGCGCCGGCGCATCTCTTCGGCTATGCGTACCATCGCCACCTTTATGATGTCGGCCGCCGACCCTTGGATCGGGGCGTTGACGGCGTTTCGTTCGGCGTAGCCCCTCACCACGGGGTTCTTGCTGTTGATGTCGGGAAGCATGCGCTTACGCCCCATCTTCGTGGCTACATAGCCATGTTCGCGGGCGAATTCGGTGCTCTGCGTCATGTATTGGCGGATGGTGGGGAAGGTGGCGAAATAATTGTCGATGAGCTCCTGGGCCTCTTTGCGCGGGATGCCCAGACGTGTGGAGAGCCCGAAGGCCGAGATGCCGTAGAGGATTCCGAAGTTGGCCGTCTTGGCATGCCGACGCTGGTCGGCGCTCACCTCATCCGGCTCCAGATGATAGATGCGGGCGGCCGTGATGGCATGGATATCCTTGTCATGGCGGAAGGCATCGATCATCGTCTCGTCATTGGCGAAATCCGCCACGAGCCGCAGCTCAATCTGCGAATAGTCGGCCGAAAGGAAGAGGTTGCCCGGAGAGGCAATGAAGGCACGGCGGATCTCTCGGCCCTCATCATCGCGCACCGGGATGTTCTGGAGGTTGGGGGCAGAAGAGGAGATGCGGCCTGTGGCCGTGACGGTCTGGTTGTAGTTGGTGTGGATGCGTCCCGTCTTGGGATTGATATTGGCGGGGAGGGCAGTGAGATAAGTGGTCAGCAACTTCTTCAGCTGCCGGTATTCAAGAATCTTCCCCACTATGGGGTGCTTGTGTGCAACTTTCTCCAGGACATCCTCACTCGTGGAATATTGTCCTGTCTTCGTCTTCTTCGCCTTCGGTTCGAGTCCCATAACATCGAAAAGCACTTCGCCCACCTTAGCCGGCGAGCCGACATTGAACTCCATTCCGGCCATGGAATGTATCTCCTTTTCAAGCGCATCGATACGGTTTCTCATACTTTCTGCCGCCTCGTTGAGGGCTTCGGTGTCGAGGCAGACGCCAGTCAGTTCCATGTCGGCGAGCACGCTTACGAGCGGGATCTCCACATCGTCGAGCAGGCTGCGCATCCCTTCGCGATCGATTTCCTCCTCCAGCGGCCGGCGCAGCAGCAATGCCGCATCCGCCAATGCACATGCCCACGGCATCAGGATCTCCACAGGAATGTCGGCGAGTCCCTCCGTCTTTTTCGAGCCACGGCGCGGTGAGGCTGCTTTCGGTTCATCGGGCAGATCAAGCTTGAGATAGAGCGAGGCAAGGTTGTCGAGAGAGTGGCGCATCTCCGGCTGGAGCACATAGTGGGCCAGCGAAGTGTCGAAGAAATTCGAAAGCGGGGTCTGACCGTCGCCACGCGCACAGGCAGCCACCACCATATCGCGCTTCGCCTGCGGCGTCACCTTCGTGATGTCCGGACGCGCCATGAGGTCGAGCACAGCAGCCTGACCCTCAGCGTAAGCCGCATCCACATACCAGCATCGGCCCTCCGGAGCGGCGATGGCAGTGCCCAGCCAGCGGGCATCCATATCATTCTCGCCCACAGTGACCATAAACAGACCGCATTGCGAATCCGGCAGCAGGGCATCGTTCATCTCCCGCAGCTTATCGGAATCATCCATGAGCGTCATGTCGAGTTTCCTCGGTGCGGCAGGGGAGGAGTCGGCCTGCTTCTCATCCGGCTTGCCGCTCCCAGCGTCAGAAAAATCCGCCTCCGAGAAAAGCGACCCTTCCGGGAAAGCCGGCGTGGCAGTCTTCCCTTCCTCCGCATCCATACGTTCCTCCACGCGGCGCGCGAGAGTCTTGAACTCCAGTTCCTTGAAGATGGCGAAGAGCTTTTCGCGGTCGGGGGTGCGACGGTGCAGCTCCTCCGGCGATTCCTTCAGAGGCACATCAGTGCGTATGGTGGCCAGGAATTTTGAGAAACGGATCTGCTCGGCATTCTCCTCAATCTTTTTCTTGATGGCACCCTTCAGCTGGTCAGTGGAGGCGAGCAAAGTCTCGACGTCGCCAAACTGCTTGATGAGTTTGGCGGCCGTCACTTCGCCCACACCCGGGCAGCCCGGTATATTGTCGATCTTGTCGCCCATGAGAGCCAGAAGGTCAATGACCTGCGAAGTGCGCTCCAGGCCGTAGCGTTCGCACACCTCCTTTTCCCCACGCAGCTCGAAATCCTGCCCACGGTAGGAAGGCTTATATTGAAGCACAGAAGGACTGATGAGTTGTCCGAAATCCTTGTCGGGAGTCATCATATAGGTGGTGAACCCCTCCTTTTCAGCTTTTCGGGCCATGGAACCGATGACATCGTCGGCCTCGAACCCCTCCACCTCCAATATAGGGATATTGTAAGCCTTTATTATCTCCTTTATGATAGGCACAGAGAGCTTGATATCCTCCGGAGTGGCCTGGCGCTCACCCTTATACTGTTCGAAAGCCTCATTACGGAAAGTAGGGCCCTGAGGGTCGAAACAGACCGCGATATGGGAAGGTTTCTCCTTTCGGAGCAATTCCTCGAGGGTATTGACAAAACCAAAGATTGCCGAAGTGTTGAAGCCATCGCGCGTGAGGCGCGGCATCTTGATCAAAGCATAGTAAGCCCGGAAGATAAGAGCATAGGCATCGAGCAGGAAAAGACGGTTGTTATTCATGACAGTAGGGTGAGGGGAGGTCTCTTGAAATTTATAAGTCAGAGTCTAATTTTGGGCTAATTTAGTAATTTTAGATGATATGATAATGTAAGCTGGTGATTTTTTTATTAATTTTGTGCCGATTTTTCAAGTAAGCATGACTCAGCTCGACATCATCCAGAAGCGTCTTTCCCCGGAATTGGGGGAGATGAACGACATAATCAGACGCTCGTTGCATACCGACAACGAGCTGATGAACCGTGTCGTCACGTCCTATCTGGAGAAGAAAGGAAAACAGATAAGACCCCTGATGGTGATCCTGAGCGCACGCTTCTTCGGCAAAGTCAATGAAGATGTGCTTCATGCCGGGGCGGCCCTCGAGATGCTCCATAACGCATCGCTCATCCACGACGACATAGTCGACGAGACGCATACCCGGCGCGGAGTGCCGACGGTCAATGCCGTCTGGGGCAACCACATCGCGGTGCTCGTCGGTGATTTCTTCGTGAGCAACGCTCTTGCAGCCGGCATACGCACCGGACGCATATCCATCATCTCAGCCCTCTCCGCCTTGGGTTGTGAGCTCTCACTCGGCGAAGTGGACCAGATATGCAACGCCCGCGACCATCACTTCGATGAGGCCAGCTATTTCAACATGATCCGTCAGAAGACCGCCTCCCTTTTCCTCAACTGCGTTAAGATGGGAGCCGAAGCCGTCAATGCTTCAGAGCAAGAGTATGCCCCCATGCTGCGTTTTGCCGAGCTTTTGGGACTCTGCTTCCAGATAAAGGATGACGTGTTCGATTATTTCTCCGATGAGAAGATAGGTAAGCCCACCGGCAACGACCTGCGGGAGGGTAAGGTCACCCTGCCGCTTCTATATGCACTCGCCCATGGCCCGGGGCAGGAGGCTGAAGCCATGAAGGAGCTCATCAGGCGAGGCGACCTCACCGACTCAGAGATAACGCTGCTGATAGAATTTGCCAAGCGCAATGGCGGAATAGAATACGCTTACGAGACAATGCGCGACATGCAGCGTGAAGCCGACGGCATACTTGACTCCTATCCCGACGACCGCGACAAACAGTCATTCCGCGACATCTTCGAGTTCATCATCGCCCGCGACAGATAAATAAACGCCCGCGACAGATAAGGCTCTGTTTCCAAAATATATCCCAGTTAAGAGATGCTCCCATATCTTGAAGCCGGACGCCTTGAAGCCGGATGCGACGAAGCAGGGCGGGGATGCCTGGCGGGTCCCGTAAGCTGTGCAGCAGTCATACTTCCTCCGGGATTCAGTTGCGACCTGATCGACGATTCCAAGAAACTTTCAGAAAAACGACGCCGCGAACTGCGGCCGCTTATAGAGCGCGAGGCCCTGGCCTGGGCAGTGGTCATGGTGGAGGCGGAAGAGATCGACCGCATCAATATCCTCCAGGCCTCCATCACAGGGATGCAGCGTGCCCTTGACGCCCTCAGCGTCCGCCCCGACCATATACTCGTGGATGGCAACAAATTCCGTCCCTACCGCGATGTGACTTACACGACAGTGGTGCATGGCGACGCCACCTATCTTTCGATTGCCGCCGCCTCCATCCTTGCCAAGACCCACCGCGACGAACTGATGGAGCGTCTCGACGCCGAACATCCCGCCTACGGCTGGGGACAAAACAAAGGTTACCCCACGAAGGCACATAAACTCGCCATCATCACCTCCGGACTCACACCTTACCACCGGCGATCCTTCTCTCCCGACCTGAGCTCTCCTTCCCTCTTCGACTCCATAACAGATTGAGCCGAAGCGCGGTTGACATGGCGACGATGCTTCGCCTATACGAATTTTTTAGAAAAAGTTGAGAGTTAGTGAAGTTGGTGATTTTTAAGCGATTTGCGACCGAAGAGAGGTTTTCTTCCGCAAAAGTTGAGAAAGAATAATTTGCAAGTTGACGAAAGTATTTGTAAATTTGCAGTCCGTTATGAAATACGGATTTGATAATGACAAGTATCTGAAGATTCAGTCCGAACACATTAAGGAACGAATCTCAAAGTTTGGCAACAAGCTCTATCTCGAACTCGGAGGTAAGCTTTTCGACGATCATCACGCGAGCCGAGTGCTCCCCGGTTTCCAACCCGACAGCAAGCTCCGGATGTTTTCCCAACTCATCGACAAGGCTGAGATAGTGATTGTCATCAGCGCGGCAGACATAGAGAAAAACAAGATCCGCGCCGACCTCGGAATCACCTACGATATGGATGTGCTCCGACTCCGCAAGGAATTCATGAACCGCGGATTCTACGTAGGCTCCGTAGTCATCACCCACTACAACGGCCAGAGCAGCGCCGACGCATTCCGCGCAAAGCTC
>CAZPQD010000040.1:9841-25076 GCA_964588625.1 uncultured Sangeribacter sp. | reverse complement strand
TCCAAATTTTACGGAAACACAGAAAAACCCCATTTCAAATTTTACGGAAACACAGAAAAACCTCATTTCAAATTTTACGGGATTGATTCTTTTTAGTAATTTTGTGCTTGAAATCAACAAGTTAAGTTAAGATATGGAATATAGAGTGTTTAAACGTAAGATCTACGATAAAATGCTTGTCTGGAAACGTGAAAGAAATGGATCAACCGCCCTCCTCATCAAGGGCGCCAGACGTGTGGGAAAATCCACCATTGCCACCGAGTTCGCAAAGAATGAATATCAATCCTTCATTAAGATTGATTTTGCCAAAGTCGGCTCAGACATAAAGGCTCTTTTCGACGACCTTACCAATTTGGACTTTCTTTTCCTTCAGCTTCAGACCCTCTTCAAGACCACGCTCTATAATCGCCAGTCGGTCATAATCCTCGATGAGATACAGAAATGCCCGCAAGCCCGGCAGGCTATCAAGTATCTCGTTGAAGATGGCCGTTACGACTATATTGAGACCGGTTCGCTGATGTCGATACGCAAATACAAGCGTGGTGTCATGATACCCAGCGAAGAAACGCGTATTTCCATGTTCCCCATGGATTACGAAGAATTTCTTTGGGCTCTGCAGGACACCACCACATTCCCCATGATGCGGTATGCTTTTGAAAACCGCCGACCGTTGGGCGATGCCGTGCATCGTGCTCTGATGCGTCAATTCCGTGTCTATATGCTGGTAGGCGGCATGCCCCAGGCGGTGAATGCCTACATCAATTACAACGATATGCGACGCGTGGATGAAGTGAAACGTGAGATCATTGAACTATATATCGACGACTTGAGGGAAATTGATGAAACCGGTAAGGCATCCGCCATCTTCGAGTCTATTCCAGGCGAGCTGGCAAAAGGGAAACTGAGATACACCGTCGGGAGCGTGATCTCTGATGCCCACGGATTGGATCTCGACGTAATCTGGAAAGACCTTGAAAATTCATTGACCATCAACTTCTCCTACAAATGTAATGATCCCAATGTAGGATTTGCCCTTCATAGGGACAGTTCTTATTTTAAATTGTATCTCGGGGATACCGGTTTGTTCGTCACATTGGCATTCTGGGATAACGGTGCCGATAACAATGAGTTATACACCAAATTATTGTCAGATAAACTCAGTGCCGATTTGGGTGCTGTTTATGAGAACGTGGTGGCACAATGTCTGCGAGCCAATGGCCATTCCCTCTATTACTACACATTTAAGGCCGATCCTGAAGGAAAGAACAACTATGAGATTGATTTCCTTATTTCAGAAGGCTCTAAAATTATCCCCATTGAAGTAAAATCCTCCGGCTACACCACCCATAAATCCCTCGACGAGTTCCGCCAGAAATTCAGCTCAAGAATCAAACGCCCCCTCATCCTCTACCCGAAAGACCTGAAGAACGACGGCGAACTACTCTACCTCCCAGTCTACATGGCTCCCCTCCTTTGACCCTCCCAGACCGCAAGAATCCGCTCGGACCGGGAAAAGCGGTCTCCCGACCGCTTCAATACTACCTTAGTGCCAAGGATAAAAGAGAGGGGGAGCCGCCGCCGGCTCTCCCCTCTCGCGAATCAGGACATAAATTAAAATTGAAATGTTATTGCTGAGTACAAGAGATATTCAATGCAGTAAGTGACAGTACGTCCTGATGTTTATGAAGAAGTGTATGTGTGTTTACTTCACGATCACCTTCGTGGCCTTACCTCCCTCGCGACGCACGTAGATACCCGGCTCAAGTCTCTCGGCAGAGACACGCACACCCTGGAGGGTATAATAAAGGGCATCCTCGCCCTCTATGTCGTAGGAGGCGTCGTTGGGAAGGAATTGGATACCTGTGGCGTAGTCGGGGGCAAAAAGGGTCTCAAGATCAGCAAAATCTGATTCACGTATATCAAGGAATTGCCACCAACATGTTGCAGCCCCCTCATAGAGGTCTACACTTCCTTCCGGCACATAGAGAATTGCATTCTCATACGAAGAGAAAGCATTGTCGGGAGCCACCGGCGGCTCTGCATTAATACAATATATTGCGATAGGCTCCCAGGAATTATTCCTGATATAGAAGGCGCTCTCCCCAATTTCTTCAGTGTCAATACAGATGTTGTTAAGGTTGTAAGTTGTGTTGAAGGCCTGTGTGCCTATACTCTTACTCCCTTTGATCCAGACACTATTAAGATTATTGGCATGAATAAAGGCGTAGGAAGATATATGATCTACATCTTCAATCACAAGATGATGAACAGGTTCAGTCTTTTCTGTGATTGAGAAAGTATAAGCGAATATGAGGGGATTGGAGTAAGTGTTCATAAACTCAATCTGTGCCCATTTGTTCGGATCTGAGATGTAGACAGTACCTTCATAAAAAGAGAATGCATCCTCTCCAATTTTGACTATTGACTCAGGAAAGGCAACGTCTTGGAGATGGCATCCGTAGAAGGCATTTTTCCCTATTGTCTTCACACCTTCATGCATCTTAATGTCAGTGAGTTTTGAGCAATTGTAGAAAGCGTAATTGGGAATTTCAGTCATCCATTCAGGTACGGTATATTCCTCACGGTCAAGGGTTTCATCTCCAATATAGATTGTGCCGCCGTTCTGATAGGTTGGTAAATTCTGTTCGCTATCGTAGTAGACTCCGAAGGTAGCTTCTTCAGAAGGGAATATGATCTTCTGCAACTTGTCACATCCAGCGAAGGCCATTTCTCCTATCTCTTTTACGGTTGAAGGCATTGTGACGTTAATAAGTTCTTGGCATTGATAGAATGCATAGGAATGTATTTTCTCCACCCCTTCCGGGATAGTGATTCTTCTGGCGGGAGAATCACCGAAATATAGATTCTTTGCAGTGCTTGTGGGATTGGAGTTATACGTTGCAAATTCAATTTGCAGCCAGTCTTCAATTGATGGAACGGAAACCTTTTCAATTCGGCAATACAAAAAGACATTCTCACCAATGTAAGTCAGTCCCTTCCCAAAAGAGATGTCAGCAAGTTCCCAACAATTATAAAAAGCATTGTCCTCTATTGCTTCAATTCCATCGGGGATGGAGATGGACTGCAAAAGATTATTGGCGAAGGTTGATTCCTTGATTGAAGTGAGGCCATTTCCAAGAGTAACTTCCTTCAATTTGCAATTGGAGAAGCAACCAACCCCTATCTCCTTTACATTGTCGGGAATAACTATATTTTCCAGACTGTGGTTATAGTAGAAAGCATACTCTCCGATAGTTTCCACTGAATCTGAAATCTTTACTTCCGTCAGACTTGCTCCGTGAGAAAACATTTGATCTGGGATTGACTTAACTCCCTCACCTATTACCAAACTCTTGATTTTAGTGGATTCAATCATTGAGATGAAAGATCCATCCCCCCCAACTATTGGGTTGCAGCTCTCTGCATTGAAATAGAGGTAAGAGTCATTGTCTGAGTCGGAAATTCTAAATGCACTGCGTCCGATATTTTCTACAGCCGATCCTATTGTGATTTCTTCAACACCTGCTGTCGTTTTGAACATAAAAGCCGGCACATTCTTTACATCTTCTCCGATAACGATGTTCTTGACCCTATCAATCACACCGTTATTTTCATAGCCCTCTATGTCCGTTTGGGTTGACACCTTACAATCTACAGCGTTATAAATGAAGTTTTCCGCTTTTTTAAGATTATAAAATGCAGATTCCGAAATTGAGACAGTGGCTTTACCAATGTATATGTCCTTAAGTTCCACATAGTCGAAGGCACGTCTTCCAATCTCAACTGGCGCTTCATCTGAAATATTCAATGTTTGGAGCGGAGCATAATCAGCATAACGGCTTCCCGCAAAGGCATAGGCACCGATTTTCTTAACGTTCTTCGGAATATACAGGGAGGTCATCTTATTGGACTGGAAAGCGGATTCACCGATCTCGGTGAGGGTCTCGGGGAAATCCAGTTCCGTGATTATACACTCCTGAAAAGCGAAATCTCCGATTTTCTCAAGTTGCGACGGAAGTTCTACCCTTGACAGAGAGTAGTTGTGCTGACAGAGGTAAGCTGGTATTATCGTGACATCCTCGGCAAAAATAATTGCCTCAACGTTAGTTAGTCCATAATTCTTAAGGGATCCCAGAGAGTTATCACCTCCATCATACTTTGTGCTATTGTAGTACACGGTCTTTACGCCGGAACAGTCAGAGAAACAGCTTTCTCCAAGCGAACTGACGCTTTCACCGATCGTCACTTCCTCAAGTGACGTGCATCCGGAGAAGCAGCCTGACTCGAGGGTGGTCACATTTTTACCCATGGTCATGGTCTTGAGACTCGGTGTGCCGGCACAGAGGCCGGCGGGAATGGTGATAACGTCATCTCCGATTATGATGTTCTGCAACTCGCTTCGCCATGTGAGTCCTCGCATCCGCACCCATCCTGTGAAATCCAGGTTGGCTGCATTGTAATGGAGCGTCTCCAGGGCAGAGCAACCGCTCAGAACCTCCTCTCCGTAGGAGACTGCCGATTTGCCGATGTATACCTCGCGGAGGCCTTCGCAATCCATAAATACGCGGTCGCCGATAGTCACAGGGGCTTCATCAGGGATAAATGCTTCTTCAAGCGAATTGCTCATTGTGAAGGCATAGTTGCCAAGTGAAGTCAAGGCTACGGGGAGCTCAACGCTTACGAGGCCTGTTTCGGAGAAGGCATACTCCCCTATCGTTGTGATTCCGCTGCCGAAGTTGATGCTTTTTAGAGCTGTGGCTCCTTTGAATGCGTTTGAGAAAATCTCAGTGGCTGTGTCGGGGAGTGTCAGGGACTCGAGGCTGTAACCGTGCATGTCTCCGGGACCGGAGATTGAAGTGACGGTATAATCCCAGTTGCTGTATCTGATTGTGGAGGGAATGGTGATCTCCACGCGGTCAGATTTGTAGTCAATGGCCCTTGCGGTGCGCGTGTCGGTGTCAAGGACATACTTCACCCCGTCGAGCCATTGGTCGGTCTGGATGAGCTCTGCCTTCGGACTGAAGGGCATCAGCAGGGCGACAAGTGCTGTCCCTGCCATCACACTCCATTTCCGGCATCCCGCAGTCTGGGAATTGCTCGGTTTGGAAGTGCGTTCCGGAAAAGTCTGCATATTGCTGTCATGGTGCTTCCGGCTCTCTCGTCGGCATTAGTGTGTTATGAAAAAATGGAAATGCGTGAGAGCCATACCTTTGCTCGTCCATACCATACAAGGCCTTCGCATTGCCCATCTCAGTTATGAACGAGCAACGCAGAAGCCTCACGCAGAATGATTATGCACCACGGCCGACGGCACTCGCGTGCTGCCGGTCATAACAATACATATCCACATAAGCCATCTACCGTTGCTCCATCCTTGACTGAGATTATAGAAGTTGCGAAGTTCTGTATGGTCAAGAATCGGCGCGGATAAACGCTTCCCAAAAATCCGGAAGAACTCCTTCTTCCGGTTTAAGCCCTCCCGCCCCCGTGGTCACGGCTTCTGCGAGAGGATTTGCGCGCAAAGTTAGCCATTAATTCGCTAATCTGCAATCTTTATATCGTTTTTACTCAAATGACGATGCTTTTTCTTCAAAAAATCATCATTGAGGATAATTCATAAAAGGATGAAAAAGCGGAAGGCCCCCAGTCGTACAACCGTCCCTTCCGCTTCTTTTTTATGACACGGGCAGTCAATGCCCTGTCTCCATTCAGTTTTTATTGATTCCTTTAGTTGTCTCTTAAACTCCGTTACCCTGCATTATCATTTTTATGGATCGGAGCCTTATTCTTTTACCACCTTTCCGGAGCAGAGGACATTGCCGTCGGAATCCACCACTACCACAGGATTCATACCGTTAGAAAGACGATAGGCCGGAATCTGAATTGTGCTTTCACCCTTCTTGCATTCACGACGCAGAAGGAGACTGCCTGTAAGGCTGTAGACTTCCACTGTCATATCTGAAGAGATATTTTCGGGAAGTACGAGAGTCACCATTTCATCTTCCTTCACAGGGTTGGGTGACGCATGAAGTTCTGCCGGGGCCGACTTCATCGTTGCAACCGAACTATCCGGCTTGTTAATGCTGTAGAGGGCTGACAAGTAGCGACCCTCTGGGCCATTCTCGTCATATTGAGCATAGAGATAAGCCTTGCCATTGCGCAGATATAATCCATGCGCTTCCGGCATTTCCCCAATTCTTTCACCCTTCTCGTTATAGATGATGGTTTTTGAGGTGGCAGGATCGTAAAAAATCACCTCATAGAGATCGTCATCGTTGAAGAGATACTGAGTTGCAATTATTTCGTTGATATACATGCTGCTGCCACCTTCTCCCGTCAGTTCATCACTTGCTATGAAGAGGGATCTGTACTCGAACGGAGAGGGCATCGTAAGGGAGAATTGATGAAGCGTTTCCACATTCTCAGAAAGTATCACGTACTTCCATACCTCCGAATCCCCGTTCTCTTCATGAGTGAGGGTGGCAAGCGGGGCATCCGGATTTGCACGGAAAGTGGAGAAGAGGTACCCACCGTCATCGTACGCGTGGCGGGTGAAGGTGACTTGGTCGTCAGCTGTGATGCTGAGAGCCGATGCTGCCATGGCCATCATAATCGCCATGAACTTCAGGCCAATGGCCAATTTCTGTTTCATATCGTTTGTTCAGTGCCTCCGGACTCTCCTCGTTGGCTTTAAGAATAAAAAAGAAAAGTGCGTGAGAGTCATGCTGTTCACTCTTTCCGCACCCTTGTTTATCTTTGTGTCCTTCTTTTGCATAACTCCTCTTGGAATCTCAGACAATCCGGAAACCTCACACGGAATGATGTATGCCGCAAGAGCTACTGAGTCCTTTCCCAGTCTTCTTTTGGATATGAATCCGCGTAAGGCTCTACCTGTTGTCTCCATTCCTGACTGAGATTTATAGAAGTTGCGAAGTTCCGTATGGTCAAGAAAGAGCGTCAAGCAACGCCTTTTGTTATCAATGTGGCCGTAAGACTCTTCTTCCGGCTTGCCGCCTTGTCCGAGGCCAAGCCTTCCACAATCGAGCGACTCGCAAAGTTAAGTAAAAAATATGAAATCTCCCAAACTATCCCTAAATTTGGGGGAGAGCCGCAAAATCAGTACTTCAAATTTGGGGGAGAGCCGCAAAGCAGGCATTTCAAATTTGGGGGAGAACTGCAAAATCAGTACTTCAAATTTGGGGGAGAGCTGCAAAATAACTAAATTTGCCGCTGAGAAATATTATGGCCATATGATATTCAAACGTAAGATTTATGATGAAATGCTGAAATGGAAGGAAGATTTCAGCGGACGCATGGCTCTCCTGATTAAAGGTGCCAGACGTGTTGGGAAGTCCACGATTGCGGAGGAATTTGCCAAAAATGAATACAAGTCTTGTATTATCATTGATTTCACGAGTTGCCCGCAGGCAGTTCGTGACTTGTTTGAAGATATCTCCAATCTTGACTTCATCTTCATGCGTCTCCAGATGATTTATGATGTAGTCTTGAGTGAGCGTAACTCCGTTATTGTATTCGATGAAGTGCAGAAGTGCCCTAAGGCCAGACAGGCTATAAAGTATCTCGTTAAAGATGGAAGATACGATTATATCGAGACTGGATCATTACTTTCAATCCGACAGAATGTAAAGGATATACAGATCCCAAGTGAAGAATACAGCCTCTGCCTTTATCCCTTGGACTTTGAGGAGTTCAATTGGGCTTTGGGCAATGACAACTATGTTGAACTTCTTAGGCAATTCTTTTCCATGGGCAAAGGACTGGGGGATGCTGGCAACAGAAACGAGATGAAGCGTTTCAGGTTGTATATGCTCATCGGAGGCATGCCACAGGCTGTTAGTGCCTATATTGAAACTAATAATATGGGGATGGTGGATGCCGTGAAACGATCCATCATAGAACTTTACGAGCAGGATTTCATAAAGATAGATCCAAGCGGAAATGCTTCTAAAATGTTTATGGCAATCCCCTCGCAGTTGAGCGGTAATTATTCGCGTTATCAGGTATCATCCGTGACAGAAGGCAGCTCATATGACAGGGTCAAGGAATCCATCTATGACATGCAGGACTCTATGGTGGTAAATATGGCCTATCATGCCAACGATCCTAACGTGGGTTTCGCTTTACATCGGTCGTCTGACAGATTCAAGATGTATATGGGTGATACAGGTCTCTTCATCACACTTTCTTTCTGGGATAAGAAATTCACCGAAAACATCATCTATGAAAAACTTCTGTCAGATAAACTGAGTGCCGATCTGGGGTACGTGTATGAAAATGTTGTGGCACAGATATTCAAGGCCAATGGCCATGAGCTTTATTATTACACTTGGCAATCCGATTCCAGCAATCATCTCTATGAGATAGACTTTCTTCTTTCGCGAGGAACTAAAATCGAACCCATCGAGGTAAAGTCGTCAGGATATAAGACCCACAAATCTCTTGATATTTTCTGTGAAAAGTACTCCTCCCGAGTAGGTGCCCGCTATCTCCTATACACAAAAGATTTCCGCAAGGAGGGTTCCATCATCTACCTACCTATCTACATGTCCATGTTTTTGTGATAGTCCACATCCCAGGTTGAGGTTGCGCTGGAGGCCGGAGAGTTTGGCGCGTTTGAGGGGGCTGCCGCGGAAGAGGCGGCTGAACTCGGTCGGAGCCATGGTGAGGATCTCTTCGGCAGTCAACGTCTGGAAAAGGGGCCGCATACGGAATTCTTCGAGCGGAGTCGGGGGCCGGTGGCGGTTGAGAGGACAGACGCGAAGGCAACGGTCGCAACCGAATAGGGTCTGGCTCCCTGTGGAGGCCAAAATCTGGCGTTGCTCATCGGTGAAGTCTCCCCGATGCTCTATCGTCAGATAATTGATGCAGCGGCGGCTGTCGATGCCTCCATCCGCCATTATGGCTTTCCCCGGACATATTTGTCGGCACTTGCCGCAACCGGCACATCCCTGTCTTATTACATTTGATGGCCTTTCCGCTGTCTCAAAAGCCTGTGTGGTGATGATTTCAGCCAAAAATACTTCCGTGCCTGCGCCGGGTACATAGATAGCCCCGGAGGCTGTGCGCTCCCCTATCCCGCATCTTACGGCCCAATAGCGTTCATGGATCGGCGCGGAGTCAATGCATATCCTGCTTTCAGCGCCATACATTGCCTTCAATGCCTCCGTCACGGGTTGAAGTCGGTGGCGCAGCACATCATGATAATCATCTCCAAGCGCGTAGGAGGCCACATATGGTAATCCCTCACGATGGGATCCGTCTGGCTGGCGGTAGCTGAAAGCTATGCTGATAACGCTCTGTGCCCCCTCAAGCAGCAGCCGGGGATCCCGCCGTATGTCGGGGTAACGCTCCATATAAGCCATTCCTGCCTGATGCCCCTCCTCCAGCCAACGACTGTAAGATTCCGTCTGCGCGTCAGGCACCGGTTCTGCCTTCGCCACGCCGCAGGCTGCCGCTCCGGTCTGCAATATAAGTTCGCGGATGGGTCTGAAATCGTCCATATCTTCGCTGTGAGCGGTTTTCGGGGTCCCGGCGGTATAGTTGTGCCGGAAAATTATTTGCGGCCGAAATCGGCGGGAATCTCGCCCCAGAGTTCTGTCTGCCATTTCATCAGTTTGCCGGCAGGGCGATTGTTCATAAGCCAGGCCAAGGCACGGGCCATGAGATTGAAGAGTTTCTCGTTGCGGTCAGTGCGCTCGAGAGTGGTGTTGATTTTCTTCTTTCTCGCCCACGCCATGCCGGAGACTGAATCGGAATAGACGTTATGGCTCTCCCCTCTCTGCTGCATGAGGGCAAAGGCATGGGCAATCGCAAGGAATTCCCCGATGTTGTTGGTGGCATCCTCGAATGGACCGACCCGGAAGATCTCTTCTCCTGTGGCAAGGTCTACCCCGCGATATTCCATCCTTCCCGGATTGCCCAGGCATGAGGCATCCACTGCCCAGGCTGAGCGATCCACTTCGGGAAAGTCCCTCCAGTCAGGAGTCTGCCTGGCCTTGCCCCCTTTGGTGCCGGATGACTGTTTGCGGAGCGATGCACCGGCAAGAAGCTCTCCGAGCGACCTGCTTTCTGAGTCTGGTGTGCCTCGGCGGTAGGCTTCGGTAGCCTCCTCCGGGGAGTTGAAACTCTTGAATTTCGCGTTCGGATAGCCGTACACCTGCTCCATGGCGTCGTCATAATCGTCGTAGACACCCGGTATGCGTCCCTCCCAGACCACGTAATATTTTGTCTTTGCCATACTCTCTCAGGATAGTGCAAAAAGTGAATACTTATTTATTTTTTGCTTTCATCGCGGCATGTCGGCAAAGACCGGTTCCGGACGGGTGACATATTCCGCCCTCACCTTGTCGAAATGCCCGTAATCGGCTTTGAGGGCAGCGGTATCTGCTGATGGACGGTAACTGCCGAGGATCTCTTCCGGACGGATTGAGAGCGGTGCGGTATAATCGGGTGCCAGGTCGGAGACGTCGGGATGCCAGCCGAAGAATCTGCCGGCGGCTTCCACCACCATCCTTGTGGCTCGCTCCTTCCCTTCGAGGGAATAGCCGGCTATGTGCGGCGTGCCGGTCTCCACAAGGCCGAGCAACTCGGGATCGAGATTGGGCTCATTCTCCCATGTGTCGATCACGGCTTTTATTTGCCCTTCCTTTATGAGCTCCTTGAGGGCGGCGTTGTCGACCACCGGTCCGCGGGCTGCATTTATGAGCAATGCGCCCTTGCGCATCATGGCCATGTTTTCGGCATTGGCAAGATGGAATGTAGGGTGGTCTCCATCTTTTATGTAGGGTGTGTGGAAAGTCACGGCATCACACTCCCTCATCAAGGTTTCGAGCGGGAGGTAATCCTCATCGGTCATTCCTGCCTCGCTACGCGGAGGGTCGCTTACCAGAATGCGCGCACCGAGCTTCCGGCCCCAGTCTGATACGATGGAGCCCACATGGCCCTTACCTACCACACCTACTGTCAGTCCCTCCACCGATCCGAAATGCTCAAGCATGGCAGCCCATACGTATTGCGCTACTCCGGGAGCGTTGCACCCGGGTGAGTTTGTGGCTGTTATTCCGGCTTGCTCGAGCCAAGGAAGGTCGAAGTGGTCGAGACCGATTGTGGCCGTGGCTACGAAACGCACGCGGCTTCCCTCGAGAAGCGGACGACGGCATTGTGTGCGTGTGCGCACAAGGAGTGCGTCAGCCTCCCTGACGCGTTCGGGCGTGAACTCATCCTGATCGATGTAGACCATGTCGGCAAAAGGTTCGAGACGTCCGTGGAGGGAGGGTATATGGCGGTCGGCCACAATCAGGGGCCGGCGTGAAGGTGATTCTGTTGTCATATGTATATGGAGGCCACGAAAAGCGCGGCATATATGATGGCTGTCATTATGAGGAGAAGGCGGCCGCGGCGAAGCGTGCGCAATGCGAAGACGTTGGCCGTCTGATACGAAGCGGCGAAATAGAGAGTGGCGAGATAGGCCGTCATATTGTTGAAATCCAACACAATGCCGGCGAAGGCCGCTATACCCGCTATGGTGATCACGTTGTTGAGCGCCAGCACACGCGAATTGCCGGCATATAGCCTCATCACGTTGTTGATCCCGGAGATGAAGGCCACAAGCACCGTGAGCCCTACATTAAGAAGAATTACCGACATGGAGCCCTCCTCCGTGGAGAAGGACAGCAGGAAGGAGAGTTCCGGCAGATTGAACTCCTCCGGCGTCAGCAGACCGAGTCCGAGTCCTACCCAGAAGGGAGCTATGAGGCCCATAAAGTAAGCCATCAGTTCCTTGAAACGCATAGCCTGAAGGATGAATCCGGCCACGATAAACACGGGAATCATCATCAGGAAAGCATATTGCACCATTGAGCCCAAGGCTATGATCGTGGCCACAATGAAGAACTCCTGCGTGGCATTCGGCTTGCGGTAGGCGTCGAAGATGAAACTGAAACAGATGAAATTGGCGGCCAGAAGCAGGGTAGAACCGCCAAAAACCGGCGTAAGCAGCACATTGCTGCCGGCCATTATGAAGAATGCTATGGGGCCTATCGGCTGCGGACTCTTGATGAAGTTATAGCCCCGGTTGAGGAAGATGGAGGCAATCCCTACTGCCAGGAGAAGGAAGTTGTTGATGCCCCACGAGAGCCACGGATCGAGATTCCACATCCCGGGAGAGGGGAGGAAGAGCCCCATATTGGCCTTCAGGGGTTGAGGGCGCATCTCCAGAAAGCCTGTCAGGCTCATGGCAAGCATGAGTAAGGCTGAGAGTACGAGGGCTTTCTTTCCTATCGGCTTCCGTTGCATTCCTGTCTGTGGGATGATGATGTGTTGAGGGGATATCTTATGCGTTGCGGCCTATGTCATCGCGGAAATATGCTCCGTCGAACCTTATCTTTCCGGCTCCTGCGAGGGCTTTGAGTGAAGCGGCTGCCGTGTTTTCCCCGAGGGCGGTCACAGTCAGCACTCGTCCGCCGTCGGCGATCGGATGCCCTTCATAATCGATTGTCATCTGTCCCGGAAGCACGGTGCACCCTATGGCTTCTGCATCTCCGATTCCTTCCACCTGCATTCCGCGCTCAGCATCTTTGGGAAAGCCGCGTGTCACGACGTTGACGGCCGCACATGCCTCGTCGCTGATGCGGATTTTCTTTATGCCGAGGGTGCGGTCGGCTACCCCTTCGAGAATATCCACGAAGTCACTCTCTATCAGGGGCAGTATGGCCTGTGCCTCGGGGTCGCCGAGACGTGCGTTATACTCTATCAGAACCGGTTCGCCGTCGATCTCCATAATTCCGAGATAAAGGAAACCACGGTAATCCATATTTTCAGCCCTCAGGCCACGAAGCGTGGGGGTGATTATGCGTTTCTCGATTCGCTCCATGAACTCCGCGTCGGCAAACGAGACTGGCGATACAGAACCCATCCCGGCAGTGTTCGGACCCTCATCGGCAGCTCCGAGGCGTTTATAGTCGCGTGCGTTGGGGAGAAGTTGCCAGTCTTCGCCGTCGAGTGCAAGTGTCACTGTGCATTCCTTCCCACGAAGGAATTCCTCGATCAGCACCGTGCGCGACGCTTCTCCGAAAAGACCGTCGAGCATATCCGTCAACAGATCCTTGGCATCGGCAAGCGAGGGGATGATGAAGACCCCCTTTCCCATGGCAAGGCCGTCGGCCTTCAGCACATAAGGAGGCTGAAGGGAGTCGAGGAAGCTTAGGCCCTCATCGAGGGTATCGGTGGTGACTGTCATGAACCGGGCCGTGGGGATGGCATGCATCGACATGAACTCCTTGGCAAATTCCTTGCTCCCCTCCAGACGTGCGCAGGAAGCGTCGGGGCCTATCACCTTCACGCCGAGAGGCTCGAGGAAATCGGCAATGCCGCTCACTATGGGAGCAGCTCCGCCGGGTATCACCATGTCTATGCCAAGACGCTCCACAGCCTCTGCCACAGCCACGAAGTCGAGTGGATCCACATTAAGGGTCTCCGCTCCTTCAGTGCCTTCGGGAGCCATGTAGAGTTTCTCGGTGCGCTCGCTTTCAAGTATCTTGCGGGCCAGGGCTGACTCGCGTCCTCCTCTTCCGAGCACAAGTATCTTAAGTCGTTGTTTCATGGTCAGTCAGTTCAGATCAGTCAAAATCAGGTTATGGATTTGTTCGCTCAGGGTTTCTTCCATCCGCTTCTGCGGGAGCGCATCTTCATGTCGGAGAAGCGTATCTCTCCTTCGGCCGGCAATTTCGGACCTTTGTCAGCCGGCGTAAAGGGTTTCGACGCCTCCGCGCGGCGTTCCTCCGAACGTGGTTTGCGGTCAGTGAAGCGGGGTTTCCTGTCATCGAAGCGAGGTTTGCGATCGGAGCGGCGGTCATCATGGCGTGGCTTACGTTCGGGGCGACCTTCCTTGCGCTTGTCGTGCCCGAATTTCTTGGTCTCTCCCTTCCATTCATCGTCGGAGATGCGGCGCACTTTCCTCGGTCCCTTATCCTGACGCGAGTCTTCGTGGCGCACACGCCCTCCCTCAGCCCGGAAATCATTGTAAGAACCGTCGAAGAGCACATATTCATTGAGCGAGCACTCCAACGATCCGTTGAGCAAGGGCAGTTTCATACTGGGCTTGAGGCCTATCGCGGCGAAATGCTCATCCTTTGCGCCTATTATCCAGGCGTGCCATCCCTTGAAGTATTTCTTCAGGGTGGAGCCTATCTCACGGTAGAGGTTCTGTATGTCGTCAGGACGCAGGCGTTCTCCGTAGGGCGGATTGGTGACGAGCACACCTTCGGGAGCATTGTCGGTCCATTCAGTGACGGAACGGCAGCTGATCTCAATCATCTCCTCGAGATGTGCGTTGCGCACGTTGCGGCGGGCGATGGCCACTGCCTCCGGGTCGATGTCGCCTCCGTAGATCTTATAGGCGAACGGACGCTCCTGGGAGTCGTCGTTGTAAATGTTCTCGAAGAGGTCCTTGTCGAAATCGGGCCATTTCTCAAAAGCGAAGCTCTTGCGGTAGATGCCGGGATTGATATTGGCGGCAATCAGGGCTGCCTCAGTAAGGAATGTGCCTGAGCCGCACATCGGGTCAACGAAGTCGCAGTCACCACGCCAACCGGTCTTCATGATGATGCCGGCGGCCAGCACCTCGCTGATGGGAGCTTCCGTCTGCTCCACACGATAGCCTCGGTGGGAGAGGGGTTCGCCACTGGAGTCAAGGGAGATGGTGACGCGGTTCTCGAAGATATGCACATTGAACATCACGTCGGCCCCGTTCAACCGTATGGAGGGGCGACGCCCGTATTTGTCGTTGAAGAAGTCTACGATGCCATCCTTCACACGATAGGTGACATAGCGGGAGTGGGTGAACTCACTGCTGTTCACGGTGGAGTCGATGGCAAAGGTGGAATTGACCGTTAGGAATTTCTCCCAGTCATAGTCTCTGACGGCGTCATAAAGCTCGTCGGGGTCGTCGGCTGTGAATTTTACGATGGGCTTGAGGATGCGCAGTGCAGTGCGGCAGCACATGTTGGCCTTGTACATCATCTCGTTGTCACCCTCGAATGTCACCATCCGTGTGCCCATTTCCACATTATGGGCCCCCAGGGCGATCAGTTCGTCCCGGAGCACGTCTTCAAGTCCCTGGTAGGTCTTCGCCACCATCTGGAAGGATTTCTCCATGTCTATCTTTTTGTCTTTTTCCGTTTTCGTTCTTTGCCGGAGAGGTTCTTTGCCGGAGAGG
>CAZPQD010000040.1:0-9741 GCA_964588625.1 uncultured Sangeribacter sp. | reverse complement strand
ATCACGTCGCCGGGTTCCCCGGGATCGCTGTCGCGACGTCCCGGGTCGGCAGGACGTGTGCGCGTCTTGTCGCGACTCGTGCTGAGCGTCTGGTTGAAGCGGGCGTCGCGGTTGTAGGTCGGCACTTCCTCAAGCTTGCGTATCACTTCATGGTCATCAAACTGTTCGGGCTTCAGAACCGCATATTTCTGCTTGTTCTCGTCCCGGCGCCATTTGGAGACTGTCTCCTCGCCATAAATTTCGGCAAGTTTGCGGTCATTCTCCTTCTTGATGCTGGTCTGGGTCGCTACGTTCTGATCATCATCATCATCGTTGCCTTCGATGATGATGGGGCCATGCTCCAGAGTGTCGTCAACGTGAAGGTCAAATCCGGATGCCAGCACGGTCATTTTCACACGGTCGCCCATAGAGGGGTCATCGGCGATGCCCCATTTCACGTCGATGCTCGAGGGGAGGTTGGTCGTGAACTGTGTTATCTCGTCAATCTCCTCCATCCTCAGGGCGTTGGGACTGTCTTTCCAGCAGGAGAATTTGAACAGCAGACGCTTGGAGGTGTTGATGTCGTGACGTTTGAGAAGAGGGGAGTGGAGGGCATTGTGGATGGCGTCGGAGATGCGGTGGTCACCCTCGCCATAGGCTGTGGAGATGATGGCCGTGCCGCTGTTGCGCAGGGTGGTCTTCACATCCTCGAAGTCCACGTTGATGTAGCACTCCTCGTTGATGATCTCAGCGATGGAACGGGCGGCGTTGGCAAGTGTGTCGTCGGCCTTCCCGAAGGCGTTGAAGAAGTTGAGGTCCTTATAGAGCTCGATGAGGTTCTGGTTGTTGATCATCAGCAGTGCGTCGACATGTTTCTGCATCTCTTTGGCACCCTCGATGGCCTTGAGGATCTTCTTCTCTCCCTCGAACCGGAAGGGCACGGTGACGATGCCTATGGTAAGCATCCCCGCCTCGCGGGCCAGGCGTGCCACTACGGGAGCCGCACCTGTGCCTGTGCCGCCTCCCATGCCGGCCGTGATGAACACCATCTCGGTCTGGTCGTCGAAGAGACGGCGGATATCATCGGCGCTGTCTTCGGCGCATTCGCGCCCTATGCGCGGGTCATTGCCCGCTCCGCGACCCTTGGTGATGTTGGGCCCGAGCAGAAGGTGATTGGGCACCGGCGACATCTTGAGGGCTGTCTTGTCGGTGTTGCAGACCACGAAGTTGACGTGCGGGATGTTCTGACGATACATATAGTTGACGGCGTTGCCGCCTCCTCCGCCCACGCCTATTACCTTGATGATGGCATCCTCGTCGCTTGTGAGGAAGTCATCAGTGGTGTTTATATCGTATGTATTGTTCTCGGAGTCCATTGTAGTTTCTTTATCTTATGCGGCATCCTGTCTCGGGTTCCCAGGGAGCGCGGAGTGGCCGCGGGGTGTCTTTTATTGTTTCAGTCAAGGGAGTCGGAATCATCCTCTCCGCCGGTGAATAAGCCGGCGAGTTTATCGCCGAATTTATCAAACCATGACGGCTTCTTGGGGCGTTTCGCTCCCTGTTCGCGTTCGGAATTTTCTTCATCGCCCTCATCCGGTGCCTCGCCTGTGACGGGCAGTTTCTCCTCCTTCACTGTCTCAAGGCATTCGGCATTGCTGTGGGTGGCTCCGGCATAGAGTATGCTGACCACCTCCATCAATTCTGAGCCTTTCCCCTTGATGTCGGTCAGTTCGACATACTCGGGAAGTTTGCCACGGCGCACGTTCATGTTGCTCTCCTGCTGCAGGAGCTGATCCATCTGGTTGAGGCGCGAACCGCCCCCGATGACGATGATGCCTCCCGGAAGCTCATTGCTCTTGAGGCCGGCATATTCTATCTGTTCCACGACGTTGGCAACAATCTCACCGGCACGGGCCAGCACACGGTTGTCGACATCGCTCAGCTTTATGCCGTCGCGGATGATGCTTGTGGGTGTGGATCTCGGGGTTGCCACGCCGTTGGTCATCTTCAGCTCTTCGGCGCGTTCCTCAAGCATATTGAGGGTGGTGATGTCGCGTGTGATGTTGCGTCCCCCCAGGGGGAGGGTCGCGAAATAACAGAGGGAGCCATTCTTGTAGATGGTCACAGTGGTGGTCTCAGCTCCCATGTCAACGAGCATACAGCCCAGTCGCTTCTCTTCGCGCGAGGGGATGAGAGCGCCGGTGGCGAGGGCCGTCACTATGAAGCCGTTGATGCGGAGGTTAAGCTTGTCGTGGATGGTGCGCATGATGTTGCGCTTGAGTTCCGGACGGCACACGACGAGGTCGAAAGTGGCGGAGATATCGCTGCCGAGCATCCCTTTGGGTGAGGTTGTGTCGCGCCCGTCGATACGGTAGTTGCGCGGCACGGCATCGATCACTTCGAGCGTATGGTCCACAGCCGAATCAAGAGCCTGCTGACGGAGCCTGTCGAGCACATTCTCCGTGATTTCCGATTCTTCAGGAAGGGATACTGAGGCGCGGGCAGTGATGCTGCGCATCGAGCGCCCCGAGAGGCCGACGTATACGCCGGTGATCTTCTTGGGGGCTATGTTGTTGCGGCGCTGCAGCTTCTGGATGATGGAGTTGATCCTCATTGAGGTCTCCTCCAGATTCTGGATGACGCCGTGGCGCACGGCTTCCACACCGCGCTCCTGCTCTACGGCTATGACGTCAAGGCGTCCCTTGCCGTCGGTCTTTCCTATGGCGCCGATCACTTTCGAGCTGCTTATCTCGATGGCGGCTATATATCTCTCTTCCATTGTCTTGATATTCAGTTGTTGGGTTGGGGGGTCTCCGTTTGGTTCTGAGCCGGAACACTCACTTTTGTCTCGGGGCGTGTTGCCAGCACTGCTTCTTCACGCGGCTGTTCGGGAAGGGTGGCCTCCTCAAGGTCGATGTCCTCAAGGAACTCCTCGCTGTGATGGGCCGGAGTCTTGTCGCGGCGCGTCGCCACGATCTGCCCCCGGAATTTCACTGAGATGGTGTCGTATTCCTGCCAACCTTTGTAGGGCATCACGCGCCGGTACATCTCAAGGAGCATGTCGCGCTTCTCCTCCAGACGGTTGATGTCGCCGAAATTGATGACATGACCCTGGATGCGCGGGATGAGTATCAGGTTGTGGGGATCGCGTGCCTCTACCATGGACACAAGATTCCTGAGCTGAGGGTCGTTCTGGATGAATCTCACGAGTGGAAGCACCGATGAAGCTGGAAATCCGGTGTTGAAATCCCCCTTCACCACGGGCACATCCACATAGAATTCCGCATTGGAGGCTATGCGTTTGCCATCCTTGTTGACGTAATAACTCCCTGTGGAGCTGAAGACGCGTATCTCGGGAATCATCGGCACGATGTTGACGCGAAGCACGCCTCCGGGTGTCAGCACGCATTCCACACTCTCGAAATTACTGAAGGAGGAGAGGAATCTGTGGATGTCGGCAGTGTTGACGGTGTTCACCTGCGCACCGACTATCTGGCGTGGATAACGCTTGAGCTCATCCAGAACTCCGCGCCGTGTGATGGAGTCGGCACTCGTGGAGTTGGCGATGCGCACATCGATACCCACACACTTATGGCGCGATGCCTCGCCCCGGGCCCAGAATGAGATCCAGACCAGATAGCCGAGCATCGCTACCAAGAGGCTCCATTTCAGAATGGTGCCCCGGCGGCGAGGTGTGGTGCTTTCTGCCATGTTTCTGCTTACTTTTTGTCGCTCCTTGACTCAAGGATATGCTTGATTTCCGGAAGCAGCCTGTCAATGTCGGCCGCTCCCAGAGTCATTAGAATTTCAAAATTACTATTTTTTATCAGATTAAGCAAATCTTTTCTCTCACAATATGTTTTTTCCGCATTTTTCACTCTCCCGAGGATGAGGTGGGAGTCTACTCCGGGGATGGGAAGCTCTCGCGCGGGATATATCTCGGGCATGATCACTTCATCGGCTCCGGAGAGGGCTTCGGCAAACTCGGGCGCGAAATCGCGGGTGCGTGTGTAGAGATGGGGCTGGAAGATTACGCTCAGCCTACGTCCGGGATAAAGCTTCCTGACTGAAGCTATGGATGCCTTCACTTCATTGGGACTGTGGGCATAATCGTCGATGAGCACGGGAGTGTCCTGCGTGCCGTCGAGCCATATCTCAAAGCGGCGTCTTGCACCTTTGAATCCGGCCAGCCCGCGCCTTACGTCCTCGGGTGTGGCTCCGGCGGCCAGGGAGGCCGCGGCGGCTGCCACGGCGTTGTCGATGTTGATCTCCACGGGAACACCGAGCCGTATATCCTCGATGCGTAGCCCTTCGGGGCCGCAGAGGGTGAACGTCAGGGTTCCCTCTCCGTATGTGATGTCCTCGGCGTGAAAGTCGCCTTCATGCCCTCCGCTGTAGGTGGCGATCCTGACTCCGGGCTGTGTGCGGGGATGAAGCTTGAGCCCTGTATGCACTATCAGCAGTCCTCCTGGACGGATCAGCTCCGTGAAATGTGCGAAGCTTTCAAGATAGTTGGCCTCGTTGCCGTAGATGTCGAGATGGTCGGGATCTGTGGAGGTGACGATGGCTATGTAGGGCGTAAGATGATGGAAGGAGCGGTCATATTCGTCGGCCTCGATCACGGATATCCTTGAACCGGGAGTCAGCACAAGATTGCTTCCGGTGTTGCGAAGCACTCCCCCTAAGAAGGCGTTGCATCCCGGTTCGGAGTCGCGAAGTATATTGGCTATCATGGAGGATGTGGTGGTCTTTCCATGCGAACCGGCCACACAGATGGCGTCGGAATGACGTGTCACTTTGCCCAACAATGCCGCTCGCTTCACCACCTGGAAGCCTCCTTCGCGGAAGTAGCTGAGGATTCGGTTGTCGGCCGGCACTGCCGGGGTGTAGACCACGAGTGTCTTCTCCGGATTGCGGAACTCTTCCGGAATCTCGGCGGGATCATCGGTGTATGTGAAGCTGACGCCCTCCTGTTCCATCTCGCGTGTCAGGTCGCTTGGCGTGCGGTCATAACCTCCCACTCTGGCTCCGTGGCGCAGCCAATAGCGTTCGAGATTGGTCATACCGATGCCTCCGGCTCCTACGAAATACAGTGCTTCGGGCATTTCGGCGGCGTTTTTTTCTTCTTTTTCTGCTTGCTGCGGACTCTTCATTGTCATTCTCTGTTTATTCCTGCGTTGATGATGCTTTCCACACGGTCGGCTATTTTCTCGTCGCTGTCATGCAGGGCAAGCGCGAGGATATTCTCTTTCATGCTCGCAAGCAATGAAGGGTCGGAGGCAAGCCTCAGTATCTCGTCGGCGAGGCGTTCGCGAGCCTCGGAATCGGGAATCATAAGGGCGGCGTCGCGTTCGGCAAGCGCGAGGGCATTCTTTGTCTGATGGTCTTCGGCCACATTGGGAGATGGCACGAGGATACAAGGTTTTCCGAGTAGTTCAAGCTCGCTGATTGTGCCGGCTCCGGCGCGGGCCACGACGATGTCGGCAGCAGCGTAGGCGGCCGCCATATCGCTGACAAAGGGTGTGACCACTACTCCGCGCAGCCCTTTGGCTGCCTGCTTGCCTCTGTCGCCGAAGTTCTTGCCTGTCTGCCAGATGACCTGGATACCGGCATCCGTCAGGCGGCTCAGCGAACGCTCCATACTCTCGTTGAGGGTGAGCGCTCCGAGGCTTCCGCCGGTGACGAGCACTGTGGTGCGGTCGGCGGAAAGTCCGAATGCCTGGCGTGCCTGGCCGCTGTCCTGCTGCATCTCCAGAAGATCCTTGCGCACAGGGTTGCCGGTCTTCACTATCTTTCCGGCGGGAAAAAAGCGTTCCATCCCGTCGTAGGCCACACATATGGCCTGTGCTCCCTTGGCCAGCATCTTGTTGGTCACTCCGGCGTATGAGTTCTGCTCCTGAAGCAGGGTGGGCACCCCGGCTTTCTGGGCTGCCTTCAGTGTCGGCCCGGAGGCGTAGCCGCCTACTCCGATGGCGATGTCGGGCTTGAAATCGCGAACGATGCTGCGTGCGCGCCGCAGGCTCTTGAAGGCTTTCAGCAGCACTCCGGCATTGCGCCAGAGACGCCGGCGGTCAAACCCGGCCACCGGCAGTCCGATGATGCGGTATCCGGCCGCTGGCACCCGTTCCATCTCCATGCGGTCGTCGGCGCCTACGAAGAGTATTTCAGCATTCAGACGCTTCTTGAGAGCGTTGGCTATCGATATGGCGGGGAAGATGTGGCCGCCTGTGCCGCCCCCGCTGATGAGCACGCGCGGAGGCCGATGTGTCTGGGTCATGGTGTGGTGATGGTTTTTGGGGATGGTTAATTTGGCTCTGAGTGTTCTATGAGTTCTCTGAATTTCTATGAGTCCTGAGAGTTCTCTGAGTTCTCTGAGCTCTATGAGTTCTCTGAGTTCTCTGAGTTCTATGAGTTCTCTGAGTACTCTGAGTTCTCTGAGTTCTCTGAGTTCTCTGAGATTCTGTGGGTTCTCTGTTATTTGACCTCAGGCTGCTCCGAGCGGGTGTAGCCGCTCGCGTTGGCGGCCTGCATATCCTCCGGGGTGGCCTTGAGTTCTGCCTTTATCTCGCGCTTGTTGCCGCTCGTGACGGCGTATTTGCTCACGGAGAGCATGATGCCGATGGTGCACGACATGACTATCACCGAAGTACCTCCCTTCGAGATCAGCGGCAAGGGCTGCCCGGAGACGGGGAATAGTCCCGTCACGATAGCCATATGCACAAGGGCCTGGAAGACTATCAGCACGGCGCATCCCATGATGAGGAAGGCCGGGAAGGCGCGTGAGCAGCGGTAGGCGAGATGTCCCGCCCGGGCAAGCAGGCATAGATAGAGAACTATCAGGATTACACCGCCCACAAAGCCGGTGTCTTCCACGATGATTGAGTATATATAGTCGGAGAAGGCGAGGGGCAGACGTGCGCTCTCGCGGCTGTTGCCCGGTCCCTGGCCGAAGACACCGCCGTTGGCCTGGGCGAATTTGGAGAAGACCACCTGACGGTTGTAGTCGTCGATGGGGTCTTCCGGCCCGACGCCGGCCAGATAGCGGGAGATGCGTCCTTTATGGGTCTCGGCACGTCCCTCATTATCGCTTTCGGCAGTGATGGTCTGCGTTGTGGAGAGTTTCTCAAACTCCGACCCTTTGTCATTCTCATATTTCATCAGGTAGAGACATCCACCGCAGACTCCGTAGATGATGCTGATCATCATGAGTTTGCGCCATTGAATGTTGCCTATCAGGAACATGGAGACGCTGACCACCATCAGAAGCAACGTGTTGGTGAGGCCGTTCTTCCACAGGAAGGCACTGAAGACGATTACGACTACGGCGGCCTGTACGGCTCCGCTTGTAGTCACGCCGCGTGGCTCCTGATTGCGCCCTAAGATGGTGGCAAGCAGGATGAGCACCGTCAGCTTCACTATCTCCGCCGGCTGGATGGTCTGTCCGGCAAGGCGAATGGCTCGCTGTGCTCCGTTTATCTCTATGCCGAAGTAGGAGGAGAAGATAAGCAGTCCAAGCGAGAGCAGGGCCAGGGGCCACGCATATTTGCGTAGCACCATATAGTTCATGTTCTGTATGCCTATCACACAGCCGAAGCCTAAGACAAGGCATACGCCGTGGCGTATGAGGGGTTTGTAGACGTTGGAACCGGACACTTCAGTGGAGGAGGCGCTGAAGAGTTCCACAAGTGAGATGACGAGCAGCATGATGTAGATGCCCCATATGTAGGGGTCGGCCTTCTGCACGGCCGCAGGCGCTTTCGCCTTTTTGCGGCGGCGCATGCGCTCGGCGACGCTGACAGTCTCTTCGGCTGCCACTCCGTCGATTGTCTCGCGGATTACGATTCCTTCGTTGGGATTGTTATTGTCTGTCATTTTTCATAATTTGTTTGGCCGTGGCTTTGCCGCGGCCTGTTGTAGTTTGTCGCCCGGTGTCATTCCGGGCCCCGGTGTCATTTGCCGCCCAGGGCCTTGACCTGCGCCTTGAACTGGCGTCCGCGGTCTTCATAGCTCTTGAAGAGGTCGAAGCTTGCGCAGCAGGGGGAGAGGAGCACTGTGTCGCCGGAGCTTGCCAGACGTGCACATTCCTTCACTGCTTCTTCTACTGAGTGTGTGTCGGAAATTTGCGCCACTTTCCCCTTGAAGAAGTCAAGAAGCTTGGCATTGTCCTTTCCCATGCAGACGATGGCTTTCACTTTCTCCCTCACAAGGTCTTCGATTTCAGAATAATCGTTGCCTTTGTCTTTGCCGCCGAGTATCAGCACTGTGGGCGTTGTCATGCTCTCGAGGGCATACCATGTGGAGTTGACGTTGGTGGCCTTGGAGTCATTGACGTAGCGTACGCCGTCGATGGTGTCCACGTATTCAAGGCGATGCTCCACAGCCTGGAAGTCTTCGAGCGATTTGCGGATGCTGTCGGCTTTGATGTCGAGCAGTGAGGCGGAAAGGCCGGCGGCCATGGAGTTGAACAGGTTGTGCAGTCCGGGCAGTGCGAGGCGGTCGCGGGGAATATCCCATACTCCGGCGGGAGTCTCGAAATGGATAATGCCTTGCTCGTCGGTCCAGGCCGCGCTTCCTTCCTCCTTGAACTCGCTGAAGGGTAGCATCATGGCCTCCGTCTGCACTGCCTTTATCTGGGCGGTCACCACGGGGTCGCCCTGCCAGTAGATGAAGTAGTCATCCTTCCCCTGGTTGCGCAGGATACGGAATTTGGCTGCCACGTAATTCTCCATCTTATGATCGTAGCGGTCCATATGGTCGGGAGTGATGTTGAGTATGACGGCTATGTCGGCCTTGAAGTCATACATGTTCTCAAGCTGGAAGCTGGAGAGTTCGATGACGTAGATTTGATGAGGGTCAGTGGCCACCTGCAGGGCGAGGCTCTTGCCTACATTGCCTGCCAGTCCGGCATCGAGTCCGGCTTCACGCAGGATGTGGTAGATGAGAAGTGTGGTCGTCGTCTTGCCGTTGCTTCCGGTGATGCAGACCATCTTGGAATCGGTGTAGCGGCCGGCGAACTCTATTTCCGAGAGGATGGGAGTCCCTTTGGCTGCCAGTCTCTCCACGAGTGGCGCATAGGGGGGAATGCCGGGACTCTTCACCACAAGGTCGGCTTTCAGCACTTCCTCCTCCGTGTGGCCTCCTTCTTCATATCTGATGCCGTAGGAGTCAAGAAGCTGCTTGTATTTGTCGGCTATCGGGCCTGAATCGCTGACGAGCACATCCATCCCTTTGACGAAACCGAGCACGGCTGCGCCGGCTCCGCTCTCGCCGGCTCCGAGCACTACGAGCCGGGTTGCACGTTCCTTATCTTTGTCTGACATTTTTATCGTTGTCTTATCGTTGATGCGTTGTTTTTATACGTTGATTTTTAATGCCTTACCTAAGTTTGAGAGTGACGAAGGTGATGGCTGCAAGAAGTATGCCCAGAATCCAGAAACGGGTCACTATCTTAGGCTCGGGGATGGGCCGTTTCGGGAAATTTATCAGGCATGTGATTGAGGCATCCCCTGCTTTCTGGAAATGATGATGCAGGGGCGTCATCTTGAAAACACGGCGTCCGGCGCCATATTTCCTTTTGGTGAATTTGAAATAGGCCACCTGTATCATCACTGAAATGTCCTCGAGGAAGAAGATGAGGCAGAGCAGGGGGATGAGGAGCTCTTTGCGTATGAGGATGGCGAAGACGGCAAGGATACCTCCGAGCGTAAGGCTTCCCGTGTCGCCCATGAATACCTGCGCCGGATAGGCGTTATACCACAGGAA
>CAZPQD010000039.1:1490-25321 GCA_964588625.1 uncultured Sangeribacter sp. | reverse complement strand
GCGTCCCGAGACACAGAGCGCTGAGAATAGCTTCCATGTCTTCGGCATTATCTCCATGGTGTCCTCCGACTCTCAGGCCATGGGTCTAGTAGGCGAGTCGTTCATGCGTACATTCCAGATGGCTTCATACATGAAGTCTGTTCGCGGTAAGCTCCCCGAGGATGCTGAAGGCAACGACAACTTCCGTGTGCTCCGCTATCTCGCTCAGATCACACTCAACCCTGCCATCACTTATGGCTTTGCCGACACTCTCGGTTCTATCGAAGTTGGCAAGATGGCCGACCTCGTTCTCTGGGAGCCCGCATTCTTCGGCACTAAGCCCAACCTCGTGATCAAGGGTGGCCTCATCAACTGGGCAAACATGGGCGATCCCAATGCATCCCTTACCACCCCGCAGCCTAAGATCATGCGTCCCATGTACGGCTGCTTCGGTGAGGCTATGCAGAAGACAAGAATCTCCTTCGTAAGTCAGGCCGCATTCGATGCCGGTGTCAAGGAGAAATATGGTCTTACTTCCATCGTTCAGGCTGTCAAGGGAACACGTCAGATCACTAAGGCTGACATGGTGCGCAACACCGCCACTCCTCACATTGAGGTGGATCCGGAGACATTCTATGTGACTGTTGACGGAGAGCTGGCTTACGTGGCTCCTGCCAAGACCCTGCCTCTGGCTCAGCTCTACTGGTTCAGCTAATTGAAATTTTCAAATATTGACCGTCATCCTTCTCTTAGGATGGCAAGATGAAAAATCTTTTTGGAGAGGGGAGAGGTAACAGCAGATTATCCCTCTTCCCTCTCCATTTTTTTATGCCTTTTCCTCTCCGAGGCTTAACCATGCCTTCTATCGGGAGGTATGTGGAATAACAGAAGAAAAAGATGACTATTTACGATAAGATACTCGGCAACGTAAACCGTTCCGAGGAATGGGCCGCAAAACTTGAGAACGCCGAGATTGATTACGTGTTTCTCGACCAATGGACAGCGCAGAAATCAAGATTTCTTGCAAAGGGTGTGAGCGGCACGGAATATCCAGTGGCGCTTGCCCGCCATTCACAGATTGTAGATGGCGACGTTATCAGCTATGATCCTGTTGCCGGAAAAGCGGTTGTGTTGAGAATAGAGCTTTCCCCGGTTCTCGTTGTCGATCTTGCCGGACTTGCCGATAAGTCGCCGGCAGAGATAATACGCGTCAGTGTAGAACTCGGACACGCCATAGGAAACCAGCATTGGCCTGCCGTTGTAAAGGAGACCAAGGTGTACGTTCCACTCACGGTGGATAAGAAAGTGATGCTCTCTGTCATGGAGACACATCATATTGAGGGCATTTCCTTCGAGTTCCAGACTGGAGTAGACGTTATCCCCTTCCTTGCACCACATGAGATCCGCCGTCTCTTCGGAGGAGCCGGACATGAGAGTCATGCGCACACTCATGACCATGGACACATTGTTCATGCCCACACACATACCCATGCAGATGGCACAGTGCATTCCCATCATCACGATGGCGAGCATACGCATCATCATGATGAGGAGTGCACACATGAGGATTCAGTTCATTGATTCTGACTTCAGGTCTTTACTATGGAAATGAATATGACTGCCGCCATGCGGCTTCTTCAGTTCACTGACTCCACCTTTCCCGTCGGCACTTTCTCATTCTCCAATGGACTTGAGACGGCATCTTTTGAAGGAATTGTGCATGATGCCCCCACGCTTCGTGACTTCACACGCAGTCAGGCTCTTCAAGCTGCCTTCTCCGATGGAGTGGCAGCTCTTGTAAGCCACCGAGCTTTCATTGCTTCCGATTATGATGCCATACTTGAGGCAGATGCCGCACTCATGCGGTTCAAGATGAATGATGAGGCCCGCCTCATGCTTTCGAGGATGGGAAAAAAATTGGCTGAACTCGCTGTCCGTCTGTTTCCCGACAATGAGATCGTCAAGCGTTGGCTTGACGACATTCGTTCGGGCAAGACCCCAGGAGCCTATCCAGTTTCTCAAGGTGTAGCTTTCGCAGCTGCCGGAGTGGGAGAGGAGTCGCTCTTTGCTTCCCATCAGTATGGCGTGATCAATATGGTGCTTTCCGCAGCCCTTCGTTGTGTGAAGGTGAGCCACTACGACACCCAGGAAATTCTCTTCGAGCTCTCCGATTCCACAGAAGATCTCTACCGGCGCGCATCCTTGATGAAGCTTGACGACATGCAGGCCTTCTTCCCGCAGCTCGATATCCTTGCCTCGCTCCATGAGAAAGGCAACATGCGTATGTTCATGAATTAACTTTATTTCAAAAATCCGCTATTCATCATTATATGAGTACTTGCAGAATTGGAGTCGGCGGTCCTGTCGGCTCCGGAAAGACAGCCCTTATTGAGGCTATCACCCCGCGCCTTCTTGAACTCGGACAGAAGGTGCTCATCATCACCAACGATATTGTCACGACAGAGGATGCAAAGCACGTGCGTAAAACACTCAAAGGTATTCTTCATGAAGACCAGATCATAGGTGTGGAGACTGGTGCTTGTCCTCACACTGCCGTGCGTGAGGATCCTTCCATGAACATTGCCGCAGTGGAGGAGATGGAGGAGAAATTCCCAGACACAGATATAGTCCTTATCGAATCCGGAGGTGACAACCTTACACTCACCTTCTCGCCGGCACTCGTTGATTTCTTTATCTACGTGATTGACGTGGCTGCTGGCGACAAGATTCCCCGCAAGGATGGTCCCGGTATCTCTCAAAGTGACATTCTCGTCATCAACAAGACCGACCTCGCTCCCTACGTCAATGCCTCGCTTGAGGTAATGGACCATGATTCAAAGCTCATGCGTCCCGGTAAACCCTTTGTGTTTACCAACTGCATGACTGGAGAGGGAATTCAGGAGCTCGTGGATCTTATTTTCAAAATGGCTCTTTTTGACAAGACAGGCAAATAATTATGGGGTTTGACTATCAGCTGCACCAGACAACATCCTCGGTGCCACCCGTCGATTTCTCCCACTGCGCCGAGATGGCTCCTTATCTCGATGTGCCCAAAGCCATGTATATCGGCGCGCCCGGAAAACATGGGTATCTCAGAATGGGGTTTGAGATAGACCCCGATGGCAAGTGCATCATGCGCGATATGGAACGCCGTGTGCCCATAATCGTGCAGCAGGAGCTCTATTTCGATGAGGAGATGCCTGAAATGCCATGTGTGTATATCCTTTCGTCAGGCGGTCAGTACATGGAAGGCGACCGTTATCAGCAGGATATAAACATGAAGGAGGGCTCCTTCGCTTTCGTATCTACCGGAGCTGCCACAAAAATTGCTGAGATGGCCGCCAACTATTGTGGTCTGGTACAGAATATCGTACTCGAGAAAGACAGTTACCTCGAATTGCTCCCCGAACCTATTTTCCCCTGTCGCCATGCCCGATTTATTTCCGACACAAGGATTGTATGTGATCCTTCTGCCACTCTCGTCTACTCTGAAATTTATATGGGAGGACGGAAATATTACAAGGAAGGAGAACTCTATCAATACGATATCCTTTCAGTCTGTTCCCATGGAGAACGGCCTGACGGAGAAAAGCTATTCCGGGAGAAATATGTCATTCAGCCTGAGTTTATGTCGCCCAGGCAACTCGGAGTGATGGGTAAATTCGACGTTTTTGCCAATGTCATAGTCATGACGCCTCCGGACAAGGCCAAGGAGATATACGAAGCCACCGAGGCCTTCATCGATCGCGAGCATAATCTTGCTGCAGGAATCACGCATCTGCCCAATGGAGCGGGTCTGCTCTACAAGGTGCTCGGAATGGAAAGCGGACCGGTGAAAAAAATAATCCGGGACTTCTGCTCCAGCGTCCGTATGGCTGTGAAAGGAAAACCTATCCCTCCTGAGTTCCCATGGCGATGACTACGGCATTTTGATTACATGGCAATAAATAACCCCGCCGGTTGGAACAAACATGACTTAAGCCACGATATAACCGGATAATTACTGAATAACGGCCGACTGCAATGAACTTTGAAGCATTGCAGTCGGTTTTCTTTTTATATGACTTTTCTCTTCTGCCTCCCCATTTTCCACATTTAACGGGGTGACTGCTTTGCAAAATTAACTAAAAACATACACTATGGCTACATCTTCAAATTATTTATCTGCTTCCGTACGAGAGTTTCCACGTACACTCTTCCGCGGCATAGGGCAGGTGATGTTCCAGGACAACTGGATCACAGGTTTGCTTTTCTTATGTGGAATCTTCTGGGGTGCTTATGAAGAGCATCTTGGAGTAGTGGCATGGGGTGCTGTTGTAGGCGTCGTTGTCTCCACACTCACGGGCTATATCCTCCATCTCCCCGATCAAAAAGGTGCCAACGGACTCTGGGGTTTCAACGGAGTTCTTGTGGGGTGCGCCTTTCCCACCTTCATGGGAAATACAATATGGATGTGGATTGCGCTCGTGCTCTGTTCCGCCATGTCCACTTGGGTACGAACCGGTCTTGACAATATCCTCAAGCCCTGGAAAGTAAGCTCCTTCACATTCCCCTTTGTCATGTCGACATGGTTCTTCCTCCTCGCTGCGCGTCTATTTTCAGGTATGCCACCGGTTTACATGTCTACTCCGGAGTTTGCTCACGGTACGCAGGAAGTTCTGAACACCGGTTTCGGTTCGCTGGTAGTCTACTGGCTCAAAGGTATTTCTCAGGTATTCCTAATCAACTCATGGGTTACAGGTGTGTTCTTCCTTGCAGGACTCGCCGTCAGCAGCTGGAGGGCGGCTCTCTGGTGTGCGATCTCATCAGCCATTGCCCTTGCCACAGTCATTTGCTGGCACGGACCCGGCGGCGACATCGCTGACGGCCTCTACGGCTTCAGTGCTGTTCTGACTGGTATCGCACTGGGAGCTACTTATTGCAATAACTCCTGGAAGACTTGGATTTGGACAATCATCGGTGTGGTGGTGACAGTATTTGTGCAGGCTGCCATGAATGCCTTCTTCTCTCCGATGGGTCTGCCCACACTCACCGGCCCATTCTGTGTCGCCACCTGGATATTCCTGTTTCCCGCTTATTCCTTCTTCCAGCCTGATGCAAAATCATGATTCATTGAAAATGAATTTTTGAACCATGGAAAATACAGTAAAGTCTAATGATGGAGCACGCTACACTATAGCCGACATGCACTTTGGTTGGCGTCATGTATGGATTGTGTTCGTTGCTTCGTTAGGACAGCTGATCGGTACCGGTGTAGCCACGCTCGCCGGTATCATCATACCCCTTCTCAACATCATAAACCATCCTGAGCTTGGCTCTGCAATGCAGGGACTTATCGGAGCTGCCGACCTCATCGGCATCATCGTCGGTTCGGTGGTTTTGGGACGTCTCACAGATGCAAACGGCTATCTATTCTATTTCCGCGCCGGGCCTGCCCTGATGCTTGTGGCTGCTGTCATCTCAGTAATCTTCCCTCACGTCTCAGTACTTATCGTATGCCTCTTCATCATCGGTTTCGGCATTGGCGGAGAGTACAGTCTTGATTCCGATTATATCTCGGTTCTCCTCCCTACCCGCTGGCGCTCCACAATGATCGGAGTTGCAAAAGCTGCTTCGGCACTCGGCAACGTAGCAGTGGCCGGTGTGTGCTGGTGGATAGTCTCTTCCTGGAGTAACGCCGATGCTTGGGCCTCACTCATGTGGATTGTAGCTGCAATCGCAGGATTGATGCTTGTTTGCCGCATATGGTTCTGGGGTAGTCCCATATGGCTTCTCCAGCATGGAAAGAGAGATAAGGCTGAAAAAGCCCTCCGCCATTTCCTCGGGTCAGATGTGGAACTCCCTGAGTTGCCACAACAGACGGATCAGGAAGCCGCTATCAAGAAGGAAGAGTCCCAGTCTATGTTCTCCTTTATTAAGAATAATTTCTCAAGGGTTATGCTCTCGGGAGTGCCTTGGGCATGCGAAGGACTCGGAGTCTATGGCATAGGCATATTCCTGCCGGTGCTTGTCATGTCGCTCGGTCTTGAACCTGGAGGAGATTCGCTTTCACCGTTGAAGCACGTGGCTTCCTCCGTTGAGATCACATTCTGGATAAGCTGCATTATTCTTCCCGGATTTCTGCTCGGTCTCTGGCTCGTAGCCCGCAAGGCCTATATCCCGCGTATACAGACTATCGGATTCTGGGCTTGTGCCGTCTCCATGATACTGCTGCTCCTTGCATATCATTATCATTGGGCCACATGGATCTCTATCCTTGCATTCATGCTCTTTGAACTTTTCCTCAATATGGGTCCCCACTTGGTAACATACCTTCTTCCACCGGCTATCTATCCTGTGGCAGTCCGCGGACAGGGTTCCGGACTGGCTGCCGCCATCGGCAAGGTGGGAGCAGTGTTGGCAGTGTTCATCATTCCTGTACTCCTCAAATGGGGTGGTGTAGTTCTCGTGCTTGGTGTCTCCGCAGCTATAATGGTGATAGGTGCCATCGTCACAGAACGCTATGCGCCCAAAGTAATGCCCAAAGAGGCACAGAAATAAGGCTCATAATAAATTTTCAGTATAATCAGCATTATGGGAAAAACACTTGATAGACTCAATTCTGAACTCAATCACTATGGGTTCTACGCAGTGCTGCATATCTTCATCCTGCTCGTCTCAGTGTATCTCGTGGTATGTATCTCCATAGATACATTTCATAACATACCTTTTTATGACAATCCGGAATTTCTCGTCACCCAGTGGTGGATCTGCCTGCTCTTCCTCGGAGACTTCTTCATAGAGCTCATTCTCTCGCCCGACAAGAAACACTATATGGCCTCACGCTGGGTCTTCCTGCTCGTAGCAATCCCGTGGTTGGCCTTGTTCCATCACTTCAACGTTCATTTTCCGACGCAGGTGGAATATTTCATCCGGTTTATGCCCGTGATACGTGGAGCATATGCCTTGGCCATCGTAGTGGGATGGTTCACATCCAACAGGGCAACATCGTTATTCTGGTCTTACCTTATCTCTCTTCTCGCGACGGTGTATTTCGCTTCCCTTGCATTCTATCTCTTTGAACATAATGTCAACCCCCTTGTCAAGGATTATCAGTCGGCGCTTTGGTGGGCATTCATGGATGTGACAACCGTCGGCTCCAACATTACGGCTGTCACACCGGTGGGCCGCGTGCTCTCTGTCGTCCTGGCAGCCCTCGGCATGATGATGTTTCCGATATTCACAGTTTACGTGACGGATACCGTGAAGCGACACACAGCCAATCCCTCCGACTCTTTCCTTAGTCTTCGTAAGAAAGAGGCTACTGAGCCTCAGCAAGAATCCTCGGGGGAGGGACATACTGCTGCCCAAGCCGCCGTTTCCAATCCTTCGGAAAGCACTGATCAAAAAAATGATTCCAATGCTTCCAATTGATTTTGGGCAGTAGAAAGCACTCTATAAAAAAGGGACACCAACCGTCGGTTGGTGTCCTTTTTTAATATTCCATTAATTGGTTAAAGGATCTCCTTCGCCTCATCAACTCCTTCTATGTCCGAGATGATATTGAGCACCATCTGGAGTTCCTGGAAGGAATGCACGCCAAATGTAATGATCGATGTCACGATTGCATCCTCACGCCAGGTCTCAAGCTTCGACATGGAAAGGTCGAGTTTGTTGGAAATGCTGTCAAGCAGATCGATCATAAGACCATGACGGTCTATGCCTCTCACCTGTATAGTCACAGGATAGAGGGTATCGGTAGGTTCATAGTCCACAGAGACAATATTGTCACCGAAGCGGGAGGCAAGACGAATTGCCATAGGGCAGTCGCGCTTATGGATATGCAGTCGTCCGTTGTCATCGCGGTAGCCAATCACGTCTTCTCCGGGAAGAGGTTTGCATTCCTGGCAGCGGTCTACGTCATCCACAATATTCTTTGCCTTCCACGCGGCCAGAGCCTTTTTAGCCTTGAAGCTTTTAATGTGTCCCTCCCAGTCAGGGGTGGGGTGGCATTCCTCGCCAGGGAAGATTTCCACCACGTCGCCGCGCTTGAGCTTGGTCTTGATGGAAGATAGCTGACCGTTGATTCTGGCATAGCGAGCATGATAACCTAAATTGGTATGAATCTCGAAAGCAAAATCAATGGGTGTGGAATTTTTGGGAAGCACCACAGGTTTGCCATTTGGCGTGAATGTCATGATGTCGTCATTGTAGAGCGATTCCACCACCTGCTCCACCATATTCTTCTCCTCGCCTCGAAGAGCCATGTCATGAAGACTCTTCTTCAGTTTCTCGACCCATGGATTGGTGTCTCCAACCTGTTGCTCCGCTATCACTCCAAGCTGTGCGTGCTCACGCATCCTTGCCGAAGAGATATGCACATCCTGCCACTGTCCGAAATCTGAAAGCAGTCGCACATGGAAACTGCGGTAGCCATTCTCCTTAGGCGCATCTATATAATTCACCACACTCCCCGGTTTCTCCTTATAGCGGTCTGTCAGGGCTGAATAATAGGCAAGGGCGGTGCGTTTTTCCGAAACACCTGTCGGAGGATCCGGGAAAGTGATGTCAATGGCGTAAGGATTCGATAGATGCCAGAAATCCTCACCGGTCTTCTCCATCATACGCCTAAGGCTGTAAGGCTGCCGGAAAGTGACAGCCACTTCAGCCGGCAGACCGGCCGCTTCAAGAGTGGCGGCGACTCCACGACGGAAACTCTCAATCCTGTTTCCATTCTTGGCTTTATATTGCTCGGTGAGTCTCACAAGTTCGTCAAACTCATGCGGGCAGCGGAAACGCATGCTGAGGTTCTCGAGTTCTGTCTTCACATTGTAAAGGCCAAGGCGATTGGCAAGCGGAGCAAAGAAATAGTCGGTCTCTCCGGCTATCTTCATCTGCTTGTCGGCACGCATTGAAGAGAGGGTCCGCATGTTGTGCAGACGGTCAGCGAGCTTTATGAGAAGAGCACGGATGTCATATCGCATGGAGACGAGCATCTGCTTGAAATTGTCGAATTGCTTCGATGTCTCATACTTCTCCTTCTTCTGCTTGGTGAGCACCTTGACCAACATTGCAACGTCTGTACCGAAAATTCGGCTGAGATCGCTGATTTTGTAAGGAGTATCCTCCACCACGTCATGAAGGAATGCCGCAATTACCGGGTCTGCCCCCAAATGAAGGTCCTTCGCCACGATCATGGCGACCGCTATGGGATGCAGTATATAGGGTTCGCCCGTCTTTCGTTTCTGGGCAGAGTGGGCTTCACGCGCAAACTCAAAGGCCTCCCGGAGCCTACGCATATTCTCAGGAGTCTCCCTCGGAGCCATGACGTCAAACACGGCCTGAGCCCGATCTTCAATTATTTTGTTGTAATCCTCAGCGGTAGCCTCTATTGGTTTGTATGCCTCACTCATACGCTGTTTCCTTGAATGATTAATAATCCCGGCTTACTGTCTCTTGATTTTTGGGAACAGAATCCCTTTCCGCTATCCCGGACTCGCAGAAAATACAAAGTTAATAAATAATTTGTAAACAGCCAAAAGAAAAATTTTTTCTGAAAAAATTTTGCCATTTCGGAAATAAGCAGTAATTTTGCAGCGTCTTTCAGGAAGGACTTCCCGAGGAGACGTAATAATTGCCTTGTGGTGTAATGGTAGCACGCAGGTTTCTGGCACCTTTAGTGAGGGTTCGAATCCTTCCAAGGCAACTACAATTAGAGTTTCTGAATTGTTTCAGAGACTCTTTTTTGTTTAGAGCTTGTAAATAGTTTAGAGCTTGTTAATACAGCTAATTCCTTAACCCAGAACGCGGAGCGAGCCATTATCTCAAGTCATGTCAAGAGCCAACGGAAAATTCGATTTCAAGAGATTCAGTGTGTCCCACTCGCGCAGTTCGATGAAGGTGGGAGTCGACGGTGTGCTTATAGCTCTCTGGACTACAATACCGGAAGTCGGAAGGATACTCGATGTCGGCACAGGGTGCGGCATCATATCGCTTATCTGTGCCCAGCGTTCTCAGTATGCAGACATTCTGGCTATAGATATCGACAACGAATCTGTGGAGGAGGCGGGAGAAAACTTTCAGCATTCGCCATGGTCTGAGCGCCTGCAAGCGGCCAGACTCTCATTTGAAGAATTGTCACGAGAAGAAGGGGAGGGTTTTGATCTCATCATCAGCAATCCTCCTTATTTTGACAGCGGCGTTGCCGAACCTGACTCACGCCGTCTGACAGCCCGTCATCAGGGCACACTCTCTCCCGGTGTTTTGCTTGAGGCAGCCTCAGCACTCCTTAATCCGGATGGCAGACTCTCGTTTGTGGTTCCTGCGGAATATGCTTCGGATCTTGAGGCGAAATCCCAGAAATGTGGATTGATTCCAGTAAGGGTAACATTTGTTAAAGGACATGAAAAGGCCCCCGTAAAGAGGGCCTTGATGGAATTTATGCCGCAAGCTTCTGAGAAAACATGCGTGGAATGTGAGAGAAATACCTTGACTCTCGAGACATCACCGGGGTTTCCAACCGATGATTACCGATCTCTCGGGAAGGATTTCTACCTTAAGTTTTGATAATCCTTAGTGTAACTTAGTGTAAGGTGTGGCAAGATTATTTGTCAAGTGTTTTGTCCACGACTTTAACTACGCCTGCCTTTGCCTTATCACGACCGGTACGGTAGGCTTTCGCCATTTTTCTCTTGTCAGTTCTGTAAGCGTCAGCAACCTTGGTACGATCTTTTCTATATTCAGATTTTACCTTCTTGGCCCCATTCTTATAAGCCTTGGCTACTTTCTTGCTGTCCTTCTTATATTCTTTGGCAACTTTTGAGGCATCCTTCTTATATTCCTTGGCTACTTTCTTGCTGTCCTTCTTATATTCCTTGGCAACTTTTGTGGCATCCTTCTTAGCCTCCTTCTTTACATCCTTGGAGGCAGTGTTGATGGCTTTTGAGGCTTTCGCGCGGTCTTTCCGATATTCCTTTCCGGCTTTGGCCTTACCTTTTTTGGCAGCTCTATCAGTTGCTTTCCGAGCCTTTGCCACATCCTTTGCGGCATCCTCCCTAAGATCTACGATTCCATCCTTTACTTTATTTTCAGCCTTTGCCGTCTCTGTCTTGAGGTTCTCTTTGGCCTGTTCGGTATTGTTGCCTGCAAAAATTGCGGCAGGAGTGCCCAAAGTAAGCAGTGCCACAGCAAGCGATATTACAGTCTTTTTCATAGCATCCGTGTTTAAAAAATTTAGTTTTTATATAAAAACGTCAGCACAAAGGGATGGTTTGTTAAAAATAAATTATAAAGTCTTAAAAAGTCTTTAGTCAGGCGGCCTCGGCCATTTGCACAGTTGAGAAAAAATGATTAATTTTGCACTTTAATTATAGGCTGCCCCGTGAGGTGGCGCAATCCCAACCCATGACTGAGGATAGCAAATCATTTCCACACGAGCCGCGAACCGTAAGGCGGAATGAAAGTCCGTCGGAGAGCAAGAACGCCGCAGGAGTCTCCCTGCAGTGCTTCGCTTGTGCGGACGTGTGTGTCTGTGGGGGAAGCGTGCGCCTTCGGTCCGCCATCAAAAAGATTAGTAACAACATGATATAGTGCATTCGGCCGCCTTTCCTTAGTGGTAGGGCGGTCGGTGCTTTTAAATTTGTCAGACACTTATGAAAATCGGTGTAGTAATGGGCTCGACCAGCGACTGGAATGTAATGTCGGGCGCCACAACGATTCTGGAGCAGTTCGGAATCGAGTATGAAAAGAAGGTTCTTTCCGCCCACCGCACTCCCGCTCAGCTGGAGGAATGGGCTTCCTCTGCCCGTGAGCGCGGATTTGCCGCCATCATTGCCGGCGCCGGCGGGGCTGCGCATCTCGCAGGTGTCGTGGCCGCTTTCACCACTCTTCCCGTTGTGGCTGTGCCTATAAAATCCCGTTCGCTCGAAGGCCTTGACTCCCTCCTTTCCATGGTGCAGATGCCCTCCGGCATACCCGTGGCTACTGTTGGCATCGACGGCGCCAAGAATGCCGCCCTCCTATGTGCGGAGATTCTTGCCGTCACTGACGAGCGGATTAAGAAAGCCCTCGACGACTTCCGCGCCGAGCAGGCTGCCAAGGTGCTCGCTTCTGTAATCTGAAGCCTGTGCTGAATTAAGCTCCAAAAGAGAATTATTCCGAAAAAACGGTAAGAAACTTCAATCCCAACAACAGCTCAGTTATCATAAGGATAATCTGTTATGAATAAACATCGCGTTTTTGTAGAGAAACGTCCTGAGTTCCGAGTGGAGGCTGAGAGCCTGCGCAATGAACTCAATTCCAATCTCGGACTTGAGATTAAAAATCTCCGTCTGCTTTGTGTCTACGACCTCTTCGGTTTTTCCGACGAACTCGTTGACCGTGCCTCCTACAGTGTGTTCGGCGAGAGGGCCACAGACGAAGTGACCCACTCTGTGGATTTCGGAGGCAAACCTTATCTTGCAGTGGAATGCCTTCCCGGCCAGTTCGACCAACGTGCCGCCTCAGCGGTCGATTGTGTCAAACTGCTTCAGCCTGATGCCGATGTCGACATCCGCAGTGCCCGCCTCATGATCTTCGACGATTCCGTAGGGGAGAAGGAGATGAAGGCGATTGCCAAATATTGCATCAACGCTGTGGAATCTCGCGAGAAAGACCTCTCGCTGCTCGCTCCTCCGGAGAGGGCAACCGCCCGTCCTGTGCCGGTGCTTGAAGGATTCCGTGAAATCTCTGCCGCAGAGGCTCCTGCCTTCTGCAAGGAGAAGGGATTGGCTATGAATGCCGACGACTTGATGACTGTGGTGGAATACTTCAAGGGGGAGGACCGCGACCCGAATGAGACAGAACTTCGCATCCTCGACACTTATTGGAGCGACCACTGCCGCCACACCACCTTCACCACTAATCTGGAGAAGATTGACGTGGAGGATTCCTTCATAGCCGACGACATCCGCAAATCGCTCGACGACTGGCACGCGATCCGCAAGGATCTCGGCCGCTCGGAGAAGAGCCTCTGCCTCATGGACCTTGCCTGCATCGGAGCCCGCTGGCTCAAGAAGCAAGGCCTGCTCGAGGATCTGGAACAGAGCGAGGAGAATAATGCCTGCTCCATCTTTGTGGATATCGATGTAGATGGCAAACCGGAGAAATGGCTCCTGCAGTTCAAGAATGAGACACACAACCATCCTACGGAGATTGAACCCTTCGGAGGTGCCTCCACATGTCTTGGCGGTGCCATCCGCGACCCGCTGAGCGGACGTAGCTATGTATATCAGGCAATGCGCGTGACGGGCGCCGGAAATATCTATCAGCCCGTGGCCGAGACTATGGAGGGCAAGCTTCCGCAGCGTGTCATCTCTTTGCGCGCAGCTGCAGGCTATTCCTCCTATGGCAATCAGATTGGTCTTGCCACTACACATGTGCGGGAGATTTATCATCCCGACTATGTGGCCAAGCGACTTGAAGTAGGTGCCGTTGTCGGTGCGTCAAAAGCTTCCGACGTTCGGCGTGATCGTCCCGAACCGGGCGACGTCATTCTTATGTTTGGCGGACGCACAGGTCGCGACGGCATCGGCGGTGCCACAGGTTCTTCAAAGGAACATACCGCCACATCCCTCGAGGAATGTGGCTCAGAGGTGCAGAAAGGCAATGCGCCCGAGGAGCGTAAGATAGCCCGTCTTTTCCGCCGTCCGGAAGTGACGAGACTCATAAAGAAATCCAACGACTTCGGTGCCGGAGGCGTCAGTGTGGCCATCGGAGAGCTCACCGACGGTCTTGACATATATCTCGACCGTGTCCGCACCAAGTATTCCGGCCTCAATCCTACGGAACTTGCCATCAGCGAGTCGCAGGAACGTATGTCGGTCGTTGTCGACAGAAAGGACCAGGAGGAGTTTGAGAAATATTGCCGCGAAGAAAACCTTGAGATGGTGCACGTGGCTGATGTCACTGACTCGGGTCGTATGCGAATGTATTATAACGGAGAAGTCGTGGCCGACCTCCGCCGCGAATTTATTGATTCGGCAGGTGCTCCACATTATGCTTCTGCCGTTGTCGGTGCTGTGGAGCAGCGCAATCCCTTTGAGCGCGACGTCAAGGGTGACGGTCTCCGTGAGAAATTCCATACCATCCTATCAGATGATAATGTGACTTCTCAGAAGGGTCTCATCGAAATGTTTGACTCCTCAATCGGTGCCTCAACAGTGCTTATGCCTTTTGGTGGAAAGACACAACGCACGGAATCGCAGGTTTCGGTGCAGAAATTCCCCGTAGGTTCGCATCATACCGATATGGCCTCCATGATGACCTTCGGCTTCAATCCCTTCCTGATGAGCTGGAGCCCGTATCATGGTGCAGCTTACTCTGTTGTGGATGCTGTTGCAAAAGCTGTGGCAGCCGGTGCCTCTTTTGAGAAGATGCGCTTCTCCTATCAGGAATATTTCGAGAAGATGTCCTCTGAGAAGGCCTGGGGCAAACCACTGGCGGCTCTTCTCGGAACACTGCGTATGCAGACTGAACTTGGCCTTCCCTCCATAGGCGGCAAAGACTCCATGAGCGGCACATTCGCCAACATCAGCGTGCCTCCGACTCTGATAGCATTCGGTGTCGCACCTGTGGATGCCCGCCGTGTCATCAGCCCTGAGTTCAAGAAAGCAGGTGATAAGCTCTATCTCCTGCGCCACCGTCCGTTGAAGGGATACATGCCCGATACGGAGCAACTTCGTTCTGCCTATCCTTATCTCACCAAACTGATAGCCGACGGTGAGGTTGTTGCGGCCTATGCACTTGGTTTCGGCGGTCTTGCCGAGGCTCTCGCTAAGATGTCGTTCGGTAATGAAATTGGGGCGGATGTGAAGTTGGATGAATCCGAACTCTTCAACTATGCCTATGGTTCCATACTCGTGGAAAGCAATAGCGTCATAGATCATCCTGATTTCGAGTTGATCGGTGAGACTGTGGAGAGACCTTTCATCACTGTCAATGGAAAGGATCTCGCCATAGAGGACCTTTACGAGTCCAACCGTGCGCGATTCACGGAGATTTATCCCGACCGCAGCGGAAAACAGGGTGAAGCCCTCAACGCCACTTCCGGCCCCTGCACTGCAATGTGGGAAGGCGACCCTGTGGAGCATCCGGTAGTGTATCTCCCCGTGTTCCCCGGCACTAACTGCGACTATGACATGCGTAAGTCGTTTGAGCGTGAGGGTTGCAAGGTGACTACTTCCGTATTCTGCAATCTTACTCCGGAGGATGTCGACCGTTCTGTGGATGTGATGGCGGAGATGATCGACGCCTGTCATATCCTCGCTGTCAGTGGCGGTTTTTCAGCCGGCGACGAACCTGACGGCAGCGGAAAATTCATTGCCTCCGTGATGCGTAATGAAAAGGTGAAGGATGCGATCATGCGTCTGCATGCACGAGGTGGTCTGATGCTTGGCATCTGCAACGGCTTCCAGGCATTCGTGAAGTCGGGCCTTCTCCCATTCGGAGAAATCGGTCAGCTCACTCCTGATTCTCCGACACTCTTCCGCAATGACATCAACCGTCATATCTCGCAGATTGTGACTACACGCGTTGGATCCGTGGCATCTCCCTGGCTTGACGGTTTCTCCATAGGCGAGCTGCATTCTATCGCCGTTTCTCATGGCGAGGGTAAGTTCATGTGTGATGCCAAGATGCTGACGCGTCTTCGCGAGGGTGGCCAGATTGCTTTCCAGTATGCCGATGCCCAGGGCAACGCCACTATGAATTCTCCGCAGAATCCCAATGGCAGCTGCGACGCAATTGAGGGCATCATCTCTCCCGATGGTCGCATACTCGGCAAGATGGGACACACTGAACGCTATGAAGAGGGGCTGATGAAGAACATTGCCGGAGAGAAACGTCAGTCGATCTTCGCAAACGCCGTCAGATACTTTAGAAAGAAATAAACAACACTGTCGAAACAAAATATATATAATGGCAAAGAGCTATGAAGCTTCCGGAGTGAATCTGGAGGCGGGATATGAGGTGGTGAGCCGCATCAAGAAGCACGTGGCCTCCACTGTGAGAAAAGGAAGCATGGGCAATATCGGGTCGTTCGGCGGAATGTTCGACCTCGGAAGCCTCGGTTATCGCCATCCGGTGCTCGTCAGCGGCACCGATGGTGTCGGCACGAAGCTTAAGATTGCGTTTGCCACCGGCAAGCATGACACTATCGGCATTGATGCTGTGGCCATGTGTGTCAACGATGTACTCGCGCAAGGTGCCGAACCTCTTGTATTCCTTGATTACGTTGCCGTCGGCAAGAACCATCCTGAAGTGGTGGAGGCTATCGTCTCCGGTGTGGCTGAAGGTTGCCGACAGGCAGGCTGTGCCCTCGTTGGCGGTGAGACAGCCGAGATGCCGGGAATGTATGGCGAAGGAGAGTATGACATTGCAGGTTTCACTGTAGGTGCCGTGGAGAAGGATGAGATGATCGATGGCTCCAAGGTGGCGGTGGGAGATGTTCTTGTTGGAATTGCCTCCACCGGTGTACACTCCAATGGTTTCAGCCTCGTACGCAAGATTGTGTCCGACAACGGTCTCGACTATAATAAGAAATACGAGGGAACAGGTGATCAGACTCTCGGTGAGATGCTGCTTACTCCAACACGCATCTATGTGCGGCAGGTGCATGATGTCCTGAAGCAGGTCGATGTCCACGGCATTGCCCACATCACCGGCGGTGGATTCGATGAGAATATTCCCAGAATCCTAAAGGATGGCCAGGGTGTGGAAATCAAGGAAGGAAGTTGGGAGATACTTCCCGTTTTCGGATTGCTTGAGAAACTCGGTGAAGTACCTCACCGCGAGATGTTCAATATCTTCAATATGGGCATTGGCATGGTTCTTGCTGTTCGACCCGAAGATGCGGAGAAAGTAATTGCCATTCTTGAGGCCAATGGCGAAAAGGCTTCCGTCATTGGCAAGGTAGTGGAAGGCTCCGGAGTGACAATGAAGTGATAGAAGAGTAAAGATGAAAAATAGAATCGCGATCTTTGCCAGCGGCAATGGCTCAAATTTCGAGGCGCTTGCCAAGGCATGTGCCAAAGGGAAGCTTGATGCCGAGGTTGCACTCTGTGTCGTCGATAAGCCGGGTGCCTACGTAATCAAGAGGGCTGCCTCCTATGGTGTGCCCTGCATGGTGCTTTCTCCCAAGGATTTCCCCACCAAGAGGGATTATGAGAAGGCCATCGCCGATCGTCTTGATGTGGAGCATGTGGAACTGGTCTGCCTTGCCGGATATATGCGAATTGTGGGTGAGGAACTTCTTTCACGCTATGGAGGGAAAATCATCAACATCCATCCCGCATTGCTTCCTGCATTTCCCGGAGCACACGCAATTGAGGATTCTTTCCGTTATGGTGTAAAGGTGTTCGGTGTTACTATCCATTATGTCGACGAGACTCTTGATGGAGGTAAGATAATCTCTCAGGTCGCAGTGCCATATGAGGGACATGTCATCGAGGAGCTTGAGAAAAAGATTCATGCCGCAGAGCATCGCCTTTATGTTGAAACGGTCAGGAAGCTTCTGGCAGAGAGGGATTCGTAAAAGTAAGATAAAAAATAATCTGGCTGCCGTGGGTTTTTGTCAAGCGCAGGGCAGTCAAATGAAAATAAATTGAGAATGAGAGCATTAGTAAGTGTCAGCGACAAGAGGGGAGTGGTGGAGTTTGCCACAGCCCTTGTCGAGCTTGGCTGGGAGATAATCGCTACGGGCGGCACTATGACTGCCTTGCGAGGTGCCGGCCTCAAGGTGACAAATATCAGCGACGTGACAGGCTTCCCTGAGATTTGTGAGGGCCGCGTCAAGACGTTGCATCCCAAAGTGCATGGTGGCCTGCTTGCCCGCCGTGATAAGGCTGACCATATGGCTCAGCTTGCTGAGAATGGCATAGAGACCATCGACATGGTATGTGTCAATCTTTATCCTTTTGAGGCGACTATCGCCAAGGAGGGAGTGACAATGGAGGATGCCGTTGAGAATATCGATATCGGCGGTCCCTCCATGCTGCGTTCGGCTGCCAAGAATTTCCGTGATGTGACGGTGGTATGCGATCCCGACGACTATTCCAAGATCCTTGAGGAGATCCGCACTACTGGCAATACCCTCCCGGAGACCCGTCTGCAGTTGTCAGCCAAGGCTTATACACACACTGCTCTTTACGATTCCCATATAGCCACTTATATGCGCAAGGCTGCCGGGCTCGACGCCAAGCTATTTCTCGCTTTCGATGAAGTGCAGTCGCTCCGCTATGGCGAGAACCCTCACCAGAAGGCCACTTTCTACCGGGCGGAGACTCCCGTTCCTTATTCTGTGGCTTTCGCACGCCAGCTCGGTGGCAAGGAACTCTCCTACAACAATATTCAGGATGCTAACGCTGCCCTCAGCATTGTTCGTGAGTTCTCCGAACCTTTCTGCGTAGGCCTTAAGCATATGAATCCCTGTGGAGCCGGTGTTGGAGCTGACCTCAAGGAGGCCTGGACAAAGGCTTATGAGGCCGACAAGGTGAGCATCTATGGTGGTATCGTGGCCATGAACCGTCCGCTGACAGGTGAGGTGGCAGCCATGATGAAGCCTATTTTCCTTGAAATAGTGATGGCTCCCTCTTTTGAGCCTGAGGCTTTGGAGGTACTTGCCTCCAAGAAAAACCTGCGACTGCTTGAGGTGAAGATGGATAACTCCCGTGAGCCTCAGAAGCAATATGTAGGCGTGACGGGCGGTCTGCTCGTGCAGGATGCTGATGTCACTTGCAAGGAGGTCACTATGGATATGACCGTCACTGAACGTAGACCCACAGAATCTGAACTCCGCGACCTCAATTTCGGCTGGCGCATCGTGAAGCATGTGAAGTCTAACGCTATCGTCGTTGTCAAGGATGGCATGACTCTCGGTGTAGGTGCCGGTCAGATGAATCGTGTAGGCTCTGCTGAAATCGCTCTTGAGGAAGCCAAGGCTGCCGGACACACCGAGGGATTGGTGCTCGCCTCCGATGGTTTCCTTCCGTTCGGTGACACTGTTGAACTCGCCTCCCGCTATGGAGTCGTTGCTATCGTTCAACCCGGTGGTAGCATCCGCGACGAGGATTCAATCAAGATGGCCAACGAGAAGGGGATAGCTATGCTCTTTACCGGTATGCGCCATTTCAAACATTGATGTCTTTTTCCAATAAGGATAATTTGTCTAATCCAACAGGATATTTGTCTAAAAAGGATGAAAGATAAGAAAGTACTTGTGGTTGGCGGCGGTGGCCGCTGTCACGCGATAGTCGACGCTTTCGCACGTTCGGAGCGTGTCGGCAAGATTTACTGTGCTCCAGGCAATGCCGGCATCGAGGCGGTTGCAGAGTGTGTACCCATCTCCGCCACTGACGTCGAGGGGCTGCTGACTTTCGCACTTGAAAAGGGAATTGACCTTACCGTGGTCGGTCCCGAGGCTGCTCTCGCCGAAGGAATCGTCGACCGTTTCCGTGAGAAGGGTCTGCGCATCCTCGGCCCCACGAAGGCTGCCACTCGCATTGAAAGCTCCAAGGAGTTCGCCAAGGAGATCATGATGCGTCATGGGGTGCCTACTGCCGCTTATGAGGTGTTCTCGGAGTTTGAACCGGCATGGGAATACGTTCGCCATCGTCCTCTTCCTGCCGTCATCAAATATGATGGTCTGGCTGCCGGAAAGGGTGTTGTGGTGGCCGAGACTTATGAGGAAGCCGAAGCTGCCCTCCGCGATATGCTGCTCGACAAGAGTTTCGGTCAGGGAAGGGTAGTGGTCGAGGATTTCCTCTCCGGCCCTGAGTTCAGTTTCATGTGCCTCGTGCAGGGTCGCAAGGTCTATCCACTCGCTCTTGCCCAGGATCATAAGCGTGCGTATGAAGGCGACAAAGGTCCTAACACGGGCGGCATGGGTGCTTACTCTCCGCTTCCATTCATCACTGAAGATGTGCGTGAGAAAGCCCTGAAGGAAATTCTTCAGCGCACAGCCGATGCCATGGCCGACGAGGGTGTAGAGTTCACAGGCGTGCTGTATGGCGGACTTATCCTTACTGCTGACGGACCGAAGGTCATCGAGTTTAACGCTCGTTTCGGCGATCCGGAGACGGAGGTGGTGCTACCGCGTCTGAAGAGCGACTTCTATGATTTCGTGGAGGCAGTGACCGATGGACACGATTTCACTCCCGAATGGACCGACAAGGCTTGTCTCGGTATCGTTATGGCTGCCAAGGGTTATCCGGGCAGTTATGAGAAGGGTGCTGAGATCAAGGGTGCCGAAACGGAAGACAAGAAGGTATATCATATGGGCACAAAACGCGGTGCTGACGGTCAGCTGCTTTCCGCCGGCGGTCGCGTGATGATGGTGATTGGTTTTGGCGATGATATCCCCGCTGCCCGCGAGGAGGCTCTCAAGGCTGTCGAATCCATCGACTGCCCGGCTCTCTTCTACCGCCGCGACATCGGCCATCAATCACTCTGAAAGCCCTTCATTTTTTCAATTTGACATTTTGACATATTGACATTTTGACAATATGACATCTTGACAGATTGTCCCTAACTCACAATAATCACAATAACGACTATATACAATGATTGAACGTTATGGAAGAGACGTGATGCGTAACGTCTGGACCGAAGAAAATAAATTCAACGCCTACCTCAAGGTGGAACTCCTTGCCGCTGAGGCTTGGCGTGAGCTTGGTGTTGTGCCTCCCGAGGATATCGAGAAACTCAATGCCAAGGCCACATTCAATATCGACCGTATCAAGGAGATCGAACTTCAGACTCGCCACGACATAGTGGCTTTCACCCGTACTGTCTCCGAATCTCTCGGCGAGGAACGCAAGTGGATTCACTATGGCCTTACTTCGACCGATGTTGTTGATACAGCCAACGGCTATCTCTTCAAACAAGCCAACGAGATCATTCTCGACGACCTCGAGAGATTCTCGGAGATGCTCCGCAAGCAGGCTATACGTTTCAAATACCTTCCCTGCATTGGCCGCACTCATGGTATCCATGCCGACATCACATCCTTCGGCCTCAAGTGGGTGCTCTGGCATGAGGAGATGCGCCGCAACATCGAGCGCTTCAAGTATGCAGCCCGCGGCGTCGAGGTAGGTAAGATTTCCGGAGCTGTCGGTAATTTCGCCAATATTCCTCCCTTTGTGCAGGATTATGTATGCGAACATCTCGGAATCGACTCTGCCAATATCTCCACTCAAGTGATTCAGCGCGACCGTCATGCCAACTATATGGCTCAGATTGCACTTATCGGTGCGACTCTCGAGCAGATGGCCCTTGAGGTGCGCAATCTCCAGCGCACGGAGGTGCATGAAGTGGAGGAAGCCTTCGGCAAGGGTCAGAAGGGTTCGAGTGCCATGCCTCACAAGCGCAACCCCATCAGCAGTGAGAATATCTGCGGATGTGCACGCGTTCTGCGCGGATATATGGTCACCACTTATGATAATGTAGCCCTCTGGCACGAGCGTGACATCTCACACTCCGCCACAGAGCGTATCCTCATGCCTGACGCCACTATTCTGCTCGACTATATGCTCAACCGCATGATGGGCATCCTGGAGAATCTCGTTGTGTTTGAGGATCAGATGAAGAAGAACATCTACCGCACCAACGGTGTCATCTTCGCCCAGCGCGTGATGAATGCCCTTATCGAGAAAGGTTTTGTCAGAGAGAAGGCTTACGACACAGTGCAGCCTATCGCTATGAAGGCCATGAGCCTCGGTGCCAACTATCAGGATCTACTGAAGGAAGACCCCACTGTGATGGGAACCCTTACCGAAGAGGAATTAGATGCCTGCTTCACTCTCGACTACTACATGAAGAATGTCGATTATATCTACAAACGCAATAAAATCGAGGACTGATGTCAGAGAGACTTGTTGTTGTCGGCTCCCAGTGGGGCGACGAAGGAAAAGGTAAGATTACCGATTATTTTGCTTGCCGTGCCGACATGGTGGTGCGCTATCAGGGTGGCAACAATGCCGGACACACCGTGATGTTCGACGGCCACAAATATTCGCTGCAGAGTATTCCCTCGGGTATTTTCAATCCGGCTACTGTCAACGTGATGGGCAACGGTATGGTTGTCAATCCCGTCTCGGTCATCGCCGAACTGCAGAAACTTCATGACCAGGGAATCACTGACTATCAGCTCTTCATCTCCGATCGTGCCGCTATGGTAATGCCTTGGCATGCCGACCTTGACGGTGCTTACGAGGGTATGAAAGGTGGAAAGCAGATCGGCACCACAAAGAAGGGTATCGGTCCGGCTTATTGCGACAAGTACAGCCGCATAGGCTTGCGTATGGGCGATCTCCTCGATCCGGAATATTTCGCCGAACGTCTCAAGGCTGCCCTCGAGGTGAAGAATATGGAGCTTCGTATGCTCGGCCTGCCGGAGTATGAGTTTGAGAAGGTGTATGAGCAGTATATGGAGCTTGCTAAAGTGCTCGGTCCGCGTATCTGCGACACTTCCGCACTTATCAACAGCTATCTCGAGATGCCTGACAAGAAGGTGCTCTTCGAGGGCGCTCAGGGTATGATGCTCTGCATCGATCATGGCACTTTCCCCTTCGTGACTTCTTCCACTCCCTCCGCTGCCAGTGTGCCGGTAGGAGCTGGAATCGCTCCGAAATGGGTGGATAATGTGGTAGGTGTGGCCAAGGCTTACTGCACCCGTGTAGGTGCCGGTCCGTTCCCAACCGAACTTCATGACCATCTCGCCGAGGAGATCCGCGAACGTGGACATGAGTATGGCACAGTGACCGGCCGCCCGCGTCGTGTGGGCTGGTTTGATGCCGTGGTGGCTCGTTACACATCGCGTCTCGCAGGAATAGACAACTGGGCTCTCATGCTCTTTGATGTGCTGTCGGGTCTTGACAAGGTGAAGATCTGCACCCATTATGAACTCGATGGCAGGACAATTGATACTCCCCCGGCCACTATCGGTCAGCTGTCGCGCTGCAAACCCGTCTACATTGAGATGGAGGGATGGAAGGAGGATATTTCCGGAGTTCGCAATTTCGATGAACTCCCGGAGGCCGCCAAGGCTTATGTCAGGAAGATAGAGGAGCTTACCGGCGTTAAGGTGGGCATAATCTCTGTCGGTCCCGATAGAAAGCAGACCATCATACTCGAAGAGAAACTCAAGAATTTCTAATTTTTTTCATTGATAAAAAAGCAACACAGCATATGTCATTCATTGATGAAAAGGTAGCAATGGAAGGTGTGACGTTCGACGATGTCCTCCTCATTCCGGCTTATTCGGAGGTGACTCCCAACATGGTGAATCTCTCCACGCGTTTCTCACGCAACATCAACCTCAATATCCCCGTGGTGTCAGCCGCCATGGATACAGTCACTGAGGTCGACATGGCTATTGCCATTGCCCGCCAGGGTGGCATCGGCGTCATCCACAAGAATATGTCGATCGAGGCTCAGGCAGCGCAGGTCAGGAAGGTGAAACGTGCGGAAAGCGGCATGATCTATGATCCGATCACCATCACTGGCGACGCTACTGTCGGAGATGCCCTCCGTCTGATGCACGAGAATCATATCGGCGGTATTCCCGTAGTGGATGCTGATGGAAAGCTTGAGGGCATCGTGACAAACCGCGACCTCCGTTTCCAGAAGGATATGACCCTCCCCATCAAGGAAGTCATGACTTCCGAGAATCTTGTGACTACTGATAATCCTAATCTTGCCGAGGCTGCCGATATCCTTCTCCGCCATAAGATTGAGAAACTCCCTGTGGTAGATAAGGACAACCGTCTCATCGGTCTCATCACGTACCGCGACATCACCAAGATTCAAGATTATCCCCTCGCCTGCAAGGATGAGAAGGG
>CAZPQD010000039.1:0-1480 GCA_964588625.1 uncultured Sangeribacter sp. | reverse complement strand
GATACTGCCCATGGCCATTCAGCCAACGTTATCAATACCCTTAAGGCTGTAAAGGAGAATTTCCCCCAGATCGACGTGCTCGTCGGCAATATCGCCACGGGAGAGGCTGCTGAATATCTCATCAAGAACGGTGCCGACGGTATCAAGGTAGGTATCGGTCCCGGTTCCATCTGCACCACCCGCATCGTGGCCGGTGTCGGCGTGCCTCAGCTTAGTGCTATCTTCGAGGCTGCCAAGGTTGCCCACAAATATGGTATCCCGGTGATTGCCGACGGCGGTCTGCGTTATTCCGGCGACATTGTCAAGGCTCTCGCTGCCGGTGGCGACTCTGTCATGATGGGTTCGATGCTTGCCGGTGTTGAGGAATCTCCGGGTGAGACCATCATCTATAATGGCCGTAAGTTCAAGGCATACCGCGGAATGGGTTCCATCGAGGCCATGGAGGCCGGTTCAAAGGACCGCTACTTCCAGTCGGAAAAGACCGATTCCAACAAGTTTGTGCCGGAAGGTATCGTGGCCCGGGTGGCTTACAAAGGTACTCTTGCTGAGACTGTTTATCAGCTCATCGGTGGTCTGCGCTCAGGCATGGGCTATTGCGGCGCTCCCGACATCAATACACTTCATGACGCCAAATTCGTACGTATCACTTCTGCCGGTGTGGCCGAGAACCATCCCCACGACGTGACCATTACGAAGGAAGCTCCCAACTATACCCGAGGACAGTAAGACCAAGGGATAACCCACGCCATATAGGCTGCTGGGTTGTTGGATATTGCTCCCAAGTCTTAAGTCATTTCATTTTGACTCAGTTTTAATCTGAAAAAATTTCCAGATGGAAAAAATCCTTATAATTGATTTTGGATCGCAGTATACGCAGCTTATCGCACGCCGAGTGCGCGAGCTCAACGTCTACTGTGAGATCCACCCCTTCAATAAGATTCCGGAGCTGACTCCCGAGGTCAAGGGTGTCATTCTTTCCGGTTCCCCTTATTCCGTGCGCGATGAGCAGGCTCCGAAGCCCGACATCTCTGCCATAAAGGGAAAGCTCCCGCTGCTTGGTGTCTGCTACGGTGCCCAGCTGCTCGCCGCTGAGTATGGCGGCACTGTGGAGGGTGCTCCGAGCCGCGAGTATGGTCGCGCAATGCTCACAGTGGTGAAACCTGGCGATCCTCTCATGGAGGGTCTTCCTTCCCCCACACAGGTATGGATGTCGCACGGCGACACCATCACTTCCGCTCCCGAGTCATACACAGTGATCGCTTCCACTGAGAATGTGCACTATGCCGCCTATCATATCGAGGGGGAACAGACATGGGGCATCCAGTTCCACCCGGAGGTTTATCACTCCACCGACGGCACCCAGCTGCTCCACAATTTCGTTATCGGTATCTGCGGATGTACCGGCGATTGGAATTCCGACTCCTTCATTGAGTCAACCGTAGCTGAACTCCGCGAAAAACTCGGTGACGACAAGGTGATT
>CAZPQD010000038.1:0-25858 GCA_964588625.1 uncultured Sangeribacter sp. | reverse complement strand
TCGCGGAAGCACTTGGCGATCTGGAAATAGCGGTCGTAGCCGCTGACCATCAGGAGCTGCTTGAAAAGCTGGGGGCTCTGCGGAAGGGCATAGAACTCTCCGGGATTCATGCGGGAAGGCACCACAAAATCGCGGGCACCCTCCGGTGTGGACTTCACGAGGATAGGGGTCTCGATCTCGAGGAAACCTTTGGAGTCAAGATAGCGGCGGATCTCGAAGGCCATACGGTGGCGCAGCTCGAGATTCTTCTTTACGCAAGGACGGCGCAGGTCAAGATAGCGGTATTTCATGCGGAGGTCGTCGCCGCCGTCGGTATTGTCCTCAATGGTGAAGGGGGGAATCTCACTGCGGTTGAGGATCTTGTAGGAATCGGCGATAATCTCTATGTCGCCCGTAGGAAGGTTGGGGTTCTTGCTGTGGCGTTCGGAGACGGTGCCTTCCACCTGGACTACAAACTCGCGTCCGAGTTCATTGGCTTTCTCGCAGAGTTCAGGGTTGATCTCATCGTTGAAGACCACCTGCGTGATGCCGTAACGGTCGCGGACATCTACGAATGTCATGGCGCCGAGCTTGCGGGTGCGCTGCACCCATCCGGCGATTTTCGCCTTGCTGCCGGCGTCGGCGAGACGCAGCTCGCCGCATGTCTTGTCTCTATACATTTTCCTAATTTTTCTGAAAAGGAGTCTAATTCAATTATTCTGAAACGGCTAATGATTTCAGAAACCAAACCTGATCCCGATGAATGAAGTCCTTAGTTTCTGATTATCAGTCTGCTGTGCAGCTTAGCCGCCGCCGTTCCCCGCTTCTGCAAATGTCGCCACATGCTTCCACAGGGTTTAACGCGCAAAGTTACAAAAAAACTTTCGCTTCTGCAAATGGGGGTGGAGGTTTTAGGCGTTAGGTTTTAGGCATTAGGCAGTCCTAACCCCCAACGTCCATCCCCTACCGCCTAATACCTAAAATCTAAAGCCTAAAGCCTACTGCCTAACACCTAAAACCTACCGCCTAAAACCTAACACCTACTTAATATACGTCTCCAACGCCGTGAAGCTTCCTTCAGGCTTGATGGTGACTGAGACGGCGTCGGCGCTTACCAGCACAGTTTCCCCTTCCTTCATCCTAACTTGTTGCGGGCCGCAGACAATAATGGCTGATCCCTTGATGCCGACAATGGCCACGAAGGTGTCAGCCTCGCTGTAATCACGCATCATCTCATCATCGAGTTCCAGTACATTAGTGGTGAAATATGGCGAACGCACCACAGTGACAGGGATATTCTCGAGATGTGTGTATTCCACACGCGCTCCCCCGCAATCGTTGAAGTCGATAGCCTCTTTTGCAAGCTCGGTGTGCAGTTCGCGTTCTTTCCCGTCAGGACCCTTCCTGTGGTAATCATAGAGCCGGTAAGTATCGTCGGACGTCTGCTGTATTTCAGCCACGAGTGCTCCCTTCCCGATTGCATGCACCCTGCCTGCCGGGATAAAGAATACGTCACCCTTGTGGATAGTGTTGAAATTCAGTACCTTCTCTATATCACCGCTCTCCACGAGACGTTCGTAATCGGAGGGATCCACCGGACTCTTGAAACCGTTGGCAAGACGTGCGCCCTTCTCCGCGTCGATCACATACCACATTTCAGTTTTCCCACATTCATGACCCATACGGCACGCCATGGCATCGTCAGGATGCACCTGTACGGAGAGATCCGCCTTGGCATCGATGAATTTGATGAGGAGCGGGAATTTATTGCCGAAGCGAGTGAAATTACGTTCGCCGAGCAGACTGCTCTGGTAGCGGTCGATGAGCTGAGTGATGGTCAGGCCTTTGTCAGGTCCGTCATCCACCACTGATTCCGAACCCTTCACGCCTGAAAGTTCCCAGCTTTCGCCGATGGTTTCGGATTCGGTCTTGATGTTTTTATAGTCCGCTATTCTGGAGCCTCCCCAGATGGTAGACTTAAGGATTGGTAGAAATTTCCAGATCATATGAGTGTATTGTGCTTTTTCTGAATGAATGTTAAATGATGGGTTCAGGGTGGGGAATTTCAGTGGCTGACGTGTTGTAATATCAGAAACCAAAATTTATTGATACTATGAGCGACATACTTGACAGTGCCGAGCGTCGGGAACTCCCCGACAGCCTCTACGGCCTTCCCGAACGGAGGGAATATCCAATGCCTGATGCAGCCCATGTGAGGGCCGCTGAAGCATATTTCCGTTATTGTCCAGAAGATCTTAAACCGAAACTTGCACGTGCCATCCTGCGATTCGCACAGGAATACGGTGTCGACGTAAAGAGCCCTACGGTGCTTTCCTACGCCGAGCAGTAAGCCGGCACGCAGCAAGTGTCTCAGTGAATACTCAGGAGTGTGAGGGCGTGATCCAAAATAGGGTCGCGCCCTTGTGCCAGTATCTCAGCCGGAGAATGCACCTCGCAGCCGGGAGAAGGGTCGATCCCTTCCTCAATGTCATGTCCGGAAGCGTCAGTGACCGGGCAAGCCGAAAACCGCACTCCCCACCCGATTGGCAATTCACTGCTGAAGGGGAGACCTCCGCCTCCGCCCGTGCGTGCCCCTACGATCCTGACTTGCGGGAGGGATTTCATCACAGCCACAAAATCGTTGGCTGCGCTGAAGCAGGAACGGTTGGTGAGCACACAAACTGGACTGTCGAAATGGACGCGCCCTTCTGGTGCCGGTTCGTATTCAATGGGATATGGTTTTGAGAAATCATTATGTCCGGGGCCTGTCTTATGTCGTATATAGCCGGCGAGGGTCTTCTCCTTGATGAAGCGACCTACGAGCGCTCTTACGTTGGTCATCTCACCGCCTCCATTGTTGCGGATGTCGATGATGAGCCCCTTGCAGTCGGCGAATGAGGACAGCACATAGTCGAGGGCTGTCTCTCCCGGGGTTGTCGAAAAAGAGGAATACCGCATATACCCGATACTGTCGGGCGTTGTGAAGAGGCGGTAAGAGATGCCGGAGGTCTGCCGGTAGTCGAAGTCAAGGTAATATTGCTGGAGCGTGCGGAGGTCAAAATCCTGCGGATAGTCGGTCCACCATTGCGCATATCGGCTCGTGTCCCATTGAGAGATGAGATTCACATGGCCGTCGCGCAGCTCATTGAGCATGGCGGCGCAGAGGTCGAAAAATTCACCGTATGTAATTTCAGGGTGAATACGGTCACGGTAAGCCTCGCCGATGCTGTCCCAATTGATATGTTTTTCATCGAGATAGCAATAATGCGTATCGATGATGCTCCAGAGCTGCTGAAGATTGCCATAGGCATCATCGGGATAATCCTCCTTGTCGCGGCATCCCGGAAGCACCACCAGTAGGGACGCGATTAATCGCGTCCACACCCTCCATGCCGTCCGGTTCGTCCACACCGTCCGTGATGTCCGATTGCTCTCAGTACCAGGCGAAGTTTTCATGTCTGCGTTGTTTTAGGCCTATCCCCCCGGGGATGACACCGAGTGTCAGGCAGTGGCGGAAGATGCGGGTGTCGAGATGGTTGATCCATGATGTGTCGGCAGAGAAACGGTAACCGACCTGCAGGGCAGTGCGTCCGAAGTCGAGGGTGAAGGCAAGATGGTTGGAGAGGGTGAAATGATTGCCGGGATAGCCGAAATGCACAAGCCCGGAGCGATTGCCGAGGTATATCTCATAGTAGGTCTCGCCATACGCTGGAGAGAAGAATGCACCTCCGATGGGGATCCTTACGTCGTCGGAGAGGAGGATGGGTAGTCTCCCGGCGGTGAAATGCCAGCTGACTCCGCCTTTCACTCCGAGTGAAACATAAGCGCGGGCAGCCACAGGGTTATTGCCGTTGCGGGTGAGCCAGAGCATCCCGAACTCGGCGGCAAGGTCGCCCCCGGCACTCACCTGCAGCGAATTGTGGAGGCGTTTTCTCCATGCCATTCCCCAGCTGAGGTAGGCGTCGAGGTCGAGCATCCGGGCTGTCTTGCGCGGATTTAGCATGGATCCAATGTCGAAGTGGGTATCAAATTCCATTATGGCGCATTCCGGAGCGAAAGGCATGGCCTTGCGCCAGTTGCCGAGGATGCCATATGTGGCGCCGGAATAAGTCAGCGGCGACAGATACGTGGAATAGGCCGACATTTCTCCTATCTCCACACCATAGATACCGGTGACGGGTCGCGGTGCTTCCGACTCTGACACAGCGTCAGGCCGCTTTGGGGCAGGATTCTCCGGGGCGGCCGCAGCCTGGGCAAATGACGTGACTGACATCAGCAGAAACGACATTACGCATAGCAACAGCCGGCGTCCGGTGCTTGTCAGAACCGCATGAATCTTCATCTCATCAGTCAGTTGATTCATCGGAGAAGTCGAAGAGGTCGCCCTGCACCACCTTTGGATTCTCACTCTCAGCTTCTTCAGGTTCTGTGGCCGTCAGATCCTCCACTTCCGTTTCCATCACAGGCTCAGGTTCGGGAGGGAAACGCAGCGGTTCGAGTTCGCGAACGCTTTCGAGTTGATAGGTAGTGAGTCGTTTGCCCTTTGCCTTGTAGCTTTTGAGGGTTATGAACTCCTCAGCGTCGATCTCAACGGCAGGGCGCGTGGCGTCGTTGCCTCCGAAGGTAAGCTCAAGGCGGGGGTAGGGAGTGTCGGTCAGCAGGATAAGCTGGGAATCCTCTCCGGTGCCCACATATCGTTGCGGACGGGCGGTGGGTTCAAACTGAAGACGCTTGATATAGGGATAACCGAGTGCGGCGTCATTGAGCACCACCGTCCAGATCTTCGAGGGATCGAATTTCTGGATGAGGAGGATATTGTCGTCGAAATGGTTCGAGTCAGAGTATGTGGAGGTGAAGAACTCTCCGTTTTTGGTGATTACGAGGATCAGGTCGTCCCCCTGGAAGACTCCGAGGCTCTCTCCGCGTCCGTCATAGTTGAGACGGAGCACATCGCGGTCGAACCATACCTCCCGGCCGCCGAGTGTGCTGGCGCCCGTCTTCTCGAGCGTGACGCTCTTTATCTGATATTTCGTGACGAGATTGCCGAGCGATTCCTTTCCTCGCGGTTTGAGTTCGGCGAAGTTTACATAAGTCTCCAGCGAACGCGGTTTCTTTCCTGACGCATCGGGGCGGTCGAGAAGGTTGACCTTCACAACTTCAGCCTCACCGTTGGGATTGACAGTCATGTATTCAATCTTGGCTCCATCCTCTTTGGCTATACGGTATTCCTTATCACGTGTGAGGGCAGTGATGGCGAAGCGTTTCTTGTAGGAATATGAGCCGGTGGGGCCGTTGCGGTAGATTACGTTGTAGATTGTGCGTTCGTCGCCCTTCTTGTATAGTCCGATATGGAGCACAGCCTTCTTTCCTTTGCCTACGAAGAGCTTCTCCTGTACCCTGACAATCTTATATGTGCCGTCGCGATAGATGATGAGGATGTCATCAAGGTCGGAGCAGGGGAATAGGAACTCGTTGTCTTTGAGGGCCGTGCCCACGAAGCCACCCTCCTTGTCGAAATAGAGGCGCTTGTTGGCCTCAGCCACCTTCGTAGCCACAATTGAGTCGAAGTTGCGAAGGGTGGTGCGACGCGGATAATGCTCGCCGTATTTCTTTTTGAGACGCAGATACCAGTCGATGGTAAATTCCGTCATGTTGGCCAGATTATGCTCGATACCATCTATTTCACCCTGTAGGGCAGCAATCTTCTCATCAGCTTTTTCGGAATTGAATTTCAGGATGCGGCCCATCTTGATTTCCCATAGACGCATGATGTCGTCGTGAGTGACCGGACGGAAGAATTGCGGGGCGAATGGTTCGAGACGTTTCTCAACATGAGCCACGGCAGTCTCCATGTCGGCGGCCTGCTCGGTCTCCTTATCCTTATAGATGCGTTCCTCGATGAATATCTTCTCAAGGCTTGCGAAGAGGCGGCTCTCGCGCAATTCCCCGAGTTTTATCTCGAGCTCGCGGCGGAGAAGGTCGCGTGTGCGGTCCACAGAATGACGCAACAGTTCGCTGACACTCATGAAGTGGGGCTTATTGTCCATGATGACGCAGCAGTTGGGCGATATGCTCATCTCGCAGTCCGTGAAGGCATAGAGCGCGTCGATGGCCTTGTCGGAGGAAGTGCCCGGGATGAGATGCACCACAATCTCGGCTGTGGCCGAGGTGTTGTCGTCAACCTTGCGGATCTTTATCTTTCCCTTCTCCATAGCCGTGAGGATGGAACTGATGAGGGAAGTGGTGGTTTTTCCGAAGGGAAGTTCGGTGATGGCGAGTGTCTTGTTGTCGATTTTCTCAATCTTCGCCCTCACCTTCACATTGCCGCCGCGTGCGCCGTCATTATAGCGGGCCACATCCAGGAAACCTCCCGTCTGGAAGTCGGGATAAAGCTGGAAAGGTTCACCGCGCAGCAGACTTACGGCGGCATCTATAATCTCATTGAAATTGTGGGGGAGGATTTTCGACGAGAGTCCGACTGCGATTCCCTCCACCCCCTGGGCAAGGAGAAGCGGGAACTTCACAGGAAGTGTGACCGGTTCCTTCTGTCGGCCATCATATGATGGTGTCCACTCGGTGATTTTCGGGGAGAAGACAGTGTCGAGCGCAAATTCCGAGAGGCGTGCCTCGATGTAACGCGGAGCTGCCGCAGAGTCACCCGTCAGGATATTTCCCCAGTTTCCCTGCGTGTCGATGAGCAGTTCCTTCTGTCCCAACTGCACGAGGGCGTCGCCGATTGAGGCGTCGCCGTGAGGGTGATACTGCATCGTGTTGCCCACGATATTGGCCACCTTGTTGAAACGACCGTCGTCAAGACGCTGCATGGAGTGGAGGATGCGTCGCTGCACAGGCTTCAGGCCGTCGTCGATATGCGGCACGGCACGTTCCAGAATCACATAGCTCGCGTATTCAAGATACCACTGCTGAAACATTCCCGTGAGCACCGTGCGCTTGTCGCCCATCCCAGGCACCTTATAGGCCGGACGCGGAGCCTCTGGCTGCGGTTGCTCAATTTCCTCGGCTTCCGCAGCCTCCACAGGGATTTCTTCACCCGAAGCTGAGACATCGGGAAGGTTTTCTTCGTTCAGATTGGTATCTTCAGGATTATTCGTCATGATGAGGGAAATTTCGGAGGCTCAAAATTACAAAAAAAATTTAAATTTGGAAAATCCGGAGGATATTATTAATTTTGCACCGCAAAAGCGCGCGTGGCGTAATTGGTAGCCGCGCCAGACTTAGGATCTGGTGACTTCCGTCGTGGGGGTTCGAGTCCCCCCGCGCGCACAAAAGCTTCAAGATACCTTGAAAATCATGAAGCCGAAGATAAAAAAGGACGTCCTCTGCGGACGTCCTTCTTCATTATTTCCATACCTCGAAACACATTGAATTCTAAATCCAGAATTTCCTTCCAAAAGCCAAATCCCAATAGCCCAGCCCTACCGCCTAAAGCCTAAAACCTACCGCCTAATTTGTATTTCCCCTTCCGATCAGCCAGACGAGGGAGATCTCGGCTTTCGTCGGACCTACCCAGTTGAGGTGTTTCGTGTTTTCCCAATAATAAAGGTGGGGCTTGCTGCCGGGTTCATACTTGATGTATTTGCCTCCCATGTAGCCTATCCCGATGGTGAAGTCGATGTTGAGACGTTTCGCCACAGGGAGCGAATAGCCATACTCCACTCCGGCATTCACGAAGCAACGGTCCCAGATTGTGCCATGGGGCATTCCTCCCATATAGCCTGTGCCGCCCAATTCAAAGTCGTAGGTGAACGCGCCGGCATACACCCCGAGATGATGACCTGTCAAGGGTTTCTCATGAGCCTGTTTCCCAAACCACCAGCGGGCGCCGACGTCGCCGCCATACATGCGCCAGTAGCGGTGATGAGCGTCATTGCTCCACCAGGCGTGCATCCACTGCCCGTAGACACTTATATTCTTGCCAACATAAAATTCCACTCCGATGTTGGGAACGAGTCCGGCATCCAGCAGCATGTTGGTGCTGATATCCATGTAGAAATTACGCGGGACTGAGGGGATGGGTGTCTCGAACAGTTCCTCTTCCACCATTATCAAGGAATCTTCCTGCTCAATCGCAGGCAATTCCGGCTGTAGTTCCACACTCTCGGGGGGCAATTGCTCCGAAAAACGTGAATACTCCACACTCAACTGAGAATTGCGCAGCAACGGGAACAGATTTTCATACATATATCGGTAAGGCTTCCCACCTTGAAGTAGCTTGAGCGAGGAGAGCAGATGATTGCTCTCAGCTTCCGACAGTTGGCGGTGGTCGGCCCCTGCTTCAGCAAGTGCGTCAAGCACGGCAGTACGGCCCGGAACATTCATGTCGCCTCTGACAAGGGCAACGAGTCCGGGCCAGTCGCGTCCCAGAAATCTGACTTCCGTGATGGAGTCGGGCATTGGGATGAGTCGCGAGAAGTAATCTACAATCCTCTTTGCGCGCTCTTCCGAGAGCCACTTGTTGAAATCATAGGAACCCTCCGGCGAGGCAGCCCCGCTGATGCGCAGCCGCGTCATCCTCACGTCAGAAGCACCCTTGAGCCCGCTCATAACCCTTGCGAGCGAGTCCAGGCGCCTCCCATTGTCATGGAAAGCCGGATCAAGTTCCGTCTGGCTCTGCCGGAAAAACACTTCCACGGAGTCTCGGCTGGGGGTTGCCGTCACCTGACGCGCTCTGGAGAGCGCGTCTCCCAGTGAAGTGGTCTCCTGACCGCTGACGGTGCTTACATATCCGATCAAAATGCCGAATGCCAGCAAGCTGCGCAATAATATAGTTATAGTGGGAGTGTGTGTTTTCATATTATATAATGCTGTTTTACATATATTAACCCTGAAACTGTCCAAATGGGTCAATTCGCCATCTTTTTTAACAGATGGACCCTCTGAACCGAATCTGCCGCTGCGACGTTTTACTCTCAAAGCAAGCCGCACGCCCAGCCGGTGCTTGGCGCGGAGCCCTGAGCGGGTATCAAAAAATGACTTGCTGCTGCAGATACTATGAATTCCACACACACTCTCCATCACACACGTCGCTTCGCGCGGATATTCCTTCCGGCGATCCTGCTGCTCATTTTTATGGGTAGCTGCCGCCATAAGGATCTATATATGGATACCGACGAACCGGTGAAGGTGCGCGTCATCTTCGATTGGCGCAACGATCCGGATGCCGCTCCTTCGGCCATGGCCTTATACCTCTATCCGAGGGATGGCGGTCAGCCTCTGAGATATATCTTCTCCGGACGCGACGGCGGAGAAATCCATCTTCCCTTCGGTGTCTACGACGCTGTCTGCATCAATGCCGACAACACCGATTGGGCTGCCCTGCGCGAGATGGATAATGCCTCCTCAGCCTCTGTGTTCACCACCGAACCCTCCGACCTCTCTCTCTATGGATCCCTCTCTGACCTGCTTGCCAGACGTCGTGAGAGCGATGAGTTCAGTACTCTTGTCGTGTCGCCGGAAGGCACCTGGACCGCCGGCAGCGAAGGGTTCGATGCCCGCTATGACGGCACCGATAAGACTCTGGTGATGTATCCCGTCGACGACCTTTGTCATTACACCGTAGATATCTATGATGTCGAGGGGCTTGACGCTTACACCGAGGATGTCACGATTCCGGGGGCGCTTTCGAATATGTCGGAAGGAATTTCAATTTTTTCGTCATCTCCGTTAACCAATAAGGGTGCAATTCCGTTTATATTAGAAAAGGGTGACACGCCGGGTTCGCTCCACTCCGAATTCCTTACTTTCGGAGAGAACACCCAAGATGCTCCCCAGCATCACCTATGCCTCTATACGAAGACGGCCGACGGCAGCTGGGCGGTGCAGACGAAGGATGTCACGGAGCAAGTGCATGGCGCTCCCGACCGCCGCAACGTCCATATCGTGATCCACGGCGCAACGGTAAATCACCCCGAAGCTCCCGGTGCCGGATTCATCGTGGATGTCAACGGTTGGGAAGCGGAATATTTCGAATGGAAGATGTGAGGTCTTTGGCCAAGCTGATTCCTAAGAAATAAAGATGATGAGAATAAGATAATGTGCATAATTGAATTATAGAATACTGAAAAACACACACTGAGACTATGAAAAAGACAATCTTTTATTTCCTGGCGCTCGGAGCCCTCTCTCTGGCTTCCTGCACCGAAGACGCTGCGGAACCACAGCATAGTCATTCCGATGATTTCATCTCGTTCCGTTCTGGTATGGCTTCAAGAGCCACCGAGACTACAAACGCAAACCTTAACTCCATCTACGTTACGGGTTTTGCAGGCGATTCCCTCTACTTTGAGAATCTTAACTTCGTGAAAGGTGCCGACACGTTCTTCACCTCCACACCCTCATACGCATGGCTTGGCGATGAGAAGATCAATTACCAGTTCTATGCCTACGCTCCGTCGCAGGATGAACTTGGAGCTGACATCACTGCCGGAAGCCTTGACGGTTCAAACGCCGTAGGTATGAAACTTGAGAATTTCACAGTGGCTGACTCAATCGGCGATCAGGTTGACTTCATCACTGCCAATGCCACCGGCACACGCGCCGAAAACGAAAATTCCGGTGTTGAGCTTACCTTCAACCATCAGCTCTCACAGGTGGAGCTTATGGCAAAATCCAACAATGAGACCTATAATTTCAAGGTAGTCGGAATGCGAATCGGTCGTCCGCAGACCACCGGTAGCTTCGATTTCGCCTCCCAGACCTGGACACTCGATTCCTGGCATGAGACTTCTGTCTGGACTTCTTCCTGCGATGAAGTGACCCTTGGTCCCGACCCGGTTTCGATCATGGGTAAGGCAGGCAACGCGATGTTCATCCCGCAGACACTCACTCCTTGGAGTCCTACAGGCGACCCCGACAACGTATCCCGCGAGGCTTACCTCAGCGTCCTCGTTCAGATCTCAACAAAGGAGACCGGCACAATCGTTTATCCTTTCCCCTCTGATACAAGAGGCGTGAAATATGCATGGGCTTCAATTCCTCTGAGTGGCACTTGGGAAGCCGGTAAGGAATATGTCTATATCCTCGACTTCTCTGAGGGCGCCGGTAATGTCGACCCTGATGATCCTACTCCCGGTAAGCCTGTCCTCGGTGGCCCGATCAAGTTCACAGTCAACGTTTCCGACTGGACGAATGCTGACATTCCTACCCCGATGACTCCTACACTCACTGGAAATGATTCAAAATAAGGAGCCTAAGTAAAAACGGAGCCTAAGTTATAGAAGCAATAGATTACACAGATAATGTTTGAGAATTGAAGGCCATGGATTTTGGGATTTCCCCAATATCTTGGCTTTCAATTTTCATTTTTAGGGAAGCCATATAACAATGTCAAAGACAACCGTAAAGAAAGCTCTGGAAGGACTCTCGCGCGAGCAATTGGTGGAGATGATCCTCGAACTCTATGCTGCCCGCAAGGAGGCTAAGGAGTATCTTGATTTCTGGGCCGACCCGGATGTGGAGAGGGAGTTGGAGAAAGCGACACTGAAAATCAACCGTCTCTTCTTCCTTTCCGCCGACAAACCGCGCAAGAAACCGAAACTGTCCTCGGTAAAGAGCACTGTCAAATCCTTCATGGAACTGGTGGCCGACCGCGACACGGTATGCCGTCTCTACATATCTCTGCTCGAGACTCTCCGCCGTTGGGCGCAGGCCAACGACTATCATGTGAGCGGAGGTTTCTCCAAATGGGAAAAGCTCTTGGACAGCATCGAAGCCTACGCCTCCTCCGACGCCGACCTAACCCCGGCAGCCTCCCGCCTCACCCGCGAAGCCGCCCAAACCCGCGAAACCCTCAGCAACGTCCCCGACACTCCCCGCCGCCGTCGCCGCTACTTCGGCTGGTACCGGTGATCAATCTCTCAACCCATTATCACCGGCTGAAAGACTCACGCTCTTTTCGCCGTGGTTTCGTGCCCGGCCTTTTGAGAAATTGTAGGTAACGCTGAGATTGAGGTAATTCCTCATGCTTCTGTCGAGGGTTGTGGTGGAGGCTGAAAATATTGAGGTGTGGCATTCTGACGTTGATTTCCCTGCCCTGTACCATGAACCAGTAATGCTCCATCCCTTATGCACCCAAGTCAAACTGCCTCCCAAGGAGAGTTTCTGTGAGGTGACGAAATCACCAAGCACGTTATCTCTTGGTTGCTCTAAAGCCACCGTGAGATACCATCCTCTCCAGACACCCATAATACTTAGTCCAGCGCCCCAAACTCCTTTTCTGATCTGTGCGTATGGGGTATTGTGCCTGAAATATCCAGCCACAATGTTCGGAGTGATATAAAGCCATTGCAACGGATTCCAGCGGCCATAAATCTGGGAGTAGACATTATTGGCGTGCCCTATGTTTTGCCACTGATTCAAGATATGACCGGAATCCTCTGAGATTACTCTTGCGGTGGCATTCCAAGTGTGTTGGTTGGCTACATAGAATGATACGAAGTTCCTGCCGTCGGGAGTATAATATTCAAGCCTTAATGATGTCTCATTATAGGTGGAGCTTTTTAAGTCGGAATTGCCGACCGAGATGAAGTATCGGTCAATATAGTTGTAGCCGGCCACGGTGTTTCCTATTCGCGGGTCATTGTTTACGATGTAGCTCTGAAGCGTGCAGTATAATCCCTGTGCCCTCCCTCTTCCGTTCAGCCGAAAGGTGAGGTAGGCATAAGGCAATACCCGATCCTGTTTGTGGTGGTCGTAGTCATTATGATTGTAGGTTATACCCACAGAAGGGGAGATATACCATATGTTCCCATACCATGAGATGCCGGCGTTACCGATAAGGGTGTTTTGAGATGAGGTGAGTTTTTGTGGCTCTGTTATGTTCGTGCTGAAATTGTTCCTCATCTCCGTAAAGGTGTTGCTGAGGCTTGCTGAAAATGTACCGTGCAATAACGGTTGCGCATATCCGGCATAAGCCTTTAGCGTGGCAGTATGGATATTATCGTAGGATTCTGAAAAGAAGGATTCTTCCTCCATCAGTTCGGAATCTTGAATGTTCGAAGTTTCGAGATAAGACAACTGTCGGTCATAGTCATAAAAAGAGGTCTTACTGCTTCTGGAGTAGGAAGCGAGCAAGTCAACATATATATGTCTGTTGGGACCGATATCATAATTATAATATAGGTCAAGATTATAGGTTATCGGTTTGGTGGCAGCTCCGGTATTTGAATTTCCATAGAAAGTTTCTCCGGTTCTCTTATCGAAGGAGACGAGCGAATAAGGAGTCTCGGTATTTGACGATGCCCATTGAAAAGAAAACTGTGTATTGAACAGATGTTTTCCCTGAAACCGTTGGTAAGTGGCTAAAGCGTTATGTGCGATATATTTATTCCGCCTATCCTTTCCTGTTTCGGAGGTTTGAAGGGAGTTTCCGTAGTCGTAGGTAGTGCTAATCTCGTTATGATGAAGATTTTGGAAATCATAGCCATAAGCTACTCGGGCAAAATTAAGCGAATCCCGATAGAGCAAAGAACCCCTTTCGTAGGTCAAGACAGAGTTTAAATTACTCATTGCCTGAAAATTCCCACTCAGCAGATAGTCTGTGCGTTTCCTCAAAATTACATTGGCAATCGGATTGGAAGTCAGGTTCCTGTATCGCGCCGGAGGATTGTCATAATAGTCAACCCTTTTTATATCAGAGCCCTTCAGTCCCTTAAGAACTTCGGGAGAAGAAGGCACTCCATCAATCAGGACAAAAACGTCCTTTCCTTGATTGCTTCTGAGAGTCGAACCATTAACCGCAATGGCAAACCGATTTAAAGAAGAGATGGCATCAAGTGCGTCTACACCAAAATTTTCATTCTCTTTTGACAGAAAAAGCATCACATACTCACCCTTGTCGATGGTCTTGCCTCCGGTGATGACAATCTCATCCAATTCCACAGTCTTAGCTTCTCCTACTTCCTCAGACTCTTTCGCGGCTGCCTTCGCCACGAAAGACCCAAAGCAAACAACTATCAATGTGAAAAGGGCCAGTAATGATTTCCGTTTCATCATATTAGATTGAATAATTCAGCAATACTTCTGCAAAGGTAACGATTTCCCAGCATCAATGCAAATCCTTGTACAGACATGGCGTGCCATGTCCGCAATATACATAGCAAGATTGACATGCCGAAGCCTCTTGGTGATTATCCGCGCCGTACGGACATGGCGTGCCATGTCCGCAATTTAAACACCATGCGAGATTGATATTCCGAATGTGGAGAGGAGGAAAAAAGAGGACATGGCACGCCATGTCCGTACGATAGATAGACGCACGCAATAGACGCACGCAATAGACGCGATGCGATGCGACATCATTTCAGTTTGAAAAGCAATCCTTATCCCAATTTTGGGGATTATTGATAATGTAGTCCGCGATTCTATTTCCATCTTTATTGCCGCGTATGAGATGGTCGTGGTAACGGCTTTGCCAACCGAAGTCAGGGTTGATGGGTCGGGCCTGTTTGGTTACGGCGGATTTAAACGAGGTGATGTATTTAGACAATGTAGGGACATGGCGCGCCATGTCCGCGTTCCCCCTCAGAGCTGGATTGGGATTCCGTTGGTTTATCGGAATGTCATGGGAGATATCCACATTCACTCTTATAATCGCATGGAGATGATTTGGCATCACAACAAATAATGGTATTTGAATTTCCGGATGATGCAGCCCCGGGTTTGACAATTCAAATTCAACAATCTCTCCAATCTGGGATAATATCATCTCTCCATTCATGATTTTACCGAAGAAATGGGCTTGATTGTGGGTGCAAATTGTGATGAAGAAGGTTCCTCCATCATAATCAATCCATTGGGCTCGAGGGGTTTTGCGAGGATTTTTTTGATTCATAAATTCAAAAAATAGAGGGCGGATTAGAGGAAGGCGGACATGGCACGCCATGTCCGTACGTGGAGGACGGAGTTGGGGGAGTGGATGGTGATGAGCAGGAGTTGGCCGGTGAAGGGGGAGAGGGAGTGGTGTTGATCGGGGGAGGAGTCGGTGAGGCGCGAGAGCAGTCGACCGGTGGTGTCATGGATGGTGATGGTCAGGGACTCGGAATCGGGATTGGTGATGTGGAGGCCACCGCCTGCAACTTCGGCTTTGATGCGGGGGGTGAGGGTGCCGGGAACGGAGGTGTTCTCCAAGATCTTCTGCATGATGGCGTAGGGGTCAAACCAACCGTTGCCGTGGCGCGGATTCGTGGGGTCAGCTACGTCGGTGTGGTTGGTGGCTGCGATCAGTCTCTTGATGTCCTGCACGTCAAGGGTGGGATCGGCCTCAAGGAAGGTGGCGATAAAACCTGCTACGTATGGACTCGACATGGAGGTGCCCCCCTCCATGCCCCAGTAATGTTTCTTTGTTCCTTCTGAGGAAAAACCGGCACACTGCGGTATATCTTCGGGATGCGCGTCTAAGTACGGACCGGAGAAGGAGGAGATGATGGGGTTGCCGGGAGCTACTGTGTGAGGGAGCGTACGGCCGTCGAGCAACGTGCCGTAACTGGAATTGACATTGACAGTCTGCGCCTCCACTTTCCCATCACCGGGGATGCCGGAAAGGGTGGGCCATTGCGACCGACTGTTGTACATTCCGACGCAGATCACGTTTTGACCCGTGGCAAGGTCGCTCACAGAGAAAGTGCAGCCGGGCGCGGGACTTCCCGGTATCTCGCGCAGACGCGATGTGACCCCGTCGGCAAAGATGTCGATACGTTGACCCGGCTCACCCTCCAGCAAAAAACCGATATTATACCGTGCCCATTCGCCCGCAGAGCTTTTCTCTTCGGTGTGGAGGTCGTAGGTGAGTATTACATTGTATCTTCCGTTGTCGGGATTGACTTCTCCCTTTGCCTCGAACCATCCTGTGAAGTAAGAAGTAAATTCTTGTGCTTCGGGGGTCTCGTCAGCGGTTGAGATCTTCCAAGAATTGCCATTTGAAAGTTGCAGTTCGGGCATGGTCAGTACGATGCTGCGGGTGGTTTCGTCGTAGACCAGAGGCTGGAGTCTCAAAGTGCGGCGGTCGCCGCTCCATATGTCGGTCATGCCGGCAATATCAAACTGATTCCAGCGGTAGTTGTGGATGCGCTGGCCGATCCTGTTCTGCTCGGGTGTGAAGATATGGGTAAGGGAATTAGTATGATGTGTCGCACCTTCGTTGCCGGCTGAGAGGCATATGATGGCCTCTTCGCCAAGCATATCCATATACTGCGAGAAGAGCGACGTGCCGTCATGCGGACCGACATAGCTGCCCATGGAGAGATTGACGACAGCGGGTTTGCCGACCGATCTTGCATACTCGATGATATCCTCGACTCCGGCAAGCAAACCAACATCGGAAAGCTGCGAGGTGGTGATGACGATATCCGCGCCGGAAGCCACGCCCCCATAGCCGATACTGTTGTCACTGCCAGCCATGATTCCCGCCACGTGAGTGGCATGGAAATGATCCGTGGTGTCGGTGGTCCACTGAGTGTATTCCTCCTCAGATTCCATGACGATTCGCGCACCTTCCGCTTCCTTGTATTGCACGATGCGGCGGATGCGAGTATCGCCGTTGGCATCCTTGAAATTGGAATGGGAGGGATCAAAACCGATGTCGCAGATGCCGGTGACGACTCCTTTACCCGTAAAGGACTTAGGCAACGACTCCCCCGTGAGTATCCTTTCTGCGCCGAAAGAAGCGCGGGCCATATCCATAGAAGGGGAGACTCTCCTCCCGATCTCTATTCTCGGTGTCTCCTGGTCGGCATCCTCTCCACGGCGTATGATGCGGCGTTGTTGATGGTTGCGGTCGTTGCCATCGTTGCGAAGGAACATGAGGGCAAGATCACCACGGCGTCGCAGAAGAATATCTCCGGAAGCCACCATCTCATCAAGCACATTCTCCGACTCCACCCTCACGATGGCAGGCAGAAAGGCAGCCTCTTCGCCAGCCTCATAATCATCCCCACCGGGATGATAGGCTGCAACAGCCTGTGATCCGGAAAATCCACCCCCGACAAAGGAGGCTAAAAGCGCAAAAATAAAAAAGCGGGAAAATAGTCGTTTCATCATAATGAATAACTATTTTCCCGCCCCCTTATTGTCTCTGTTAGGCATTAGGTTTTGGCATCAGGTTTTGGCATCAGGTTTTAGGTTTTAGGTGTTAGGCTTTAGTTTTTAGGTTTCAGGCATCAGGCTTTAGGGTTTCAGGCCTTGTGCCGTATGCGTCTTTTGTGCCGGGAGCTTGCTCCCGGATCAGTTCCTCCCTCTAACGCCTAAAATCTAACGCCTAAAGCCTAACTTTCACAAACGCACTCCGTCCCTCGGCCGTTGTTGCCACGAGGATGAGCACGCGTTCGCTGAAGCGACCAAGGTTGAATGCGGAGCCTGGATTCCCGGTGCCGTAGAGCAGGCTTCCGTCGGGTGAGTAGACAGAGAGGGATGCCACTTTGTCGGAGCCTCCGAAGCTCACTACGTCGCCCTCAATGTTGAAAGTGATGTCAGCCTCCTGCTCGCGCATGATGTCAGTCACCTCCAAAGGCATCTCGCCCTCCTTGAGTCCCTGGAAATAGATCGACGGACGGAAGTCGCCATCCTGACCCACGAACTCGGCATCCGGCACACGGATCATGAAACGGTGCTTTCCGGCCTTCAAGGCTCCGGTAAGTATCTCGCGGACAGGGACAGCCTGTCCGGGACACCAGTTGGAGTAGGTCTCCCAATATTCAAGAGGTTGCTCGTTATAGTTGTAGATGCTGTTTGCCATTGTGTTATACTGGCGGTAAGGCTCGCAGCTCACACCTCCGGGTACATATGCCAACTTGAGGTCGCCGTCGAAATAGACCAGATGTGTGCGTCTTACATACTCTTCTCCGCCGCGTCCCGCACCGTGGTTGGTGAGGATGAAGGTAATCTTGGAGTCAGAAAGGTCAGCAGGCACTTCAAACTCGAAAGTTCGCGTGGTGGTGCCGATAGTGTCGGTGGCATTCTCATTGTAATTGTTGAGGTTGACGCTGCCATGCACCTCTTGCTTGCGCGTATAAATCGGCACAAGGATATGGTTGTCGGCCGGAGCCGGGGTTCCTTCGCTGACGAAGACTGTTGTGGCCTCGAACACATCATTGCGGTTCTTGCAGCCGGCAATCTGGGTATTGGCAGCGTAGGGGACTCCGAAGAGGTCGGTCTCCACCCATATGTCATACTTCTCACGCAGCGCGGGATCGTTGAGGATAAGTTCCACTCCGGGAAGAGAATACACGAAAGGTACTTCCTGAGGATTGCGGTTCTTGTTCATGAATGGAGTGATGAAGCGTGCTATCTCGATGCGGTCCACATCATCGTAAGCATACGATTCGCTCCCCTTCGGCACAAAAGCCAGATTGACAGAGCCGATGCGGTCGTAATTGTCGCAGAGTGCCCCGATGGTGACTTCCAGGCCGAATTTGGAGCCGATCATGTTGAGCTGCTCGTCAGTAAGTTTTACGGCATACAGTGAGTTGGAGTGACGCAGGATGCCGTCGTTGACATCGGCATCGATTATCGTAGGCTGATATCCGTCATAATACACAGCCTTCTCCATGATGGGGATACGCACAGGCGCGGAGTCTGCCTCAGCCGCAAAAGAAGTGGCGGGAACGAGCATCAGGGCTGCGGCCGCCGTCAGTATGGATTTCTTCATGATGTTCTGTTATCGTTTTGAAAATACAAATATAGATATAATTTTCGAGATATTCAGAGCATTAAGCAAATTTTTAGTGAAGTTTAATATTTCCAATAAAGTAACTGAAGAAACAGTGGCGTTGCAAAAGCAATAAGGGGGAGGGCGGGGACGTTGATTAAGGTATGAAGATGAGCAGGATTTTCCACAAGATATTGCTGTTGTCGGCCGTGGTGATGACTTTGATCGCCGCAGGGTGCAAGAGCGCAAAACTTTCCGACGCTGATGCGCAGATAGCGCGTGGCGAATTTTTTGACGCCTCAAAAACCTACCGCAAGATCTACAACAGCCTCACCAAACCCTCCGAACGACCGTTGCGTGGTGAGGTGGCCTACAAACTGGCCACTTGCTATCGCAGGCTGAATATGGCCTCTCGTGCCGCTCCGGCTTATCAGAATGCCATACGGTATCAGTATCCTGATTCAATGGCTTACTATTGGCTCGGACGGTCGTATCAGGCCGACGGCAAGTATGCGCAGGCTATCCAGGCTTACGAGACTTTCCTCGAATGGATGCCCGGCGACCAACTGGCAAAGGAGGGTTTGCGCGGTTGCCGCATGGCCATTGCCTCACGCGACGGCAAGAAGACCCGCTATGTCGTGAAGAACGCCAAGCTCTTCAATTCACGCCGTGCCGACTTCGCCCCCATGTTCCTCGACAAGAATTACGATGTCCTGTATTTCACTTCCACCAACGAGAAGGTGACGGGTGAAAATAAATCGGAAATCACGGGAATGAAGAAGGGCGACATCTGGTTCTCAAAAAAGAACGAACAGGGAGAATGGCAACGTCCCGAACCGGCTGAAGGCGAACTCAACACCGACATGGATGAGGGCATTGTCTCCTTCTCTCCCGATGGCACCACGATGTATCTTACGCTCGCCCGCCGTTCGCCGACATCAGACACTTCCGTAGAGATCTACACCTCACGCCGAAGTGACGCCACATGGAGCGCTCCTCAGAAGTTTGAGATTATCTCCGACACTGTCTCGGCAGTAGGACATCCCGCTGTGAGCCCCGATGGAAAATACCTCTACTTCACTTCCGATATGCCCGGAGGCTATGGCGGCAAGGATATATGGCGTATGGCCATTGACGAACGCAAGGGGTCGCTTGAGAATCTCGGTCCGGAGATAAATACCCCTGGCGACGAGATGTTCCCCTACATGAGGGCCGACTCTCTGCTGTATTTCGCATCCGACGGTCATCCGGGTTTCGGTGGCCTCGACCTTTTCGTGGCGCGACGCGATGCTTCGGGCAACCGCTGGACAGTGGAGAACATGGGTCTTCCCGTCAACAGTGCGGGCGACGACTTCGGCATAACGTTCGGACCGGGTGAGAGCGGATTCTTCTCCTCCAACCGTGGCGATGGTCGTGGCTATGACCATCTCTACTCCTTCGAGTTGCCCGACCTGAAGATCACCATCTCCGGCTATGTCGTGGATAAAGATGACGAACCGGTTCCGAACGCCGTCATACGTATCGTAGGCGACGACGGGTCAAATCAGAAGGAAGTGGCGCGCGACGACGGTTCGTTCCGCTTCAACCTGCAGCGCGGAGTGCGCTACGTGATGCTCGCCGGAGCCAAGGGCTATCTCAATGTGAAACAGGAGTTTGAGAGCGACTCCGCAGAGGAGGATGCCGACTATGGCATTGACTTCGTGCTTGCCGCCATCAATAAGCCGCAGGTGGTGGAGAATATCTTCTACGACTTCGACAAGGCTGTGCTCCGTCCCGAATCCAAGGCAGCCCTCGATGATATGGCCCAGATACTGCGCGACAATCCCAACGTCACAGTGGAGATGTCGGCCCACACCGACCGCTGGGGATCGGATGCCTACAACGTAAGCCTCTCCGACCGCCGTGCGAAGAGTGTGGTGGATTACCTTGTGGGAGCCGGTATCCCCGCCGGACGCCTGTCATGGAAAGGTTATGGCGAGACCCGACCCAAGACCGTCACCAAACGCATCAACAAGGAATACCCCCAATTTCCCGAAGGCACAGAACTCAACGAAGAGTACATAGAGACCCTCTCGCCCGAAGATCAGGAAGCCGCCGACCAGATCAACCGACGCACCGAATTCCAGGTCACCTCAGTCGATTACGATATGTATTGAAGGAATTAGGAATTAGGAATGAGAAATGAGGGATTAGGAATTAGGAATGAGGGATTAGGAATTAGGAATTAGGAATTAGGAATAAGAGAGGGAGGGAATTAGGAATAAGGTTTCCGCCCTCTGTGCCGTATGCGTCTTTTGTGCCGGGAGCTTGCTCCCGGGTTCGCCCAGCCCCAATTCCTAATTCCTCATTTCTCATTCCTAATTGATTTCTAATTCCTAAAAATATTTGCATATTAAGAGGGAAGTCGTTAATTTTGCCGTACCAATTATCTGCAAATGGAAAAGGAAATCACTGTCAACGGCCTCACCTTTGTGCCGTTTCTTTCGGCAGAGGAAATAGCCCGTCAGGTGGAGAGGGTAGCCTCCGAGATCCGTCGTGACCTTGCGGGTCATGAGCCGGTGTTTCTCTGTGTGCTCAACGGAGCTTTCGTTTTCGCAGCCGATCTTGTGCGCGCTGTCGGCATCAACGACTGTAGTGTATGTTTCGTGCGCTACTCAAGCTATGAAGGCACCAACTCCTCCGGCAAAGTGAAGCAAATGTTGGGCCTTACGGAAGATCTGGAGGGGAAGGATGTGGTGATAATCGAGGATATCGTCGACACTGGACTCACCGCCTCCCATATGGTCGACGACCTGCGCCGACGCAACCCCCGCTCCGTCCGCTTCGCAACCCTGCTGCATAAGCCTGCAAGCTCCAAGACCGGGTTCGAGCCCGACTACGTCGCCTTCTCCATCCCACCCTCCTTCATCGTTGGCTACGGACTCGACCTCGACGGCAAATGCCGCAACCTCCCCGATATCTACATCATCAAGGATTGATGATGAAAACCAATGATTTATAGGGATATCGCTCTAATACTGAATAAATCTAACAAAACAATATGCTGAATCTTGTACTGTTTGGAGCTCCCGGCAGCGGAAAGGGAACTCAAAGCGAACGAATCATCGATAAATACGGACTGCTGCATATTTCCACCGGTGAAGTGCTCCGCGATCATATCCGCAGAGGCACAGAACTTGGAAAGGTGGCCGACAGCTATATCTCAAAAGGCGAACTGATTCCCGACGACCTTATGATCAGCATCCTTGAGGATGTCATCGATAAGAATGCAGCCGACGTGAAGGGTGTGGTCTTCGATGGTTTCCCCCGCACCGTGCCCCAGGCCGAGGCCCTTGCCAGACTTCTTGAGAAGCGCGGCACCAAACTCCATGCCGTTGTGGGTCTTGAAGTGCCGGAAGAGGAACTCATGGAGCGTATGCTGCAGCGCGGAAAACTCACAGGACGTGCTGACGACACACCCGAGACCATCAAGAACCGTCTTGACGTCTACCATCGCCAGACAATGCCCCTGCGCGACTACTACACAACCTCCGGACAGTATCTCCCAATCAATGGACATGGTGCTGTGGAAGAGATTTTCAACGACATTGTGGCCGGAATTGAAAAGGTGAAGGAAGCAGAGGAATCCTGACGACACATATTTTCGGGTGATGCTTCGGTTGAAGCCGCGATTGCATCAGCCGAAGAAGAAATAAGCAACGATCACAGCCGCTACGGCGCCGGTAATATCTGCAAGCAATGCATATCCGGCGGCGTAGCGGGTTTTGCTTACCCCCACACTGCCGAAATAGACGGCAAGGATATAGAAGGTGGTGTCGGTGCTCCCCCTGACTGCCGCTGCGAGTCGGCTCACGAAAGCATCAGCGCCATTGGCCTTCATCACATCGAGCATCATCGCGCACGAACCGCTTCCGCTCAGAGGCTTCATCAGCATGGTAGGCAACGCTCCGACCCAGCGTGTGTCGCCTCCAAGCCACGCCACAAGATTCTCCACCTGATGTGTGATGGCATCCAAAGCCCCTGAGGCGCGAAGCATACCGATAGCCACAAGGATCGCCACAAGATAGGGAATGATCGTCACTGCTGTCTTGAATCCCTCCTTCGCTCCTTCGATGAAGACATCGTAGACCTTCAGCCGCTTCTTTATTCCGGCGCATATGAAAATCATGATGACGCTGAAGAGGATGAGGTTGGCCCCGAAGGTGGAATACAGTTCCACCTTATCTGCCGGCAGACTCGAGAAAAACCATACAACAGCCGCCACAATCGCTGCTATACCACCAAGCCATCCGGCGAGCACTCCATCGATACGTATGCGTTGCTTTATGCAAAGAGCTGTCAGGCCCACGAGGGTAGCCACAGCGGTAGCGATAAGAATCGGGATGAAGATATCGGTTGGATTGGCGGCTCCCCCCTGCGCACGGTACATCATGATGCTGATCGGCACAAGACAGAGCCCCGAACTGTTGAGCACGAGAAACATTATCATGGCATCCGTCGCCGTGTCCTTCTTCGGATTGAGAGTCTGCATCTCCTGCATCGCCCGGAGACCCATCGGAGTGGCCGCATTGTCGAGTCCAAGCATATTTGCCGAGATATTCATGAAGATCGCTCCCAAAGCCGGATGTCCCTTCGGAATGCCAGGGAAAAGACGACTGAAGAGCGGAGCGATCCAGCGCCCGAGACACTCCGTGACACCCGCCCTCTCGCCAATCTTCATTATGCCGAGCCAGAGCGCCAGAACGCCCGTAAGACCTAAGGAAATCTCAAAAGCGAAAGCCGCCTGAGAGAATGAAGCGTTCATGATGTCGCTCCAAATCGTAAGGTTGCCGGTCAGCAGACTCGTAGCCGCCGCCGTCAGAAAAGCGATAGCGAAGAAAGCTATCCATATCCAATTCAATACCATACTCGTCTATCTAAAATCCAATCCCTAAAATCCAATCCCAAACCCTAACCCTAAAGCCAAAAGCCAAAAGCCAAGCCCCAAAAGCCAAAAGCCAAAGGCCAAGCCCAAAAGCCAAAGGCCAAGCCCCAAAAGCCAAAAGCCAAAGGCCAAGCCCCAAAAGCCAAAAGCCTCAAGTCTAGCCCTAAAAGCTTCCCCCTGTTCCCCCCAGATGCGTCAGCCGGTTTGTCGCAAGGTGAAGCAATCCGCCCAATCCTAATTCCTAATTCCTAATTCCTAACTCCTAATTCCTAATTCCTAATTCCTAATCCCTAACTCCTAATTCCTAACGCCCACACTCATCCTTAATCCCATGATGCAGCGAATGGCAGAAATGCAGCCCGCGATCCACGATCAGATGCCGAGTGGCCATGCGTCCTATTTCAGTCATCTGATGGCTCACAAGCACAATCGTGGCCGACTGCGCCACCCGTTTCAGTATCGAATAGAATTGATGCTCGAAATTCTGATCCACATACGACAACGGTTCGTCGAGCACAAGCAGCTCCGGCGAAGATATGAGTGCCCGTCCGAGAAGTGTGCGCTGCAGCTGTCCGCCGGAAAGGGCGCCGATACTGCGGTCGAGATAATCCCCGATACCCGTCATCTCCACTATCTCCTCAAACCGCCTCTCATCCTCAGGATGCCTGCGCGAGAAGAATCCCCTGAGCAATCCGCTGCGCACAGCCTGCTCCACAGTTATAGGGAAATGTGTGTCGATATTGCTCCTCTGCGGCAGATAACCGATGGCGAGTTTCCGGTCTTTCCTTCCCTCGGAGTTGAAATATGTGACGCTCCCGCTGTTGGGACGCAACAATTTCAGCATCACACGCAGCAGAGTGGTCTTGCCCCCGCCGTTGGGTCCGCTGATAGCCAAGAACTCACCCCGCTCCACGTCAAACGAGACGCCGGGCAGTATGCAGTGGTCTTCATATTCAACACGTATGTCGCGCAGCTCTACGATTTTCATAATTCCTTCAGCTTTTGAATTTCATGCAGCCATTCTTCAGAATTGAGATTGACGGGCAAGGGGCGCAACCCCTCCTTCCTGGCCAATGCCGATATCTGGTCGCCGGATGGTCCGGGTTCGGTGATCATCACGCGCACTCCCATATTGCGGGCCGCCCGGAATCTGCGTCCGAGTTGGAGCGGCGAGGGTTCTTTCCCTTCATCCTCAATGGCTATCTGCGTCAGGCCATAGTCGCGTGCGAAATATCCGAGCGAGGGATGCCTCACCATGAATGCCTTTGCTCCGCTTCGCTTTAAGGCGCCCCCCAGTTCTCTGTCGAGGCTGTCGAGACTCGAGGCAAGCCGGGCGTAATTGGCACGGTAACGTTCAGCCTCGTCCGGATTAAGCCGCACAAGTTGCCGAAGTGTGTTGGCTGCTATTATCTTGGTGTTGCGCACAGAGCTCCAGAGATGCGGGTCGGCACTCCCTTCCTCACATCCCTCCCCCTCGTCATGATGATGTGACCCGTTGTGATGGTCATGATCATGCTCGAGAAGAGAGATTCCCTTTGAAATGTCGATCAGCTCCAGTCCGTCGGTAGGAATATCCCTGCGGAGCGACTGCTCGAATCCAATGGTATTTAGATGAAGCCAGATGCCGCCACGGCTCAGTTCGCGCAGCTGTCCCATGGTAGGAGAATAGCTTTCCGGGTCACTCCCCTGCGGCAAAAGCACATTGACCTTGAAATCCTTTCCGGCTATTTGCTCCACAATCCACCGCTGAGGCTCATAGCTCACCGTGATTACATCCTCCTTTCCTTCATCCGCACGATGGCAGGAAAGGAGAATCAAGAGAGCGAGCAATGATAAGAAAAAGCGGAATGGCCGCCGCGGCCATCCCGCATATGATATTGGCAGGAGGCCTCTCATATCTTGCGGATACCCATGATTTCCCTGACGTCTCGCAGAGTGTCGGCAGCGGCCGCACGTGCCTGTTCCGCACCACGGCGCACCACCTTCGAGAGGTATTCGTCATTGCTGCGGATGTCAAGGATCCTTTCGCGTATCGGAAGCGTGACTTTCAGGATGTCTTCAGCAAGTTGCTTCTTCATGTCGCCATAGCGGATGGAGCAGTCGGCATAGGCAGCCCGGTATTGGTCGGCCACTTCCTTGCCGCTCACCAGGTCGAGCAGTGTGAAGAGATTCTCCACAGGCTGGCTCACCGGTTGGTTGGGCTCCTTCGGACCCTCATCAGTGACGGCGCGCATCACCTTCTTGCGCAGCGTCTTCTCATCATCGATGAGATAGATGCAGTTGCCCTCGCTCTT
>CAZPQD010000037.1:0-25858 GCA_964588625.1 uncultured Sangeribacter sp. | reverse complement strand
GGACGAGAGATTTTCATTCTCTAAAGAGCAGTTCGACTCTGCTATGGGCTACTTTTTTTCCCCAATCCATCCTATCCCCCGAGGCCACCATCTCATCCCCTGAGAGGTGGCCTCATCCCTTTTTAATAATTAGGAATTAGGAATTAGGGATTAGGAATTAGGTATTAGGTGTTAGGAATCAGGGATTAGGAATTGGGAGGTGAGGATTAGGAATTGTAGGGAAGGAATTAAGGATATGACGCAGGATTCGCAGGATATGATGCAGGAAAGGAAGGGAGAAGGAAAACAGAGATCCGGGGGCGAGCTGCTGCCCGGAGTGGAGATAATCGCCGGGCCATGCAGTGCGGAGAGCGAGGAGCAGCTTTTGGAGACTGCCCGGGAATTGGCTGCCGGCGGTGTGGGGATTTTGCGTGCCGGGGTGTGGAAACCGCGAACGATGCCCGGCGGGTTCGAAGGGATGGGCAGCAAGGCATTGAAATGGCTTGCCAAGGCCAAGGAAGCAACCGGGATGCTGACGGCTACGGAAGTGGCCATGCGCAGCCATGTGCTGGAGGCGACAGCCTCTGGAGTGGATATCCTCTGGATAGGGGCACGCACATCCACAAATCCTTTTGCAGTGCAGGAGATAGCCGACACCATAGCCGGTCTTTCAGATGAGACACGTCAGCGGTTGACGGTGCTTGTGAAGAATCCCGTGAATCCAGATCTTGAACTCTGGATCGGTGCCATAGAGCGCATACGTAGGGCGAAGCCCGGCAAGGTGGGAGCCATACACCGCGGCTTCAGCAGCTACGGACCCTCAGCCTACCGCAACCCACCGAAATGGCGCATACCGATAGAATTGCGGCGAAGGATGCCGGGACTTCCGGTGTATTGTGACCCGAGTCATATCGGCGGACGACGCGAACTCATAGGTCAGCTTTCGCAGCATGCCCTCGACATGGGATTCGACGGCCTGATGATAGAGTGTCATCCAAATCCGGAGGAAGCGCTGAGCGATGCGGCGCAGCAGCTTACACCGGCCGACATGCTTTCCATGCTTGAGACATTGCGGCGACGTCGCGGCACGGAATGCAGCGAGCCGCTCGAGGAATTGCGGGAGCGCATTGACCGTATCGACGACCAGTTGATGGAGTTGCTTGCCAAACGCATGAGGGTGTCGCGCGAGATAGGGGAGTACAAGGAACGCCACGGGATGCCCGTAGTGCAGAAGGAGCGCTATGAGGCGCTGATGAAGCAGAGGGTGGAGATGGCCGAGCGGATGGGACTCGATGCCGCTTTCATAAGGAATGTGCTTGCCGTGATCCATGAGGAGTCAGTGAGGCAGCAGCTTGATACGTAAAATCAAATTTTTTTCGTAGCTTTTCAGAGCTCTCTGAGCACTCTGAGCACTCTGAGCACTCTGAGCTCTCAGAGCTCTCTGAGTTCTCTGAGCTCTCTGAGTTCTCTGAGCTCTCTGAGTTTCAGGGGGGTAGGGCAAATTAGGTTCAGAAGCCTTCGGGGATCAGCATTCCCGGATGACGCTCGATGAAACGGGCGGCGGAGGCAGAGAGGGTTTCCAGCCGGTGGGCATCGGCCTCTGCGTCTGCTATGATGGGGCGGTGGGCATAGCCGGCGGCAATACGTCCACCCTCGCGGAGAGTCTCCATCGCTTCCTTATCGAGAAAGGCTGCGCAGAAATGCTCCCAGACATACTCCACGCTCTGAGGGGAGGGATGCACAAGGTCGGGGTTGTAGAATCGATAATCGCGCAGATCATCGTTTATAAGTTCGTAAGCCGGGAAGTAGAAGGAATCGGGGATTGCGGAAGTCAGTTGCTCAGTGGCGAGCAGCAGCACAGCCTTGGAGCGTGAGTTTCCGGTGAATCCATCCTTGAGATGACGCACAGGACTGACTGTGAAAACGAGTTTGAGACCGGGCACCCTTTCCCGGAGCAGGGCAGCCAGAGCGATCCATTCGTCGGTAATCTCCTCCACGCTAAGACGCCGGCGTGTGAATAGTGAGGCCGGCTGCTTATGGCAGTTGCCGACAATTACCTCAGGTTCTCCCGAGAGAGCATATACCCAAGCTGTGCCGAAAGTGATGAAGAGAGCCTGTGCGGAATCGAGGGCAGACATCAGCGAGCGCGAAGCTTCGAGGAAGCGAGCTTGCGCAGCGTGGGGATCGGCAGCCGACATCTTCGAACCGAAGAAGCGCGAGTTGACCGGATTCTCACCGAAGAGCGAGGCGCGGAAACACTCGAGGGCCTCCTCCTCCGGAAGCAGGGAGAGGCGCAGGGCTGCCGCGATGGAGATTGGATTGAAGAGAGTGCCGAAAGGATTGACCGCACGCCAGAGGCATGATCGCATGCGCGACGTGATATGGTCGGAAAAACAGGAGCCCAGCATCACGGCGGGATGGTCGGGCGAGAGAGAGAACGGAGCTCTGAACGGGGGGATTTCAGTACGGAATCTCATAGGCTTAGAGTCTGAAGGCATGTCAGGCGGAGCGTTACGAAAGAGAAGAAGAGAGCGCCATCCATGCGTTTGGCGGCAAAATTAGTAAAATTTCACAAACATAACGAGAGTTGAGGGCGTTAGAAAAGTAAAAAAAGGTAAAAAAGCCGTCATAATATGCAAAAATTCACGAAAATAGTGGCCACAGTGTCCGACAAACGCTGTGACGTAGACTTTATAAAATCGCTTGCAGAGGCAGGAGTCAATGTAGTTAGGATGAATTCCGCACATCTTGAACTCGAGGGCTTCACAAAGATAGTCAATAACACACGCGCCGCCGACAAGTCGCTCGGCATAATGATGGATACGAAAGGTCCGGAGATCCGCACCACGGTGACCATCGACGGCAATCCGGTGGAGTTCCATACCGGCGACAAGGTAAGGATTTCCGGCAATCCCGAGGGTAAGACCAGTTCAGAGGAGATATATCTGAATTATCCCCACATAGCGGAGGCCGTCGTGCCCGGCAACCGTCTGCTCATCGACGACGGCGAGATGGCCTTCACGGTTGTGAGCGTAGATGAAGGCGAGGTGAGTGCTCTGGCCGAGAACGACGGTATGCTCGGGTCGCGCAAGAGTGTGAATATCCCCGGAGTGAAGATCGACCTGCCCGCCGTCACGGAGCGCGACGCCCGCAACATAGGATATGCCGTGAAGCTTGGTGTGGATTTCATAGCCCACTCCTTCGTGAGGTCGGCTGCTGATGTCAGAGAGGTGCAGGCGGTGCTTGATTCCTATGGAGCCCCAACAAAGATAATATCCAAGATAGAGAATCAGGAAGGGATCGACAATTTCGATGAGATCCTTGAGGCCAGCTACGGCATCATGGTGGCGCGCGGCGACCTTGGCATAGAGGTGCCGGCGGAGCGTATTCCCGGTATGCAGAGCATGATGATTGACAAATGCATTGCTGCGCATAAGCCGGTGATTGTGGCCACCCAGATGCTTCATACGATGATAGAGCATCCGCGGCCGACGCGTGCGGAGGTATCGGATGTGGCCAACGCCGTCTATCAGCGTGCTGACGCCATGATGCTATCCGGGGAGACGGCATCCGGCAAATATCCTGTGGAGGCCGTAAGGACGATGACGAGTGTGGCCCGCGAGGTGGAGGCGGCCTTACGCCGCAAGATGGATGTCCCGAGGCTCCATGACCATGACATAACATCCTTCCTGGCTCGCGAGGCAGTGATGTCGGAGACAGAGGCCAGGACACGCGCCATCTTCACCGATGCCTACCGAGGAGTGTCGGCACGCGTCGTGGCTTCCTTCCGGGGCAACAATCCCACCTTCGCCATCTGCCACAACCGGGAGGTGCAGCGTTGGCTTGCGCTAAGTTATGGAGTGACGGCTTTCTATTATCCTCACGATGAGGCTGAGCCGCCCCGCCACTCGGTGATGGCCGTCAGGGAGATAGTGGAGGCCGACCATATCGGGCTTTCCGACCGGATCGCCTACATCACCGGCACACGGCGAGGCCCGCGTGCCCTCGAGATCCTGACTCCCGAAGAGATCTTCGAGGAAGCCAAGTAAAGAATGGAAATGACATAATGACATCGTGTCAAATTGACAAGATGACATCGTGTCAAAAAGAAAATACGGCATCCGGCCTCGATGGCCGGATGCCGTGTTTATCATGCGATAGGGGAATCAGACATTGAAGCGGAAGTGCATGATGTCGCCATCAGCCACGACATACTCCTTGCCTTCCACGGCCATTTTGCCGGCCTCCTTCACGGCATTCTCGCTGCCGAGGGTGACGAAGTCGTCATATTTGATCACTTCAGCACGTATGAAGCCCTTCTCGAAATCAGTGTGTATGATTCCTGCGGCCTGCGGAGCCTTCGTGCCGCGCAGGAAAGTCCAGGCCCTCACCTCGTCAGGGCCAGCAGTGAAGTAAGTCTGGAGGTCGAGCAGCGAGTATGCGGCACGTATAAGGCGGCTGACTCCCGACTCCTCGAGTCCTATTTCATTGAGGAATTCCTTGCGTTCTTCCCATGTGTCGAGTTCGGCGATCTCACTCTCAGTCTTGGCGGCCACCACCATCAGCGAGGCACCCTCCTCCTTGATGGCCTCCCGGACGGCCTCGACGTAGGCGTTGCCATTGACGGCCGATGCATCGTCAACATTGCAGACGTAGAGCACAGGCTTGTTGGTAAGAAGGAAAAGATCGCGTGCGAAGCGCTGTTCATCCTTTGTCTCGAACTGGACGCTGCGGGCCGGTTTGCCTTTCTCGAGCGCCTCCTTATAAGCCGAGAGCACGCCTGCCTGGAGTTTGGCATTCTTGTCGCCGCCAGTCTGGGCAGCCTTGAGAGTCTTGGCAAGGCGCGCCTCCACAGTCTCAAGATCCTTGAGCTGAAGCTCCATATCTATCACTTCCTTATCGCGCACGGGGTCGACGGTTGTGTCGACATGAGTGATATTGTCGTCGTCGAAACAGCGAAGCACATGGAGGATGGCGTCGGTCTCGCGTATGTTGGCAAGGAATTTATTGCCGAGGCCCTCACCCTTCGAGGCACCCTTCACGAGACCGGCGATGTCTACGATCTCGACAGTGGCAGGCACGACTGAGCGTGGGTTGCACATTTCTACGAGTCGTGTGAGACGGTCGTCGGGAACGGTTATTACGCCCACATTGGGTTCGATGGTGCAGAAAGGGAAATTGGCACTCTGCGCCTTGGCATTGCTGAGACAGTTGAAAAGAGTGGACTTACCCACGTTGGGAAGGCCCACGATTCCGCATTTTAATGACATATGATTGGTCTTTTGAGTGCAAAATTAGTAAATATTTGGGAATTAGGCTTTAGGTTTTAGGCTATAGGTAGGCTGGTAGGCGATAGGGAATTAGGAATTATTGAGGGATGAGGGTAATTCTTGGAAATAATTTGCTAATTTTGTAACGTAATAAAAATCCTCATTCCTAATTAAAAAGGTGGATTATGAAGCGAAAGGTTAGCTACAGTAAGTTTTCGATATTGCTGACAGTGGGAACCACCCTGCTGATCGGCGGTTTCGGTGTGTATTTCCTTGCGATGGGTAATGTGGAGAAGGGATGGGTACTTCTTGGAATACTTGGAGTTCTGATATTAGCTTCGCTTCTTTATGCGCCTCTGTATGTGGAGGCTGACGAATACTATGTCGTAGTGAGCCGCCCGCTCAGGAAGAAACGCATTCCGATGAGCGAGATTGTCGGAGTCACCTATTCGCCTCCCACTATGGCACAGAAAAGAAGCTGTGCATCGGGAGGATTCATGGGCTACTGGGGATGGTTTCATGAGCGTCCGGAAGGAAATTATTTCGGTTATTACGGGCGTTCGTCAGATACGTTCCTGCTGATACTGGCCAACGACCGACGTTACATGTTGGGCTGCGACAACAGTCATGATATGGCCCATTATATCCGGGGGCATATACCTTCTGCCCGGAGATAATTTTATGAAGGATGTCATGATGTCAATATGTCATGATGTCAATATGTCAATATGTCAAAAATAGAAACGCTATGAAAAATAAAGGATTCCGGTTTCGGGTTTTGATTACGCTTTTAGTGTCCTTGATAGTGGGTGCGGGCCAGGCACAAGCTTTCGAGCCGTTGCCCCCGCGCCTTGACGGCACTATGATGCCCTTGCGTCTTGACATCGATCAACCGCTTGATGCAGCTGTGCCCGACTCGCTGACGCCCATATTCGTGGATTATCTCGGACGCCACGGAGCTCGCTATCTCTCATCATCCAAGAAGGTTGATAAACTGATGCAGAAGCTTTCCGAGGCAGCCGGTAAGGGTCAGTTGTCGGTTCAGGGAGAGTCTTTCATGAAGCTTTTGGAAAGAGTGACGCAGCTTACCGGCGGACGGTGGGGTGCGCTCGACTCCATCGGTATGATTGAGCAGCAGACGCTCGCGCGGCAGATGCATTCGCTTTTCCCTGAACTGCTGAAGAAAGGAAGAGTGACCGCTGAGGCCACTTATGTGCCACGCGTCGTGATGTCGATGTATGAGTTCTGCCACACTTTGGGAGCAATTTCACCTGATCTTGAGATATATACCTCCGAGGGAAAGCAGAACAACGACTTGCTCCGCTATTTTGATGCAAACAAAGAATATGCCGCTTTCCTTGCTGACGGCGATTGGAAGTCACCCTTGGATACTTACGAATCGGAGGAAGTGGCGTTTGCCCCGGCGGCCCGTCTGTTCAAGGAGGGATACGGGCTCCCCGACAAGGAATTGCGGAAACTGACACTCGATATGTATGGAGTGCTGCAGTCGCTGCGCGCCACCGGCATGGGTGTTCCAACCACCGAGTGGATGACAGAAGGGGAATACGCTTCGTGCTGGCGCGCAAGCAATCTCGAGCATTACCTGAGGCGAGTGGACACACCGATTTCCTGTGAACCCGGACGAGCAGCCTCCCCCTTGTTGGAATCCTTCATCGCATATGCCGACTCCGCCGTCGGCGGCCGTGATGTGGAACTGAAGGCACGTCTGCGCTTCGGACATGCCGAGACACTCATGCCCTTGCTTTCACTGATGCATATCGAGGGGTGTGACGCCATGACCGACGACTATTCGGCTCTTCCAGACTTATGGAAAGATTATGGGGTTGTGCCGCTCGGAGCCAATGTCCTTGTCGCCATACTGCGCGGGCCATCCGGAAGATGCTATGCAGCCATCAGGGTTAATGGAGAATGGAAGGCACCCTTGGCCGACGGCAGGCTCTGCGTCGGTTGGGATGAGCTCAGGACACGCTGGAAGAGCTACATGGAAAATATCGGTTCGGCAAAACGAACTTTTGAACCCTCCGGATTGTAATAGAAATAGAAAGACACACGAATATAAAACTTAATCAATACATTCAGGTTATGGAAAACACACAGAATAAAGAAAGCCTGCTCGGCAAGGCCTTGCAGGATTTGATCGCCGACATGAAAAGCCGTGAGATTGGAGCCATCATCTGGGATGTTCCTTCGGCCGGTTTTCAGTATCTCCCCGAGGTGACGGTGGAGGATAACGGCAAGAGCCGTGTGGCCCGCATCACAGGACTTTACCGTTATGACGGTGTCCTTTATCTCATTGAGGAAGATGCCGCCGGCGTGAGCGTAGACAATTATTATGACAAGGATTCGGAGGTGAAGCCGGTGGTTGTCACCCTCACAGAGGATGTTGCCCGCAAGGATCTCGGTGATCCCCGTTCGGAGAAGGGCTACACCACTCAGGGAAGTCTTGAGGAATGGGTAGTCGTGGCCGACGATTACTATCAGGCACTGACAGAATACAATCCTCCCATGTGATACCCCACATGGCTCATACTTAAAAAGACATAAGGCAAAGCCTCAGAAGCGTTCGGAGCTTCTGAGGCTTTGAATTATATCTTAGGAGCAGCATTTTTTGACAAAGATGACATCTTGACATTTTGACATCTTGACATTTTTGACATAATGACATTTTGACGAAATGACATCATGACAAAAATCCCTCCTGACGGATCTATTTCTTCTGGGCTCGCAGTTGCCAGAAAGCCACTGCAGAAGCGGCCGCCACATTGAGCGAGTCGACGCCATGGGCCATAGGAATGCGGGCCGTGAAGTCGCAGTCGGCTATAGCCTCCGGGGAGAGTCCGTCGCCCTCAGTGCCGAGCACTATGGCCAGTCGGCGACGAGAAGCGAGCACGGGGTCGTCTATAGGTACGGAGCGGTCGGTAAGCGCCATGGCCACAGTCTCGAACCCAAACTCTTTCAGCCGCGAGAGAGGCGGTTCAATCCAGGTCCAGGGTACGAGAAAGACCGATCCCATGGATACCCTTACCGCCCGGCGGTTGAGAGGGTCGCAGGAGGTGGGAGTCAGCAGCACGGCATCGATTCCGAGGGCGGCGGCCGAACGGAAAATGGCTCCGATATTTGTAGTGTCAGTGACGGAATCGATGACAGCCACCCTTTGAGCGTCGCGTAGGAGGGTGTCAAGTTGTGGCGGTTCGGGCCGTTGCATGGCGCAGAGCACGCCGCGTGTCAGCGTGTAGCCCGTCATCGCCCCCAGCAATTCGCGGGGCCCGGTAAAGACAGGGACATCGCCCGCCATGGCTATCACTTCGGCCGCATCGCCCTCGATATGACGGCGTTCGCAAAGGATGGATACGGGACGGTAACCCTTCCCAAGCGCCACCTTTATTACCTTCGGACTCTCTGCGATGAAGAGCGCCTGAGAAGGGTGGAGTCGGTTGCGGAGCTGAGCCTCAGTGAGGCGCATATAGGGATCGAGCAGAGGATTCTCAGGGTCGGATATTTCGATTACAGGCATTTTCCCGGAAAGTCTTTATTCCTTCTTAAGATTCTTTATTATGGAGGTGTGATGTCGCAATCAATAAGGCACCACAGAGACCGGGCGATAGACATACGTCACACGGCCGGAATTCGTGGTCCATTGCATATATAGGAAATCACCCTCAAACCAATACCACATAGTGACGGGGTTGCCATATTCATACTGCACGTTGATCTGAGTGTCGGATGGTCCGTAGCCCGAACGTTGGCAGTAGTAGGCCATGTCCTCCTCATAGAGGCGTCCGCGTTCATAGTAATAGTAGGTGCCACGGCCGTTGCCGTAGAAGTCCATGTAATTGGTGTCATACGGACCGACGGGCATCCCGTTGGCCCGCACAAGTTGCCAGCGCCCCGTGAGATAGGAGTCGTAGAAATAATTGTTCCACCCCGAGGGAGGAGCCGGATACCAGGAGCCGTCGTCGACTACACATGAAGAGAGCATCGGAAGAAGCAACATCGCCGCAAGAGCTCCGTATATGGCATTGCGTAAAGATCTTTTCATAGCCTTGTGTGTTTTTCGGTTATTACTTTTTAACGCAGATGTCGGGAAATTGGTTTTGTAGAGGCAGGTCTGAAACGGGTCAGAATTCGGAAAAAGAGTAGGGGAGCAGACTCTTCACGGAGGGGAAGAGCAGAGCTTCCCTTGCCCCGAGCAGCAGGACGCGTATCGGGCCATGGAGGGTTTCATATTCGAGCAGCGACTGTCGGCAGGCACCGCAGGGGGAGATTGGTGTGCGGGTCATGCACCGGGAGGCCGGAGTGTCATCGGGAAGGCCGAGGCGAGTCCATGCCGCGACGGCGATGGCCTTCATAGGCATACCCGGGGAGGCTGCCGAGGCATGGAAGGCTGCCGTCCGCTCTGCGCATAGCCCGGAGGGGAAGGCGGCATTCTCCTGGTTGGAACCTGTCTGAATGCTGCCGTCGGCCATCAGTATGGCTGCGCCGACATGGAATTTCGAATACGGAGCATACGAGCCAAGGGAGGCCTTGCGGGCTTCCGCAGCCAGGGCTGAGAGATCGGGAGGAAGTTCGCTGAGGCTCTCGAAGCGGGTATATTCTATCGTGATGGATTGCTTTTGCATAAGTCGAAGAATTGGGATATGCAAATATAAGGAAAAGGACCGAAGTGGCAAAATTATGGAAGTAAGGGGTGACGATTCGGAGAAAAATTTTTAATTTTGCGTTTGGGTCGGCTTGAAAAAGGCTGAGAAAACAAGATGAAATTAAACGGGAATTTCAATATTAGGGCAAAGATGCGTTGGGGAGCGGCTGTCCTCATGATGCTCCTTGGAGTGACGCTGTTGGCGGGAGAAGCTGACGGGGCTGAGGCTGTGGCCAAGGGATCAGGAGATCCTTATCACGCCTATATCGAATTATATGGAGAGATGGCCATGGCGCAGCAACGCGACTACGGAATTCCGGCGAGCATCACTCTCGCACAGGGATTGCTGGAGAGTGCTGCCGGGCGTTCCACACTTGCGCGCGAGGCTAACAATCATTTCGGCATCAAATGCCACAGTGGGTGGCAGGGTCCCTCCATGCTTCGTGATGATGATGCTCCGGATGAGTGCTTCCGTGCCTATGAGTCAGCAGAGGAGAGTTTTGCGGATCATTCGCGATTCCTGACCCGAAAGCGTTATCTCCCACTATTTGAGAACGACATCACCGACTATGCCTCCTGGGCACGCGGCCTCAGTGCCTGCGGCTATGCCACGGATCCCAATTATGCCGACCGCCTGATCGCCATCATAGAGCGATATTCCCTCTACGATTTCGACACGCAGGGCGGGAAGCATACGGAGGCAGATGCCGACTTCATCGCCGGGTTGCTTAAGACGTGCCATGCCGTGAGGCGGTCGCGTGGGTTGCATTATGTGGTGGCCACACCCGGCGACACATATGCCTCCATCGCCCGCGAGTTCAATATGAAATGCAGCCAGCTGATGGCTTTCAACGATGCGGAGGTCGACGGGGAGATAAAGGCTTGGGAAGAGGTGTATCTGGAGGAGAAGCATGATGCGGCTCCCGAAGGGATAAAGCGTGCCACTATAGGCGAGGGGGAGTCGATCCATTCGCTTGCCCAGCGCTACGGCATGAAGATGTCGGCTCTGCTCGCCCTCAATCCCAAGGCTACTGACAAGCCCGGCAGCCGACTGAAGATGAGGTAGTGGAGGTTTTAGGTTTTAGGCGTTAGGGGTGAGGTTTTAGGCGTTAGGGGGTGGCTTTTGGATTTTAGGCGATGGTTAAGGGGTCTTTTTGGGGGAGGTTTGGGCTAAGGATTTTAGGGGGAAGGGAGGTTTTAACTTTTTTTTGAATAAAAAAGGATATTTTTTGTTGGGGGTGTGAAAATAAAATAATATCTTTGCACGTGAAAGATATAGGAATGATCCTTATGCGCCTCTGTAGTTCAACGGATAGAATAGAAGTTTCCTAAACTTTAGATAGGAGTTCGATTCTCCTCGGAGGTACGAAATCAATCAGAACAACCAACATCATACGGAACGCAGGGACTGACGGGAGGGCCGTGGCCCTCCCGCAGCAGCCCGACCCGGAATGCCGGGCCAATCCGAATCCGCCATCGCTTCCCTGGCGCGTAGAGTCCGGGGAAGAAATAAAGATCACTAAAACCGAAAACATAACATCTCTATACGATAATGAAGATCAGACATATCCTGACAGCGGCTGCCCTGGCAGCCCCGTTTGCCATGAGCGCTGTGCCGGCGTTCCCCGGACTGCGCACTATGGTGAACCCTGACGGCTCGACTGTGGAACTGCTTCAGCATGGCGACCGCCATTTCAACTATTGGACCGATGCCGATGGCGCCAAGATCATGGAACGCGACGGCAACGGACGCTGGGTGCAGGCGCGCCGCAACGGACGCCTCATGACAACTTCCGCAGCCGACCTCAATCTGCTGCGTTCCGAAGTTCTTCCTCTCGAGAAGCCCGTGATGACGATGGCCATGCTCGACGGAGGCGGCCGCACCACCTATCCTACAATCGGCGATCCGCACGCGCTTGTTGTGCTCATTCAGTTCCAGGACGTGAAGTTCACTGTGCCCGACATCCGCAACGCCATCGACAAGATGCTCAATGAGAGGGGCTACAGCGACTATAACTCCGTGGGTTCGGCCGTAGACTATTACTCGGCCTGCTCCAACGGCAAGTTCACCCCCAAGTTTGACGTATGCGAGGTTGTCACTCTTCCCGAGAACCTCTCCTACTACGGTGCGCCCGGCACTTACGGCATGGGCTATACCTACAACGACTATTACCTGAGCAAGGGTCTTCGCTATGCCCTCGAGGAAGTGCACGACAAGCAGGGAGTGGACTTCTCGAAGTATGACTACGATGATGACTCCAAGATCGACAACGTATTCTTCTTCTATGCCGGCTACGGCGAGGCCGACGGCCGCCACCGCGACACAGAGCATGAGCTGATCTGGCCGCATCAGGGTGACTACACTCAGTGCAACGTCCTCTATGACGACTGGCAGCCACTCGTGCTCGACGGAAAGTCGTTCGCCACTTACGCCTGCGGCAACGAGCTTCCCGGCGATATCCCCACGGATGCTTCCTATCCCTATCTCAACGGTATCGGCACATTCTGCCATGAGTACGGCCATGTACTCGGTCTGCCTGACCTCTATGACACTCAGGCCACAGGCACCAAGACCCCCGGCAAGTATGACCTCATGGACTCCGGCTCCTACAACGGCGGCTACCGCAACCAGATGATGACCCAGCCCCCGCTGCTTTCGGCTTACGAGCGCTGGGTGCTCAATTGGGTTGACACCGAGGCTCTCCCCGCTTACGTGGAGGATGACGAGGGCAACCTCTATGAGGGCAAGGACATCGTGCTCCCCTCCAACTCCATCGGCGAAATCAACATCGAGTATGCACGCATGAAACGTCCTGCCGGCAAGAGCTACTGGCCGGAGTATTACTTCTTCGAGACCCGCACACCCGACGGCTGGGATGAGACACTCCCGCAGCATGGCCTCTACATCTGGCACGTGAAGTTCGACCGCTCCAAGTGGACAAGCAACTATGTCAACACTTATTCCGACCCCTGCGTGGAGCTCATCGGCTATAACGAACGCCTTGCCGACTGGACCTGGGGTCACACCGACCGTCAGCTCAGCTACGTATATCCCGGTTCTTCAAATGCCATCATCCCCGCCAACACCTGCCCGGCAGACTGGGGTTTCTTCCTGACCGACCTCAACTACAATGAGGAGAACAAGGAGACTACATTCGGCTACAACAAATATATGCAGCAGACAGAGGTCGCTCCCGTGCTCTACACCCCCTGGCGCAGCAATGTGGGTCGCACGCTTCACCTCAAGTGGGATGCTGTGGAGGGAGCTACAAGCTACTGCCTGACACTCTACCGCTACGACTCGACAGGCAACCGCAAGATCATCGACACCAAGGATGAGACCGACGTAGGCAACATCACCGAGATCGATATCACCGGCATCTCCAAGGCTGCCTGGGATATGGAGATCCACGCTTATGTGCGTCCTGTGATCGGAGTTCCCGGCAAGAACAAATCCAATGAGCAGGTCTTCATCCCCGCCGAGCTCGGTATAACTGATCCGAATGACAGTGCAGTTGACGGCATCGGTGCTGACGATGCTGACTTCTACGCCATCGGTCTTGCAGGCCGCATCGAGGCCAGCGAAGGCTCCGAGGCCTACAACATGAGCGGCATGCGTGTAGGCATGGAGAATCTTCCTGCCGGCGTATACGTGGTGAGAAACAACGGCAAGAGCGTTAAAGTATACGTGAAATAAGCGAGAGGATACCTAAAATAGGGGCACTGACCCCTCAAAACACAAAAAAGTGCCCAAAGTAGTTGGTCATCTGAGAAAAACCGACTAACTTTGTGGCACTTTTTTAACAACTTGATTTCAAGTGGGAAAATATTCACAATACAAAGTGGAGCTCGCAAGCCTGCCGGATGGGAAATTCGAGCAGGATTTTGAGTGTGGCACAGAGTTCTTCAAGAACATGGAGGTGGCCGAGGTCATCTCCGGCGACGTGAAGGTGCATCTCGACATTGAGAAGCGCAATGACGCCTATGACTGCACATTCCATTGCAAGGGAATGCTTCAGATACCGTGTGACCGCTGTCTGGATCCCCTGGATCATGAGGTGGACACGGATTATCATGTCAAGGTGAAATATGGCGATGACTACAATGATGAGAGCGACGATCTGCTTGTCATACCCCAGTCGAGCCTGAGCCTTAACGTGGCCTATATCCTTAAGGACACGATAGTGCTGACCATCCCCGCACGCCATGTGCATCCCCTGGGCAAGTGCAACCGAGGGATGATGGCTGTGCTCAACAAGCATTCCTCCGGCGCCGGCGACGATGAAGACATCGCCGAAGCCGTAGAAGAGACGGAAGCCGAGCTCTCCCGAGGGGGCGGTGACTCCGACGAATAAACAAAAATAACAAAAACAAAAAAGAATAGAAAAATGGCACATCCTAAACGGAGACAATCCCACACGCGCACAGCGAAGCGTCGTACACACGACAAAGCTCTTATCCCGACTCTTGCCATCTGCCCCAACTGCGGAGCCTGGCATCTCTTCCACTACGTATGCGGCGAATGCGGCTATTATCGCGGTCGCCTCGTGATTGAGAAGAACGCGGAGTAAGACTCCGAGCATGGCCGGCAAAGTGCCGGCGAAGTCAACCTATCAATCAGAAAAATTGTGAATGCAAAAATAAGCGGCATCGCTTCTTATGCCCCGGATGACATCCTCGACAATGAGATGTTGTCCAAAATGGTGGATACCAACGACGAGTGGATCACAACTCGCGTAGGCATCAAGGAACGCCATATCCTTCACGCCGAAGGTAAAGGCTCGAGCTGGCTCGGATGCAAGGCTGTGGAGAAACTGCTGGCAGAGACCGGCACAGACCCCAAGGAGGTGGAACTCCTCATCTGTGCCACGTCGAATCCCGACTACCGTTTCCCCTCCACAGGCTCCGTCATCGCTTATGAGACGGGTCTTGTCAACGCCTATGCCTATGACATACAGGCGGCTTGCGCCGGCTTTATCGTCACTCTGCAGGCGGCCCGAGGATATATCGAAGCCGGCCTCTACAAGAAGATTATCGTCGTGGCGGCCGAGAAGATGTCGAGCATGACCGACTATGAGGATCGCGCCACCTGTCCGCTTTTCGGCGACGCTGCCGGCGCGGTGCTCGTGGAGCCTACCGACGAACCTGTCGGTATCATCGACGGCGAATTCCACGTCGACGGCAGCGGGCTGCCCCACCTCCTCATGAAGGCCGGCGGCTCCGTGCTCCCCGCTTCTCATGAGACTGTTGAACGCCGCGAGCATTACATATATCAGGAAGGACGCGCTGTCTATAAGAATGCCGTCCGCGATATGCTCTCGTCGACACTCTCCGTCATGAAGCGCAACAATCTTTCGGTTGAGGAAATCGACTGGCTCGTGCCCCACCAGGCCAATCTGAGAATCATCGAGGCCATAAGCGGCCGTGCCAAAATCAATCCGGAGAAGGTGCTCGTAAATATCCAGCACTATGGCAATACTTCCGCTGCCTCGATCCCTCTGTGCCTCGATGAGTTCAAACACCAACTCAAGAAAGGCGACAAGATTATGCTTACGGCTTTCGGGGCCGGATTCACGTGGGGAGCTATGTATCTGATCTGGGCCTATGACTCCTGATCAGCGTGGCTCCACGCAACATCGCTTGCCGAACAAGACTCATACAGGACGGACAGCAGACGCATTCTGCCGTCCGTCCTTTTTTATCCACTATTCTTGTTCCCGCCGTGCCCTGTTCTTATTCTCACTTGCTCCTGTTCTTATTCTCATCGACTCCCTATTTCAGTCAATTTTAAACCCCTCTCGCTTCCAAGACGTTTAGAGTATAGATGTAAATCATTTTTCAGATTAAAGAAATAAATCAAAAAGAATACCGAAAAACACTATGGAAGAAGAGAAAATCACAACAGTAGAGCCGGGTCATAAGGCCGGTTTCGTAAATATCGTAGGCAATCCCAATGTAGGCAAGTCGACGCTGATGAACGACCTTGTGGGGGAACGCATCTCCATCATCACTTCAAAAGCGCAGACCACACGCCATAGAATCATGGGCATCGTCAACACTCCGGAATATCAGATCGTATATTCCGACACCCCCGGTGTGCTGAAGCCAAAATACAAGCTCCAGGAATCTATGCTCGAGTTTTCGGAGGGAGCGCTGACGGATGCCGACATCCTGCTCTACGTCACTGACGTTGTGGAGGATCCCGAAAAGAACAAGGATTATCTTGACCGTGTGGCAAAGGAGGCAATCCCCGTGCTGCTCGTCATCAATAAGGTGGACCTGCTGAAGGACAATGCCGAGCTTGAGGCCCTCGTGGAGCAATGGAGAAACCGGCTTCCGAACGCAGAGATCTTCCCCATCAGTGCAAAAGAGCACTTCAATGTGGACAACCTGAAGGCCCGCATCGTGGAGTTGCTTCCGGTGAATCCTCCCTTCTTCGGCAAGGATGCACTCACCGACAAGCCGGCACGCTTCTTCGTCACTGAAATCATCCGAGAGAAGCTTCTGCTCAATTATGACAAGGAGATTCCCTACAGCACGGAAGTGCTCGTGGAGAAATTTGAGGAGAAGGAGAATTCCATCCATATCATGAGCGTCATCTACGTGGAGCGCGACTCCCAGAAAGGAATACTCATCGGCAAGGGTGGAGAGAAGATAAAGAAAGTAGGCATCGAGGCACGCGCCGACATCGAGAAATTCTTCGGCAAGAAGGTATTCCTCGAGATGTTTGTCAAAGTTGAGAAAGACTGGCGCAACCGCGAGAATAAGCTCCGCGCTTTCGGCTATCTTGAATGATGGGAAGCCGGAAGGCAAAAGCTGAAAGAAGCTAAGTTGGAAGACAAAATGATCTTCCCCGCAATAACACGAAATTAAGAACATATCCGGGGGTGAGTATGCCGTCCTGCGCGGTATATCCCCCGGCTTTATTACAGAAAAAGCAATGAGCAAACTGATTGCAATCGTAGGGCGGCCGAATGTGGGCAAGAGCACACTCTTCAACCGTTTGACGCAGACACGGTCGGCGATAGTCGACGATACGGCCGGCACCACGCGCGACCGTCAATATGGCAAGGTAGACTGGAATGGCCAGGAGTTCTCCATCGTAGACACCGGAGGATGGGTGGTCAATTCCGATGACATCTTCGAGGAGGAGATCAATAAGCAGGTGGCCATAGCCATTGATGAGGCCGACGTAATCCTCTTTGTGGTGGATTCTTCCGTAGGTGTGACCGACCTTGACGACAAGGTGGCCGCCATCCTCCGGCGCTCGCGCAAGCCCGTGATACTTGTGGCCAACAAGGATGACAAAAGCGATGCCCGCTTCAATGTGCCCGAGTTCTACAAATTGGGTCTCGGCGACCCGGTGGAGGTGTCGAGCGCCAACGGAAGCGGCACAGGCGACCTGCTTGATGAAATAGTGAAGGATATGCCCGAGCGTGAGGATGATGACGCTCCGGAGGAGAATGTGGCCAAGTTCGCCATCGTTGGTCGTCCGAATGCCGGCAAGTCATCGCTCATCAATGCCTTCATCGGCGAAGAGCGTCACATTGTCACCGACATAGCCGGCACTACACGCGACTCCATCTATCACCGCTACAATAAATTCGGCTTTGATTTCTATCTTGTCGACACAGCCGGCATACGCAAGAAGCAGAAGGTGAATGAGGATATCGAGTATTATTCAGTGATACGTTCGATCCGTGCCATCGAAGCGAGCGACGTCTGCATCCTCATGATCGACGCTACGCGCGGCATCGAGGCACAGGATGCCAATATTTTCTCCCTGATTCAGAAGAACAAGAAGGGACTCGTGGTCTGCGTCAACAAGTGGGACCTCGTGGAGGACCGTTCGCTCGAGACTCAGAAGCGATTTGAAAACGCTATCCGAGACCGGTTCGCTCCCTTCACTGATTTCCCAATCCTCTTCACTTCAGCCCTGACCAAACAGAGGATCTTCAAGGTGCTCGAGACGGCCATTGACGTCTACGCCAACCGCAGGCGCACCATCCCGACATCGCAGCTCAACACCTATTTGCTCGAGCAGATAGCCATCACGCCCCCTCCTTCCAACAAAGGTAAATTCGTGAAGATAAAGTACGTCACGATGCTAAAGGATTCCATCATCCCGACTTTCGTATTCTTCTGCAATCTGCCGCAGTGGGTGAAGGAGCCTTACCGCAGATTCCTTGAGAACAAGATACGCGAGAAGTGGGATTTCCACGGAACCCCCATCTCCATCTTCATGCGCGATAAATGATGAGACGCGATAAATGATGAGACGCGCGAAATGAAGGGATCAGGGATGAAAAAGCCCGAAAACAGCCCGACATTGCGGTAAATATGAAAAAATAAGCATCGCCCCCGGCCCACAATATTGCAGGCCGGGGGCATTTGTGTGATTTTTATATTAATTTTGTGGCAGAATCAATAAAGACTACATCAATGGCAAACCAGTTGAATTATCGTGGCCTTACAGAGGCGCAGGTGGCTGAAAGCCGGCGCAAGCATGGGGCCAACGTCATGACGCCTCCTGAGAAGGACCCGCTCTGGAAGCAGTTTCTTGAGAAATTCGGGGATCCGCTGATCATAATCCTTCTTATTGCCGGAGCGCTCTCCATCGGCATCTCCTGCTATGAATACTGGGGACTCGGCGAATCGTTCGGAGTCTTCTTCGAACCGATAGGCATCTTCATCGCCATCCTTCTCGCCACAGGCCTCGCTTTCTATTTCGAGCTTAAGGCTGACAAGGAGTTCGCGTTGCTCAACCAGGTGAACGACGACGAACCTGTTCAGGTGATACGCGACGGGAATGTGGTGCAGGTGGCGCGCAAGGATGTTGTGGTAGGCGACGTAGTGATCCTCAACACCGGAGAGGAGATTCCCGCCGACGGCCGGCTTCTCGAGGCTGTATCGCTCAATGTTGATGAATCCACACTGACGGGCGAACCCCTCTGCTCCAAGACAACGGTGGAGGCTGACTTCGATCCGGACGCCACGTTCCCTTCCGACCATGTGATGAAGGGTACGAAAGTGATGGAAGGTCATGGCGTGATGGAGGTGACGGCAGTAGGCGATGCAACTGAGAATGGCAAGGTGTTCGAGGCCGCACAGATCGACAATAGCGTCAAGACTCCGCTGAATATCCAGCTTGACGGCCTTGGCGACCTCATCACGAAAGTCTCTTACGTGATCGCCGCCCTAATTGTAATAGGACGTATAATAATGTATTTCGCCGGCAATGACTTCGAGTTCGTGAAGTTTGTGGCCTACCTGCTCCAGACGCTTATGATAGCCGTCACTCTCGTGGTCGTGGCTGTGCCGGAAGGACTGCCGATGGCCGTCACGCTCGCGCTGGCTTACTCAATGCGACGCATGCTCCGCACCAACAATCTTGTGCGCAAGATGCATGCCTGCGAGACAATGGGCGCCACCACCGTCATCTGCACCGACAAGACCGGCACCCTGACCGAAAACCAGATGCGCGTATATCAGACTTCCTTCTACGGCCTGAAGGATCAGCATCTGGCCGGCGATGTGCTTTCCGACCTTGTGGCTGAGGGCATAGCCGCCAACTCCACAGCTCAGCTCGATCTTGAGAACCCCGAGAAGCCACAGGTGCTCGGCAATCCCACCGAGGGCGCTCTGCTTCTCTGGCTCCGTGCGCAGGGCAAGGACTACCGCGAACTCAAGAATGAGATAGAGCGTCTGCAGGAAATCCCCTTCTCCACGGAACGCAAATACATGGCGTCGGTCGTGAAGAACGCCGACGGCAAGAGGATACTCTACGTCAAGGGTGCTCCCGAGATAGTCTTCGGCATGTGCTCCGAATTCCCGGCAGGGGTGACGAAGGAAAGCGTTGATGCCCAGCTGCTCGCATATCAGAACCAGGCTATGCGGACACTCGGTTTCGCCTATCAGGTGCTTGAGGAAGGGGAGCAGGTGATAACCGACGGCAAACTCGACGCAAAGCACCTCACGTTCCTCGGAATTGTAGCCATCTCCGACCCCGTGCGTCCCGATGTGCCGGCAGCAGTAGGAGAGGTACTCGATGCGGGAATCCAGGTGAAGATAGTCACCGGCGACACCCCTGCCACAGCCAAGGAGATCGGTAGGCAGATCGGCCTCTGGAAAGAGGGAGACGGAGATGAAAGCATCATCACAGGCGCAGAGTTTGCCGAGCTCTCAGACTCCGAACTCGACAACCGCGTCCAGAAACTCAAGATCATCTCCCGAGCACGCCCGATGGATAAGAAACGCCTTGTCGAGGCTCTGCAGCGCAATCATGAAGTGGTGGCCGTCACCGGCGACGGCACCAACGATGCGCCGGCCCTGAAGGCCGCCCACGTGGGCCTATCAATGGGCGACGGCACTTCCGTGGCGAAGGAAGCCAGCGACATCACCATCGTCGACAACTCCTTCTCCTCCATTGGACGCGCCGTGATGTGGGGACGTTCGCTCTATCAGAACATCCAGCGTTTCATCCTCTTCCAGATGACAGTCAATGTGGCTGCATGTCTCATTGTGCTGGCCGGTGCCTTCATGGGGACGGAATCACCGCTGACCGTAACGCAGATGCTTTGGGTCAACCTCATCATGGATACATTCGCAGCCATGGCCCTCGCTTCGCTGCCTCCCTCGGCTTCTGTGATGCGCGATAAGCCGAGAGACCGCAACGACTTTATCATCAACCGCCCGATGTGGTGGAGCATAGGCGGAGTGGGTGGCATTTTCTTCATCCTTCTTTTCGGCCTGCTTTGGGTATTCGAGCATGCTGACGTGACGTCGCTCTCCGACCTATGCCATGTGACGCTCGGAGGCTCCACCGGCCTCAGTCCCTATGAGCTCAGCCTCTTCTTCACCATCTTCGTCTTCCTCCAGTTCTGGAATATGTTCAACGCCCGTGCGTTCGAGACCGGCCGCTCGGCCTTCCATTTCAAGGATTGCGGAGGATTCGTGGTCATAGCCGCAGCTATCTTCCTCGGACAGATCGCCATCGTGGAACTCGGCGGCCAGTTCTTCAACGTGACGCCGCTTAAATTCTCCGACTGGTGCATCATCATCGGATGCACCTCCCTGGTGCTCTGGATAGGCGAGCTTATCCGCCTCTTTATCCCTGACAAGGAATAAGCCGCGGGCAACGCCTGCATAGGCGCGATGAATCGCGCCCACAGAACCAAGCATGGATCTGTTGAACCGCTTTCACAGAACCAACAAGATGAGGCGCGATGAATCGCGCCCATAGAACTAAGCCGACTACGGCAAATGGCAGGCCCGGACATCGCTGACGATGTCGCGGGCCTGCCTCTATTCTGCCTTGTAAGATGCCATATTACACCAAAAGCAATCATTTATCCCCGAAGAAAGGGAATTTTTTTGCACACCTCAGTTAAAAAAGCTAAATTTGCACCCGACTATTGATTGGCAGCGCTCGTCTGCCGCAGTTTTGACAGAAAGGGGCGCTTCTCAACAACGCCGGAACTTGTAATTTTTAGTTTCTACCATCTCCTTGAGAGGTCGGATAGAGAACGGAAAGACAAAAAATAGAATATAAGCAGACATATGATAAGGAATCCGCTTCACAGAGCATTCTCATGGTATTTCAGTAAGGGAGCCCTCCCCTACTGGAGTATCCTGATGCTTGATTGCCTGATCATGATAGTGGCTGGAGTAGTGGCTTTTACGGCCAATCATGGAGCCACACACACCGGGAAGGTGTTCCTTCCTCTCGTAGGCACACTCTGCCTTTACCTCGTATGCTACATCATAGCCTTCCGCATGTTCCATACTTATTCGGGAATCATGCGCTTTTCTTCTTTTGTGGATTTGCAGAGGATAGGAGTGGCCGTTGGTATCGGAGCTGTCGCCGTCATTGTGCTTCAGTATCTCTTTGCCCTCAACCATTCCCTGACCGAGCTATGGATCTCCGATGTTTTGTTGGCAGCCATTATGGGTGTGGCTGTGATGTGGTCCGTCAGGATATGGGTGAAGCGTATCTATGATGCAATCACGAGCAGCACCAAGACCACCAAGGTATTCATCTACGGTGCCATGTCGGGAGGCATCTCCCTTGCAAGAAGCATCACTCAGGAGGATTCCCCCTTCTCTCTCGTAGGTTTTGTGGCCGATGGGGAGGAGATACGCACCAAGCAGCTCATGGGCATAGAGGTGTATGACAACGACGAGCACCTCGTAGACCGCATGAAGCACGCAGGAGCCACCGCATTGCTCGTCTCCCCGCGTAAGAGCGATGACCTTCGCGATAATAACGAGATGGTCAATTCCCTCATCTACAACGGCATCAATATCTATATGATGCCGCGCGCAATGAAATGGGACGGCAAGAGCGCCTTGAGCCACTCGCAGCTAAAGGAAGTCAAGATCGAGGATCTCCTGCCGCGTGAGGAGATAGAAATCGACATGAAGACCGTAGGCGACATGCTACGCGGCAAACGTATTCTCGTCACGGGAGCCGCAGGCAGCATCGGCAGCGAAATAGCACGCCAGGTAGCCGGTTTCGGTCCTGAATCACTCGTGCTCATAGATCAGGCCGAGACCCCGCTCCATGACATGCGCCTTCTCATGGCCCGTGAATTTGCGGGCATCAACGCCCCCACAATAGTGGCGGACATCTGCAACCGGACACGCATGGCGGAAATCTTTGCCAAATATAAGCCCGAGTACGTATTCCACGCAGCAGCCTATAAGCATGTGCCCATGATGGAGGATAACCCGATGGAGAGCGTCCGCAATAATGTTGACGGCACTCGCGTGGTGGCCGATCTGGCTGTGAAGAACGGCACACGGAAGTTTGTCATGATATCCACCGACAAGGCTGTGAATCCCACCAACGTGATGGGCTGCTCGAAGCGCATCTGTGAGATTTATGTGCAGAGTCTCGACAAAGCCATAAAGGAGGGAAAGGTGAAGGGCGAGACGCGTTTCGTGACCACCCGATTCGGCAATGTATTAGGGTCCAACGGCTCGGTCATCCCACTTTTCCGAGAGCAGATAAAGAATGGCGGCCCCGTGACTGTCACACATCCCGACATCATACGCTTCTTCATGCTAATCCCGGAAGCCTGCAAGCTTGTGCTCGAGGCAGGAAGTATGGGCGAGGGTGGAGAAATATTCGTGTTCGACATGGGCAAACCCGTGCGCATTGCCGATCTTGCACGCCGTATGATCATGCTCAGCGGTGCCGAGGGGATTGAAGTGCGTTTCACAGGACTGCGCGACGGCGAGAAACTCTATGAGGAGGTGCTCAACGACAAGGAAATAACGATGCCTACTTTCCACGAGAAAATCAAGATAGCGAAAGTACGCGAATATGACTATGCCTCAGTGAGTGAAGATATCGATCAACTCGTGGAGTGTGCCGAGAAGTGCGACGATATGGACGTGGTAAGGGAAATGAAGCGGCTCGTGCCCGAATTCGTCAGCCAACACTCAAAATATGAGGCTCTCGACAGCAAATAATACTCACGTCTAATTAGTAGGAAGTTAGAAGGGCTGGAGTGCAACTTTTTTGCAGTCCGGCCATTTTGTTAAGAATATTTAAGAGGGTCGGAGGGTCATTTAAGTGAGAAAAAATTAGGAAAAAGGGGAGTGGGGTTGTAACTTTGCAGCAGAAAACACAAAGGGAAAATAAAATAACACGAAATATGGCAAAAAAACAATCAAAGAAAGTTCTGGCCACCCGCATCAACGATGCAGAGGAGAAGAAGAAGGCCCTTAAGATGACTTTGGCTCATCTGGATAAGGACTTCGGCGCAGGCACCGTCATGCGTCTTGGCGACAATCCTGTGGAGGATGTTGAGGTGATACCCACAGGTTCGCTCGGTCTTGATTTCGCACTTGGAGTAGGCGGCCTTCCCCGTGGAAGGGTCACAGAGATATTCGGAGCGGAATCCTCCGGTAAGACAACAGTGGCTATCCATGTCATTGCTGAGGCACAGAAGCAGGGTGGCATCTGCGCCCTGATAGACGCGGAGCACGCCTTTGACCGTTTTTATGCTGAAAAACTCGGCGTAGACGTCAATAATCTTCTTATATCACAGCCTGACAATGGTGAGCAAGCCCTCGACATCGCTGAGCAGCTTATCAATTCCGGAGCCATCGACGTTCTCGTTGTCGACTCCGTGGCTGCCCTTACGCCTAAGGCGGAGATAGAGGGTGTGATGGGAGATAAGAATGTTGGTCTGCACGCACGCCTGATGTCGCAGGCTATGCGTAAGCTCACAGGCACCATTGCCCGCACCCGCACATGCTGCATCTTCATCAATCAGCTTCGTGAGAAAATCGGAGTGATGTTCGGTAATCCCGAGACCACCACAGGCGGCAACGCCCTGAAGTTCTACAGCTCCGTGCGCATAGAGATCAAACCGGGCCAGATAATCAAGGTGAATGACAATCCTGTAGGCCGTATCACCAAGGTGAAAGTAGTGAAGAACAAGGTAGCGCCTCCCTTTGCCAAGACAGAGTTCGAGATGATCTTCGGCGAAGGAATCTCCCGCTCCGGGGAAGTGCTTGACATGGCTGTGGATTTCGGTATCGTCAAGAAGTCGGGCGCATGGTTCTCCTATAACGGCACCAAGCTCGGCCAGGGACGGGACTCCGTGAAGAAGGTCATAGCCGACAATCCCGAACTCTTCGACGAACTTTCGGAGAAAATAAAGGAGGCAGTCAACGCCAAACGAGGCGAGAAACGCAACATCCCCATCTCCACCAAGAGCGCGGAAAGCACTGACGACGACCACGATGACGACGACGATATGGGAGGAGCCGAAAGTGACTCCGACGACCTCTTCGGCGACGACTTCGAAGTCGACGTAGACTAAAAGCTCTCTTCCGACCGGGAGGATCGCTCTCCCGAGCACTTCACCCCGTATCGATGGTCTGATCCGGACTGGGATGTTCGCTCTCCCGAGTGCTTCAACGCCCGCGCGAAAAGTGCCGTCCGTGTAGCCCCGGAGGGGCTGAACTTCAGTTAACCGGGTGCGAAGCGCCCGGAAAAAACAACAAGAAAAGAATTAAAAGAAAGGCAGGTGCGCCCACCTGCCTTTCTTTTAATTGCCTAACGCCTAACCCCTAAAACCTAAAACCTAACCCCCTTAGTTATCTCAATAAAATCCTCAACGCTAAGCCGTTCCGGCCTAAGCGCCATCAAAGGCGAGGCAAGCAACGGATTGTCCGGACCAAGCAGTCCGCCGAGCGAATTGCGCAAAGTCTTGCGGCGCTGGCCGAAGGCAGTCTTCACCACCATCTTGAATCTTCGCTCATCAACTCCGAGCGACTCCCTGGAATTGCGCACAAGCCTAAGCACACCACTCTCCACCTTAGGCGGCGGCGAGAATACAGTGGGAGGAACAGTGAAGAGATATTCACAATCATACCATGCCTGAAGCAATACCGACAGGATGCCATAAACTTTTCCTCCCGGGCGCGCACATATACGTTCAGCCACTTCTTTCTGCAGCATACCGGCCACTACCGGAATCTTCTCCCTGTTATCAAGCACCTTGAAGAAGATCTGCGAAGAGATATTGTAAGGGTAATTGCCGATAAGGGCAAACTCCCCCGGGAAGAGAGTGTCGAGATCCATCTGCAGGAAATCACCTTCCACCACCGGAAGTTGCGGATATACCTTCGCGAGATAATCCACACTCTCATGGTCGATTTCCACCGCCTTCACTTCGCGGCCGCTCTCCATGAGGAAACGGGAGAGCACACCCATGCCCGGTCCAATCTCCAGTACCGGCAACTCCCCATACTTCTTGGAAGCCTCCGGCAGTTCCTGCGCAGAGATAGTGTCCGCAATCCTGTGGGCCACATCCAGATCCGTCAGGAAATGCTGTCCCAACGCCTTCTTCGCCTTAACTTGCTTTGCCATTTTCAATAATCCTTTTACCTTCACAACAACCCCGCTCCCCAAAATGTTAAACATCCCCTC
>CAZPQD010000036.1:0-25874 GCA_964588625.1 uncultured Sangeribacter sp. | reverse complement strand
CTCACGCCAAGATCAAGGAACGTCTTGATGCTGGCGAGCCAATGCCCGACTATCTCAAGGACCACCCGATCTATTACGCCGGTCCGGCAAAGAAACCTGAAGGAATGCCTTCCGGTTCGTTTGGTCCTACGACAGCAGGCCGCATGGACAGCTATGTCGACCAGTTCCAGGCTGCCGGCGGTTCGATGGTGATGATAGCCAAAGGCAACCGCTCCAAGCAGGTGACAGACGCCTGCCACAAGCATGGCGGATTCTATCTCGGCTCTATCGGCGGTCCGGCCGCTATCCTTGCCAAAGACAGCATCAAGAACGTAGAGCTCCTCGAATATCCTGAGCTCGGCATGGAAGCCATCTGGAAGATCGAAGTGGAGAATTTCCCCGCCTTCATCCTCGTAGACAACAAAGGCAACGATTTCTTCACACAGCTCCAGCCCCGCTGCCCTCTCCCCTGCGGTAAATAATCCTGAAGAGGGACAACCCCAAACATAACAGGAGCCTGCCAGACGGTTTGTCTGGCAGGCTCCTGCCTTTTTGATGATTCTCTGAATAGAATTAGAGTTTCAGTGTATGTGGGTGCTAAGGCCAATATAACAGAGCTTAGAGCACTACCTTTTCAGTTTTGGAACCGTTGGTGCGGATGTAGATGCCGCGGTCGGGATTCAGGACGCGACGTCCGAAGAGGTCGTAGTAGATGGATTCGGCAGCGTTGTTTTCAATTCCATTGACTGACGAGGGGTCCAGATGGGTGAAGGTGACCTGCATCTTGTTGAGGTCGACCACAGCCTCGAGTTCACCTTCGCCGTTCCATTTGGTGATGGTCCAGGAGCCTTTGCCCCAGACACAGTTGGAGGTTACAGTATTCTCGATGTCGGCAATTGACTCGTCGAGAGCGATGGGAGAATCATTCGCCTGCGAACCGATGGAGTACGCATCCCAATCCCCGAGCTTAGTATAGAAACGGAAGATGGAACCCTCTTCAACTGCGAAGACACCTCGATATACGTTTTCACCGATGCCCTCAAGGGTGAGGTTGCTTTGGTTAATGTTCCAGCCCTGCATCGAACCAACGAGGTAGATCTGCTCCACCTTGGGAGCTTCGGTTTTCTCAAAAGTCACCTCCATCTTATTGAGGTCAACACGGATCTTCAGCGAACCGCCATCCCAGCCAGCGAGCGACCAGTTGCCATTTTCGCCATAAGCGCAGGGGGTAGTCACGGGGCCATCGGAGAGGTCAAGAGGCAGGTTGTATTCCACATCCTCATAATCCTGGGGACGCACCACAGATATGCAACCGTAGCTCCAGTCACCGAGTTCGGTATAGAAACGGAAGTAGGGATAGTCGCTTACGGCATTGATGTCGAAAGTGGCCTCAAACACCTGCGGTTCCACCATTTCCAAAGCATAGTTTCCGGAGAAGATGTCCCAATCCTGCATATATCCTATCATATAGAGCTTGGTTGGGGGCACAGTCTCCGTAGACAGAGGCTGGGTGGAGGAAGCAAGGGTAAGTTCCCAATAGGTAGGATCCTCAACATCAGTGTCATTGGTCTTCTTTTCTGCAGAAACTGAGATTTTTCCTCCTTTCCAATTGGTAATGACGATGTTGCCGGAATAGGAGGACGCGAGCGGCAATTCGGCAGGTTGGTCGCTGAAGATTCTTGACCAGTAATACGTGCCGAAATAATTCTCAGTGTCTTCCCAACCGGCTGTTGCGCTATCGAACACCTTGAACTGCAGTTCAGTGTCCTCGATAGTGAACTCACCGGTGTAGATGCCATCACCGTCAGGATCAGTGAGGGCATAGTTCGTGCCACCATCGGCCGGAACTGTCCATTCGTTGAAGGAACCCACGAGATAGAGGGCGTCAGGCAGGTTTCCCTGTGCCTGCGCAATGGAGGAAGCTGCCATGAGCAAACCTCCTGCAAGAGTAAAGAATTTCTTCATAAAACAATATTTGGGTTAAACTTTCTGATGTTATTGTTGAAACCGTTTGAATTACCTCATCTTTCAGACACTTGGCAATTCAACGTGACAAATTTATAACAAATTTTTCAAACAGCAACCATTTTCGCAAATAAATCTTCAATAATATGCTCATCCGACACATTGCTTGAGTTTTCCTATTCATATTCCAGAGCCTTGGACACTGTATTTGATAGAGGTCTTCAAAATTTTTTTCTCCGTCACATATTTTCTCTTTAAAATTTTGTTTAGATAGAAAAACGGTTCCCCATAAAGGATCTGACAATATTGTTTTTCACCCTTACTATTCTACTATGAGACACCACTACCTATCACTTCCACTGCTGTTTTTCGCTGTGGCCTCGCAGGCAGCGAGCCTCACGCCGCAACAGGCCCTCGAACGCCTTACGGCTTCCCCGTCAGTAAAAAAGATTGTGAAGTCAGGCAGCGTTACGTCCGCCTATTCACTCCAACAGACCATCGGTAATCTATATGTCTTCTCGCATGGAGACGGTTATGTAATCCTTCCAGCTGACGATGCAGCCCCTGCGTTGCTTGCTTATTCAGACAATGGCCAGTTCTCGCCGCAGGAGAATCCGGCACTCGTTGAATGGCTTGGCAACTATAACCGGGAAATAGATTACCTGCGTGAAAACAAGAATGCCGGAGAACGAGCCAATGAAACTTTGGAGGCGGCACGCGTAAACCGCTCCCCTATCTCACCGCTCATCAAGACAGAGTGGAACCAGGAAGCGCCCTACAACGAACTCTGCCCGAAGGTAGATGGACATGAGACAGTGACCGGTTGCGTGGCCACAGCAATGGCTCAGGTGCTCAAATTCTATAATTATCCCGTACATGGCAAAGGGACACATTCCTACTTATGGCGACCCGGTGAGGAAGAATTGACTTTCGATTATGAATCGACAGATTTTCAATGGGATCTGATGACCGACCGTTATGACTCCAAGAGCACTGCTGAAGAGAAGCATGCTGTGGCCGAGCTGATGTTGGGCTGCGGCATAAGCGTCGACATGCACTACGAACCGGGAGGAAGCGGGGCAGCCACCACCCTGATGGGAGAATCCCTCATCAATATATTCGACTATTCCCCGTCTCTATGGATGCCAAACCGCGTCTTCTACGGCTATTATGAATGGGAAGAGATGATTTACGATGAATTGGCCGAAGGCCGGCCTGTACTCTACAGCGGCGCCGGCACTGCGGGCGGTCATCAGTTTATCTGCGACGGCTACAGCACCGACAGTTTCTTCCATTTCAACTGGGGCTGGGGAGGCCTCAGCAACGGCTACTTCCTGCTGACGGCCCTCAATCCCGATGATCTCGGTGTAGGCGGTGGAGCGGGCGGTTTCAACTCGAGTCAGATAGCCACACTCGGTGTGCGACCGGCTGAAGCAGGCGACAAGGTGGTCTACATCATGTATAACACCGAGTCATTTGAGGCTGAACAGAAGAGTGTAAAAGTTGGAGAAGATTTCTCCGCTTCGGGCCTTTACTTCAATTACAGTCTCGCTAATCTTCCTGACGATTCGCGTCTTGGAATGAGATTCAAATCCTCAGACGGCAGCGATGTGGTCTTTGCCCAAGGTCCCGGAGTAGGTGGTTATCATCCGGACGACGGTAGACGCAACATCGAGGTGAAATTCCCTGATCTTCCCGACGGCACCTACATCATTACCCCCGCACTGCATGCCGACGGCAGATGGACGGATGTCAGGATGCCCGTAGGTTATGCGTCCGAGATCACTGCCACTGTTGAGGATGGTATAGCTACATTTGCTGACGAACAGGCAGCAGAAGTGACAATTGAACTTGTGAAGGAACCAACCGTAATCTATCGCGACCGAGAATTTCCTATGCCCTTCAAAGCCACTAATTCCAGTGACTCTGAGTATTATGGCTCAGTTACCCCTGTAATCCTTAATGCCGAGGGAAAGGAAGTTGCCAAATCGCAGTTCCGACCGCTTGACGTAATGGGGAAACAGGAGCAGACTATTTCAGATTACATCGCCGATTTCTCTGCACTCAAAGATGAAGAATTTCCAGCAGGAGATTATCAGCTCGTATTCCGCGACGAAGCAGGACGCAATGTCAGTCAACCGATAGCTGTGACGGTGGAGATCCTTACAGCCGAAACGGAAATCAAGGTTACTGACTTCCGACTTGACGAGAAAGACCCCATCATACTCCCTGAGGAAGTGAAATTCAGTTTTACCGTAGAATGCACATCCGGTCTATTTTATGACAACCTTACCCTCTACGTCTTCCCGGGCGACGGAGGATATGCCGACTATCATCACTCCACGCCCCGTCTCTACCTTATTGGAGGCGACAAGGAGGAGGTAACGCTGACCACAGACCTCTCCGACCTGAAGGATGGCTACTACATGGCTTACATCTACAAGGGGGGAAGTTCGGTTTCCGACATCATCCGTTTCCACATCGACCGCCTCGCATCCTCCGTTGGCCAGTTGTCGGCAAATACAAACCTTGAGCCCGAAGTCACCATCTACGACCTCAACGGACTCCCCTGCAGCGAACCCCTCTCCCCCGGCATCTACATCCTGCGCCACGGCACTGAAACACACAAAATTGTTGTGAGATAACCATATACACACCACGACATAAAAATTTCCCGACAGACACAATTATATATCTGTCGGGATTTTTTTGACAAAAATGTCAATTAATTTGGAAGAACAACAAATTATCCGTAACTTTACGACTGAATTCAATCCTTTTGGTCTCGAAGTCTCATTCCAACCAAACTTAAGGCTTCGATGGAAACAGTTCTCTGTAAACCAAACTATCTATAAACCCCTATTTATAAACCCCAAAATCATCAAATCATGAAGAAACTTAAATTTCTATTCATGGCTCTGTTTGCGGGACTCGTCCTTTCGGGATGCTCACAAGAAGAACTCGAACTGACGCAGAGTTGTCTCGAGAAGGAACCATTCTGATTTTTTTGTTAGTTTACTACCTCTACTAACTATTATCTTTAAGTTTATGAAACATATCAGTATCGTAAAAACTTTAGGTTTTATATGTTTATCAAGTGTATTTTTAGATATATTTCCACAGAAATTATCCACTTATCAATGTCATGAGGAGAAGAATAAAAGAAGAGAACATGATCTTTATCCAATAATTCTTACAGACCAAGAAAAGAAGTTATCTAAAAAATCCAAACGAGAGGTTACCATTGAAGAAAATTATAATATTTGGAGTGAGGCGAGTGATACTATTATTCTTCCAAAAGAATTAAAATTTATTAGAGATTACTTTGCCTTCATTCCAGTTGGAGCGACCCCAGGGAAAGAGTTACATTCACGTTATGTTATTTTTCCAGAAGGAATAAAGACAATAGGTGCTTACTCATTTTATAAAAGTGGACTTGTAGAAGTGGATATTCCAGCATCGGTAGTGGATATAAAAACTGATGCGTTTGCTTTATGCAGAAACCTTAAGAGACTAAACCTTGGGGACGTCAGGATAATAGGGATTGGTTGTTTTCAGAACTGCGGGAACCTTCAATGGGTAGATATTCCGTTGCAAACGCGTCTTATTGGTAATCACGCCTTTTGGGGATGCAACCTGTTTTTTGTGCAACTGTCTCCGACTGAGGTAAATCCCGTGGGCAACTTCTTTAGAACTTTTGGGAAAAAGCCTATTGCCTACATTGCCTGCAGCTCAGAGTTTCTAAATCCGGGAGTAAAGGCAAAATATCAGTCAGATATGCCTGAGGTCTTTGTACAAAGAGCGATGATTCACCTTGAAGAGAGTCCAGTGCCGATATATTTCTCTTTTGAACTGACAGGTGAGAAGGAGGGATTGTGGCAACCTGGCATAGATCTTTGGGCTTTTACAAACTCAGAAAATACTTCTGAGACAAATGAAGCAACTTCATTTAAATATCCCGTCATCATTAGACCAGATTTTAGTCTCATTCCAGAAAGACAACTTAAAATGCTTCGGATATACTATAATGAAGAGGACATAACGACTACTCTTAAAAATGGGAAATTAGTTTTGGATAAGGGAAATGCCTTCAATATAGGAGAATGGAAGGCAGGAAATGCTCCAATCTATAATCGATTAAAAATAACTCTGGGAGAATAAAGATTATGGCCCTGCAAAAGAAAAATTTACTTACGACTGCTACCCTACTATCTATTATATTGGTGGCGACACTCACCATTCAAACAATTGAGGCAAAGGGGGAGCGTGCGAGCGATAGCTTAGAAAAGATCATCATGCAGGATGGAGTGATATGCCGGGTTAACTCTTCCACTGGAGAGGCAACTCTTTTGGGTGTTAGTGAATTTACCGGAAATTCTTTCCCCGACACCATTTTCAATCATGGCAGACAGTATATTGTCAACCGGATCGCTCCCTATTGCCTCTGGCCTGCACGCCAAAACGCTCCTGACAGCATAACACTTCCAAACGGGATCCGATATATTGACGAGAAGGCTTTCATCACCATGCCTTATCTTCGTCATGTCAATCTACAAGAGGGACTACTGACTCTCGGGGACCAGGCCTTCGCTTTCACAGACTTGCGCAGCATTATTTTTCCGCAGACCCTGAAGGAGATAGGGAGAGGGGCATTCGAGGGATGCCATAAATTGTCAGAAATCGATCTGTCTTGCGTTATGTATATTGACAACGAAGCGTTCAAGGACTGTGCTATCCGTTTTCTCTCTTTTTATACTGGCAACGAAGTGATAGGACGAGATGCGTTTAAAGGCAATGACATATTCCTTCTCTGGCTTGACGGCACATATAGTCCGAGGGCTATATTAATGGGTTTCGAGAGTATTTTCGGTACATCTCACATCCCATGGTTGGGATGTGAGATGAGTAGCAGCCCCGACATTCTATACTCTTCCGCACCTGAGATTATTGAAGGCCGTACGGGAATTACTTTTGGAAGCCCCTATAAGCATTTAGCCAACTTATCTGTGCCTTACTACTTTTCATTTAATGAAGATGGAAGTGATGAAATGAAATGGAGAAGATACACATCACTATGGCCAATGACAGATGCTTCAAAAATTCCCTCCCGGAAGGGCTATCAGGTCTTCATAACACCGATCCGTGTAAGGATTGACACATCTGATTTAGTGGATAGAAATATCAAATACAAGGTGCTTTATAATGGAGAAGATGTCACCTCACAAATGCATGGTGATACCCTCATCCTTACCGAAGGAAAAAGAATGGATTTTATTGAGAAAACCGAGTCGGATTTATACATTAGGTTTGGTTATATTTCAAACATTCATACTGAAAGTAGTTCCTACAATTATATTGATGTAGTAATTGAGGAATAGATATTAAACTCACTCTAATATCGGTAATTTCACTGTAAAAAAATATTATAACAGCAATAATGGAAGGCAGACGACAATTGAAGGCAATTCTATCCTTTTTTGCATTCATCTCAATATTTTTCACAATATCGGCTCAAGATTTATGCGAATATCTTGACATGGAGCAAAGGAATTATAGGAGGGATCATGATTATTATCCTTTTTATATAGGTGATGAAAACACATCATCCCAGAGCTCTTTACAACCTCCTTATAATGGTTATTATCGTCCTTATCAGAGTTTTCTTTACAATTTAGGTGACACTCTGTTTATACATGAGGATTTTGAATATCTTTGGGAATATTTCACTCATGACCCTATTGATAAACATAGGTTACATGCGAAACATGTAGTTTTTCCTCTCAACGTCAAAACTATTGGGAGTAATGCGTTTCTTAATAGTGATCTTGTGGAGGTCAATATACCTCCCTCTGTAATGGATATTAAATCTAATGCGTTTGCTTACTGTAGGAGTTTAGAGAGTGTTACCCTTGGGGATGTAAGGGTGATTGGGATTGAATGTTTTCTGAACTGCGATGAACTCAAGTGGGTGGAAATCCCGTCTAATACGCGTCTTATCGGTAATCAAGCCTTTTGGGGTTGCGACCTCCATTTCCTGCAGCTATCTCCGCTGGAGGTAAATCCTGTGAGCAATTTTTTCATTACATTTGGACCTGAGCCTATACCGTTCGTAGCATGTGCTTCGGAGTTTTTAAATCCTAACTTGAAGGCAAGATACCAGTCTGAAATGCCGGAGGCGTTCGATGGTCGTGTCATGATTCACCTTAAAGAGAGTCCCGTGCCGCTATACTTCTCCTTTGAGCAGACAGGTGAGAAGGAGGGATTGTGGCAGCCCGGCTTAGATCTTTGGGCCTTAACAGAATCTGACACTACTTCTGCGATAAATGGCAAAACTCGCTTGCTCCATCCAATTGTCTTTCGGCCAGATTTCAGCCTCATTTCAGAAGAGCAACGTAATAAACTTCGGATATTCTATAATGATGAGGACATAACTTCTTCACTTGAAGATGGCAAATTTGCCTTGGATAGAGGAAAAGTCTTCAGTATGGAAGATTGGAAGACGGGAAAAGCTCCCACCTATAATAGATTAAAGATAACACTGGAGGAATAAAGATTATGAACTTGCGGAAAAAAAGAATGCTAACGACTGTTGCTTCATTAGCAATGGTATTGGTGGCTGCCCTCAGTACTCCAACAATTAAGGCAAAGAGGGATAATGCTAACGATAACTTAGCCAAGATCATAATGCAGGACGGAGTGATATGTAGGATCAATCCGTCCACTGGTGAGGCTACTCTGCTGGGTGTGGCAGAATTTAACGGAAATTCATTTCCCGACACCATCTGCAATAATGGCCACCGGTACATAATCAATCGCATTGCTCCCTACTGTCTCTGGCCATCGCGTCAAAATGCACCTGACAGCATAACGATCCCAGACGGAATACGGCATATCGATGAGAGGGCTTTCATCACGATGCCTTATCTTCGTCATGTCAATCTGCCGGAAGATCTGCGGACACTCGGTAGGCAGGCTTTCGCTTTTACCGACTTGCGCAGCATAATTTTTCCGCAGACCCTGAAGGAGATAGGGAGGGGAGCATTTGAGGGTTGCCGCAATTTGTCGGAGATCGATCTCTCTTGCGTGCTGTATATTGACAATGAAGCATTTAAGGACTGTGCAATCAGGTTTTTAACAATTTATACAGGCCATGAAGTTATAGGAAGTGATGCATTTAAAGACAATAATACGTTCCTGCTTTATCTTGATGAAGATAGTACGCCGAGAGCTGTCATTATGGGATTTGAGAGCATATTTGGCACCACAAAAATTCCGTGGATTGGAATTGAAATGGGCAATAGACCTGAAATCTTACTGAAATATACTCCAAAAGAGATGGAAGGCCGTGTGGGTATAGCCTTTGGAGAGGCTGAACAATATTACGAGAATAGCATCACAGTCCCTCACTATTTTGGATTCAAAGAAGATGGAAGTGATGAGATGAAGTGGAGAAGTGACTTTTCTCTATGGCCCCTGACTGATTCAGTTCAGAACCCCTCCCGTGAAGACCATCACGTCCTCATAACTCCACTAAGGGTTCGTATCGACACCTCTTCCCTAATTGAAGAGAACATCAACTATAAGGTATTATACAACGGAGAGGATGTAACATCTACAATGCACGGAGACACCCTTATTCTGACGGAAGGTAAAATACTGCACACGACTCCCAATATTAATTCCAAATCCTACAATCACATTGATGTTGTGAGAGTTAAACCTTGATGTAGTGAGAGTTAGATAGGAATATTATGTTCGCTTGTGCTAATTCTCACAATTTTTGCTTAATTTTGTGACGTCCGAGATATGAGCAACCGCCATATATGCGCTGAAGAATCATGGACAGATTTCTTAAGAAGTAGGGGCGGATTCTGAAAGAGCAGGGACATATTCTGAAAGATTAGGAACGGAGTAAGGATATTAGGAAAAAAATGGATGAGCGGGATTAGGAAATAGCGGGATAAGGAAATAACCGAGTATTTGATTGAAAAACCCAAGATTATGACAACGATTTATAACAAGGATAGAAAAGTGGAAATCAAGGGATGGATTGTGAAGAAGAGGGTAAGCTGGGCTACGGCAAGAGGGCTCTTGGTCGGTGGACTCTTTGCGTGCGCGGGCATGTTGGGCACAGAAGTGCAGGCAAGGACTGTGCAAGGGTTAGTGCTTTCCTCCAATGACTCCACCGCCGTCGTTGGTGCCGACTGCCGACTGCTTGCCGATGGGAAGTTTCTTTCTGGAACGGCAGCCGATGCGCAGGGAGGATTCATACTTGAAACAGAAGATCGTTCGCCGTTGACACTCGAAATATCAATGGCAGGTTTTTCGCCAACCGATATCCTTATTGAGGCCGGAGGAAAAAGCCTGAATCTTGGAAAAATCTATCTTGATGATGCCGTGATGCTTGAGGAGGTGAGTGTGACCGCCAACGCCGTCACTCACTCAAAAGGAAGGACGATTGTCTATCCTTCGGGTGCCGATGTCAAATCCTCCGCCACATCCCTCGCATTACTTCAGAAGCTACCTTTATCCGGACTTCTTGCGAATCCGGTGAACAGAACGGTGAGCGTAGATGGAGGGAGTCCGGTAATCCTCATCAACGGTGTGCCCTCCACGCTCGAGGATTTCAATGCGCTGGAACCGAAAGACATTGAGAAAATCGAATATTCCCGTTTCACTCCAGCACGCTATGCGGATTCGGGCAACTCCGGTTTTTTGAACATCACATTGAAAAAGCGTAACGACGGAGGTCAGGTCTACACCTGGCTGAGGAGCGCAGTGACCACAGCTTTCCTCGACGCCAACCTCAAAGCATCCTACCATCAGGGGCCTTCGCAGTTCTCACTGCAATACACCCCTTCATGGCGCAATTATCAGGATGTCTATGATGATATAACGGAGAGCTACATTGCTGACGATATTGACGTCAACCTCAACATCCACAAGCGCACCCCCTTCTATTATCATTACCATAACGTAAGGCTGAAGTATGATTTCAGTCCGAGTGCAAAAACCCTATTCTCGGCCACCCTCTCCCTGCGCCCCAACTACAACAAGAGCCGCTCGATTGCGCATACCTTCGACTCCGCCATCGGGGAGTATGACAACAAAGACCTCAACAAAGGGAAAGACATCTCCCCCTCGCTCGACCTGTTCCTGCGCCAGGACTTCAACGACAGAAACTCAATGGAGGTGCAGGTGGTGGGCACATTGAGTTCGAGCGACTATCTTCGTGAAAACGACTACACCTTCTCCAATGGAGAGCAGGAGTCCTACAAGATGGATGTTGACAGCCGCCGACGTTCCCTAATCTCAGAAATCACTTACTCCCACATCTTCAGTGAGAAGACTTCCCTGTCGGGAGGTTATCAGAACACTCTTTCCCACAGTGTAAACAAGTATCTCCTGTCAGACTACCGACCGATTCTGACCGAGAATAACAATTATGTCTACGCACACCTCGACCAGAGCGTCGGGAGAGTGTATTTCTCTCTATCCACAGGAGCGAAACTTTTCTGGATACACAACGACGTCAACCGTCGTCATTATATCCGCAACCTGAGCAGTGCCTATGTACAATGGAACATCGGCCACGGGTGGAATGTGAAAGGCGCTTTCCGTTACACGCCCATCATCCCCTCGTTATCTATCCTTACCGACTATCCGCAGCAGCAGACTCCCTACCTCGCATCGAACGGAAACCCCGACTTGAAAGTGGCCGAACGCCTCTACTACTCAGCAGGAGTGGACTATACTTACAGGAAGTTTAACGCCTCCCTCCTGGCATTATATGCCAACACAAAAAATTGCTTCATTGAAGATGTAAGATATATCAGCAACGGACTCTTCCTGTCGCAACCGATCAACTCCCGCTACCTCAAGAATTTTGAGACCGACCTTACATTAGGATTATCTGATATCCACGGATTCGGAGCCAACATCTACCTTCAACTCTCTCACTATCGGGATGCCGGGGCAGACTGGAGCCACAGGCTGACCTCTTTTTCCGCCAGCTTCAGCTTATGGTGGAACAAAGGACCGTTTACGATTTCATATTGGCGATCAATACCCGGCAAGACTCTTTACGGCCATACCGTGGCCAAGGATGAAAATGGGGATGCCCTGCAGGTGGAGTGGAAACCTAATTCGCATTGGACAGTGGGAGCCAGCTGGTTCTATATGTTCGACAAGAAGGGAACCCGCTATCCCTCCTGGAATTATTCCTCCGTCAATCCCTCACACGGCTATCGCTTCATCACCCACAACAGCAACATGGTGACACTGGAGATCAGCTATACCACCAACTTCGGTAGCCTCTTCCGCACCACCCGACGCAATCTTAACAATGCCGACAGCGGTTCGTCGCTGTTACGAAACTAACTTGATAAGCTGGCAAAAAAAATAAATTGGACTATGGTTGTTATAGTTTGTAGATGAAAACTATAAACTATGACAGATAAACTATGGCAAACGTATTTTATACAGCGCGGAAGACGCTGAGGAATTATGCGAGCGGTGGCAATGTGCTTATGGCAGCCACGGCGCTTGCGCTCATTGTGGTAAATATCCCAGGCCTGACGGGTATCTACAATTCGATGTGGACTCACGAGATTGCCCTTCAGGTGGGAGGGTTCAATCTTTTCAGCCATGAAGGGCATCCGATGAGCATCATGGGATTCATCAACGATGCCCTGATGGCCGTGCTCTTTTTCACGATCGGTCTGGAGATTAAGCGAGAGGTGCTCGTCGGCGAGCTATCTTCCTTCAGGAAGGCATTGCTTCCAATCATGGCAGCCATCGGAGGTATGATATTCCCGGTTGTTATCTTCATGATCCTTGGTCATGGCACCGACTACGCCACCGGAGCCGCCATCCCTATGGCCACAGACATCGCCTTCTCGCTCGGTGTGCTCTCGATGCTCGGCAACCGAGTGCCAATCAGCCTGAAGATATTCCTGACCACGCTTGCCGTGGTAGACGATATAGGCGGTATTCTTGTAATTGCCCTATTCTACTCCACCCATATAAACTTCACGATGCTGGCCATAGCCGCCGGATTGCTGGTAATCCTATTCATAGGTGGCAAGCTGGGCATCCAGACCAAGATCTTCTATCTCGGAGTGGGGGCTTTCATATGGTTCCTATTCCTCAATGCAGGAATCCACCCCACAATAGCCGGAGTGCTCATAGCCTTCTGTGTTCCTGCAAAACCAGTATATGCTCCGAGTAAATACATCAAGATAATCCGAGGGGACATCAACCGCTTCAGCCATGAAGATGAAGAGCGGCTGACATCGCGCACTATATTGAGCAAAGACCAGATGAACTGGTTGAAAGAGATAGAGTCGGCCTCCGACAAAGTGATCTCCCCGCTGCAGGATATGGAAGACTCCCTGCATCCGATAGTCAACTATCTTATAGTGCCACTTTTTGCTTTCGCCAACGCCGGCATATTCTTTGGAGATCTCGACATGGGCAGTCTCTTCCAGGGGGTGAGCCTGGCGATTGTACTCGGTCTGGTGGTCGGTAAATTCATCGGTATCCTGAGTTTCAGCTGGCTGACGGTAAAGATGGGACTTGCGCCCATGCCTGAAGGGACAGACTGGAAGATGATGGCTTCAGTAGCCCTTTTGGGTGGTATCGGTTTCACTGTCTCCCTCTTCATCGCCAACCTCTCCTTCGGCACTGGTGACGTGCTGCTTCTTCCGTTGCTCAACAATGCGAAACTCGGAGTTGTGGTTGGCAGCTTCATCGCCGGCCTCTTGGGTTGGTACTTCCTCCACCGTACACTCCCCAAGGCCCCTGCCGACGGCGACGAATAAGCTAAAAGCAAAGCGAAGCAAGAGTCTCCGACATCCAACATAAAAAGGCTCCGTATCCCGGGATTTACAAAAGCGGGATACGGAGTCTTTATTCGTCAAGACGAATATTTTTGAATTAGAGGATACGATTATAGAACGAAGAAACTTGAAAAAACCAAATTTTTTGAGTAACTTTGCGTTAGTTAATAGCCGACCACTTATTGTAAAAAAAGTAAAACATCATACCATCATGACAACGGTAACTTCCATCGCCGTGCCTCTGTTGCTTCTGGCCCAGGGCTATACGCTCACCATCGACCAGAAGGAAGGCAACTCCTCCAAAATCAAGACGGAGACCATCGAGAGTGTCACTTTCAACCTTCCCGCTGAAAAGACTGCATCGGGGAAATATGCACTTATCCTCAACTTCAAGGAGGGAGAGCCCGTTTCCTTCCTTCTTAACGACGAGCCAGTCATTACGTTTGACGGCGACCAGTGCATTGTGGAATGCAACGACTTCAAGAACATCTTCCAGATGAAGGAGATCGACTTCGGCTCCTTCGGCGAACAAGTCGGAGTGGCAGCCACTGTGGAAGACAACATTGCGCTCGACCTCTCCAACCCTTCGGAAGCCACTGTGCGTGGTCTCAATGCCGGCGGGAATGTAGCCCTGTACTCCATCGAGGGAATGCTTCTCCAGACCGCGATAGCCGGAGCTGACGGCTGCGCCACACTTGACCTTACAGAAATAGCACGCGGCACTGTATGCATCATTTCAGTGAACGCAGTAAAGAACTTTAAACTCTATAAGAAATGAGATTATCTACAAGCATAGGTGCCTCACTGCTTTTTCTCGCTCCTTGGTTCACTTTGGTAGTCACCAACAAGGAGGGTGAAAAAACCATATTCGACACCGAATCCATCGAAAAGATCTCCTTCCAGGAAGAGAAGACCGGAGGCATAAAGAAATATCTGGCCACTCCCGAGATCACAGTCACTCCCGCCACTACCGGAGAAGTGACAATCTCCTGGACAAGTGTTGCCAACGCCGGCCAATACCGTCATCAGCTTGACGACAACGAACCTACGCTCGACAAATCGACTGAGGTTGTGCTTGATGGTCTTGAGGCCGGTACCCACACCTACACCGTAGTGGCTGTGCCGGAGAACACCCAGTCCTATAAGGAATCACTTCCAGCAACGGCTACATTTGAAGTTGCGGCCGTTGATCCTTCGCTCCAGATGCCCCGCATCCTTGCCGGAGAAGTGACCTCCACCACTATCCCCTACACCGTGTCAGGCTACTCGGGAGAATATTATGTAGGTATCATCCCGCGTCCGACGGAGGCGATCAGCGATAAGGATCTCATCTCCTACATCAACGACAACCCCGAAGCCACACAGAGGAAGAAGATCAAAGGCCGTGTCACCGACGAGAGCTTCACCGACTTGACACCGGCTGCCCACTACATTGTGGCCGCCTATCCTGTAGGCTCCACTGACAAGGCTTCAAGACAATTCACCCGCACTTACATTGACTGCACACCCGGCACGAAAGGAACCATCTTCCCCTTCGGAGTGGATAAGACATCCGGCTTCTACGATGTAGACAAAGTCGGTTCTCTTGAGCCATATGGATGGACAGGAGCAAGCGGAGAGAACCATGACGGCAACATGTGCTGGGCCTGCACGGCTTCCGGCCTCATCCAATGGTGGCTCGACGATTATGTAAGCAAGACAGGTCACGAATACCCCTTCGTCAACGGCGAAGCTATCCCCAAAGAGAGCAAATGCTACTCCACACCCATCATGGACCTCATCAACAATGCCTTCGGATATTCCGACCTTGGAGGCGGTTGCCATCAGACCATCATGTGGTTCTTTGCCGGATATTATGACCATCCCTTCCTCGGTAGCCCTTCGAAACCGGAAAGCGCCAACCTCGTTGGAGCCCCCTTCCGCTCCGGCTATCCCTATTGGAAAGGAGGCTTCCTCGGCATGACCTGGGAAGAGGGAATGAACTACATCGTCTGCAACGAAGAGGCCAACAACGGCTGGGATTGGTATGACTACACTATGTTCTATCACTCCAACTACAGTCTGCCGAAGGATGTCACAATCGACGACGCCGCCAAGAAGTTCAACCTCCTCACCATTGACGCTCTTCTTCAGGGTCCGTACTACATCTGCTTCGCAGGCCACGCAATGTCTTGCTGGGGTGCAGACTATGAGATCATGGCCGATGGCACACCCCGCATCTACAACCTCTATTACTGCGAGAACGCCATCCACCGCACCAACGTACATGGCGGCTACCAGATGGGACCCGTCACCTACGAACCCGCAGTCTATCCTCCTCACATGGCCGGCAAGAACGTTCCGCACTGTGCAAACCAGATCGGAGGCAAATACGTGATCCTCAACCAATCCGGATTACGTGGCTGGCAACCCTATTTCTAAGAAATATATTTACAAGTAATATTTTTGTTTCATTACCTTTTACAATTGTTGAGGGATGCGCTGCGAAGCGCGTCCCTCATTTTTTTAGATTTGAGTTTATATGTAGAATCATGAGCTCCCAAACAAGAAACATTTTTGCCGGAACGCGGATTTTTTTTTAATTTTGTGGTCTTATTGATTTTCGACACCACGAGAAAAATATAATGAAACCCCGCAGATTACTATATATATTATTGGCTGCAGCCCTCGCCACGGGTGTGAGCGGCATAAGCGATATCGACGCCGCCTCACGCAAGAAATCGAAGGCGCGCACCACTCAGACCACCAAAAGCAAGAAGGGAGGCAAGAAGAACTCTTCCCGAAATTCCAAAAAGAAGAATTCAAAGGCATCCTCAAAGAAAAAGAGCGGAAGCAGCAAGAAACGCACCGCCCCCAAGCCACAGCCTCCGAAGGAGACAGTGAGCTACGACTCGCTGACACTCGCCGTGAACAGCTACGTGACATCACGTATCCCCGAAAAGATGAATCCCGGAGGACTGCGCATCAACTCCGTAAAGACCGACTCCCGTTCGCGCACAGCAAAGATAAATCTCAACGAGAATTTCACATATCTGCCGGTGACTCAGGAACTGATCACCGACCTCCGCAACTCCGTGAGCGAATCCCTCCCCGACTCCCTTCGCGGCTACAGCATCAGCCTCAATGTCGGCAACCGCAACCTCAGTTATTACATCACAAAAGTAGACAAACTGCCTGAGGCCTACCGTAAGAACATACCCTTTGTTGTGGCTACCGAACCCTACGTCAACGCCAAGAAGGGAATGCAGGGTGACATAGTGGCGCTCTGGCACAGTCATGGCCGCTACTTTAAGCCCTCGAGTGCGGCATGGATGTGGCAGCGCGGATTCCTCTTCGAGACAATCGAGGATACCTACACCATGAGCTATATGCTTCCCTTCATAGTTCCGATGGTCGAGAATGCCGGCGGCTATGTTTTCCTGCCCCGAGAGAGAGACATCAACCGCCATGAGGTAATAGTTGACAACGACACCAACGATGAGGGAGAGATATACTCACAGCCTTATTACCGCGAGATGTCCGGTGCAAAAAAATGGTCCACCGGCGACGGCGAAGGGTTCATCTATGATCTTGCCGATTTCCGCGATACAGAGAATCCCTTTGAGAACGGCACCTACCGGCAGACGACAACCATACGCTCCGGCAAGCCATCGGCAGCCGCCTGGTATGCCGACATTCCTGAAGATGGGGAATATGCAGTCTATATAAGCTACAAGACACTTCCAAACTCCACGGAAGATGCCCGATATACGGTGAATTATTCAGGAGGAAGCAAAGAGTTCAAGGTGAACCAGACCATGGGAGGAGGCACATGGATCTATCTCGGCACCTTCCCATTGGAAGCCGGCTACAGTGACACCGAGCCAATCGTCACTCTCAGCAACGTCAGTGATAAGTCTGCCGATAAAATCGTCACCGCCGACGCAGTCAAGATAGGCGGCGGCATGGGCAACATTGCCCGAAGCGCCCGCCGCAGCGACGTTTACTATGATCCTTCCACGCCCGATACAAGCCTTGCACTTCTGCAGGCAGAGAAAGAGGCCCAGGAAGCGATAGATGAAGCCGAAGAAGATGACGATGATGATGACGACAGCACCGACGAGGGGGACGATGTGGACACTGCTGAAGATCAAAAGGCAGACACATCGATGCCCGCCGCTTCCGAGCTCAAGCCCAAAGGTCCCGCTCCGACATTCCGCACTTCCGGAATGCCACGGTATCTGGAGGGTGCACGTTATTGGCTTCATTGGGCCGGAATCCCCGAACGTATCTACGCCCCCTATCATGGTTCGGACGATTACAAGGACGACTACACCTCCCGAGGCCATTGGGTGAATTATCTCGCCGGAGGATCGAGGGTACTGCCGGGGCGCGAGGGCCTCAACATACCCATCGACATGGTGCTCGCCCTGCATTCCGATGCCGGGAAACGCGCCGACGACAGTTTCGTCGGAACCCTCGGCATATACTTCACCAATGGAGGCGACAGCTATAAGGATGGCACAGCGCGCATCAACTCACGAATGCTCACCGACATGGTGATGCGTCAGATCACTGCCGACATACGCCAGACATTCGAGCCCCGGTGGACGCGTCGCTCCATGTGGGACAAGAGTTACGTGGAAGCCCGAGTGCCGGAAGTGCCAACCACCCTGATAGAACTCATGAGCCATCAGAACTTCGCCGACATGCAGTATGGACTCGACCCCGCATTCCGTTTCATGGTGGGCCGCGCTATCTACAAAGCCATGGGACGCTTTGTGGCGGAGAGAAAGGGAAGGGAGTTTGTGGTGCAGCCGCTTCCCGTGAAAGATTTCGCAATCGACCGCGTGAAGAAAGGACATTACCGCCTCAGCTGGGCACCCACGGAGGATCCTCTCGAGAGCTCGGCAATGCCGACGCGCTATATCATCGAAGAACGGATCGGCGATGAGTTAGGCTTCCACAAGATCGGAGAGACAGCCTCAACACATTTCGACATCAAGACGAAAGACCACGAGATCCACAGTTTCCGCATCATAGCAGCCAACGAAGGGGGAGTGGCCTTCGCAGGCGAGACGCTCGCATTCAGGGAAGGTGATGACGACCGCACACCCGTAATGATAATCAACGGATTCACACGTGTCAGCGGTCCGTCACACTTCAGCAGCGACGGACGTGCTGGCTTCGATTCTGAATCCGACTTCGGAGTCCCTTACATCCGCGACATCTCCTTCAGCGGTCATCAGACGGAATTCCGCCGCAATGCCGGCGAATCCTTCGGGCGATCGGCAAGCAATTACGTCGACAAAGTGATTGCCGGCAACACCTTCGATTACCCTGCCGATCATGGCAAGGCACTTCAGACTGACGGGCGTGGATTCGTAAGTGCAAGTGCCGGAGCTGTGGAGAGGGGAAGCGTGAATCTTTCCGACTATAAGACCGTAGACCTTATTCTCGGCAAACAAAAACTTACAGTGACCGGCAACGGAAAGAGCGGACTGCGCTACTCCTCAGTGCCAGGTTCCCTCCGTTCCGCCCTCCGCACCTTCACTGACAAGGGTGGCGACCTTATCGTAAGCGGTCAATATGTGGCTTCCGATCTTTACGACTACCGTCAGGAACCCGATGCACGCCTCTTCGCTTCAGAAGTGCTCGGCATAGCCGCTCCCGCCGACTCGCTGAGCCGTTCGCGCAGCGGACGCATCACTGCGACAGGGGGCGGTATCACCCCTCGTGATTATACCTACTCCAACACACTCAACGACCGCCATTACATTGTGGAGCGTCCCGACATACTTTCCCCCTCGGGCGACCTCGACAGCTCTACCCTCCTCACCTTCTCCGACACAGGACTCGGAGCCGGTATCCTCAGCCGCAGAGGAAAGAGCAAAGTGGCAGTCAGCAGTGTGCCCCTTGATGCAGTCAGCGATGATCAGCTGCGCCATATGCTGATTCTCGATCTTATTAATGCTGTGGAAGAGGATTGACCTCCTCCACAGCACCCACCTCTCCTTCCTGCAAAAAAACTTACCGCCTCATATCAACGATATCCTGCAAAACACTTCAAATGACACCATATAGATTCACAACCGTCGACGCACTGAAGGAAGAACTACTCCAACGTCCGTTTGACCAGTTTATCCTCGTGAGCCTCGACCATCGGGCCACAGAGATTTCAGACGACAGCTACAACCGTCTGGTGGAAGTGGCCACCGACTGCGACGCCACCCTCACCTACAGCCACTATCGCGAACGTCTCGCCGACGGATCGATAGAGCTGCACCCCGTTATAGACTATCAGCCGGGCTCCGTGCGCGATGATTTCGATTTCGGACCGATAGTCCTGCTCAACATCGCCGATATTCTCAGTGCCTCCGATGATTTCAACGCACAAGATTCGGAATACCCCGACGGAGGATGGTATGCCCTGCGCCTGCGAATGTCGATAGGCAACGTGATTGCAATGGTGCCCGAATATCTCTACACCGTAGATAAGGAAGACTATCGCAAAAGCGGAGAGAAGCAACATGACTATGTCGACCCGCGCAACCGCAAGTACCAGTTAGCCATGGAGGAGGTGCTCACCGACCATCTCTACGAGATAAATGCCTTGGTGGATGAGTATCCGATGACGTTCAACTATGCGAGCAAAGAAAAGGATGACGAATTTGCCGCTTTTCCCGTGATGGCAAGTGTCATCATACCCGTAAGAAACCGAGTGCGGACCATCCTTAATGCTGTCAACTCCGCGCTAAGCCAGTTAGCCACTTTCAATTTCAACGTTATTGTTGTAGACAACGGAAGCACTGACGGCACTTCCATAGCACTGGCCTCCATAACAGATCCACGTCTGAAGGTGATAACACTGACAGGAAAGGAAGGATACGGTATCGGAGGATGCTGGAATATAGCTTTGAAGAGTGAGCACTGCGGAGTATTCGCCGTGCAGCTCGATTCCGACGACCTTTATTCTGACGTCACCACGCTTCAGAAGATCGTTGATAATTTCAAGGAATCGGGAGCAGCCATGGTAGTGGGCAGCTATACGATGACCGACTTCAAGCTAAATACCATACCACCCGGCGTCATAGACCATAAGGAATGGACCATCGACAATGGAGCCAACAATGCACTGCGCGTCAATGGGTTCGGAGCACCACGCGCTTACTATACGCCCGTGGCCCGGGAATTGCTTTTCCCCGACGTAAGTTACGGCGAAGACTACGCCATGTGCCTCCGCATCAGCCGCGACTATCTCGTAGGACGTATCTACGAACCCATCTATCTATGCCGAAGGTGGGAGGGGAACTCCGATGCCTCGCTCAGCATCGAGGCTCAGAACCGCAATAACACATATAAAGATTTTCTCCGCTCAGTGGAGATAATAGCCCGCATGAAGGCCAACCGGGAAAAGGCCCAACGGACGCTCGATGAAGATGACCTCCCCTTCTGAAAGATTTATCTTCTGAGGCCATTTTCCATAAAATCCGTCTTTCCAACAAAATCCCTTCTATAATTCCATGGATACAAAGATGCCATCTCTCGATCTTGAAACCATCAATTCCTTAATCGAGAACCAACTGAGCGTATGGCCACTTGCAAAGCAGAATTTCGATGCCCTTGCATCCTGCCGCCGCAAGAACATGATGCTCGGAGATATGCCCGTGGCAGTGCAATTCAATCCTGCACGCATACGATCAACCGGCGCGGATATAAGCAAGGAGGCGATTGAGAAACGTCCCTGTTTCCTTTGCTCACATAATCGTCCGAAAGAGCAATCGGCCATGGAATTCTTGGGAAGCATGGAATTGCTGGTCAATCCCTTCCCTATCTTCCCCACGCACTTCACAATCGCTGCCAAAGACCACCGTCCGCAGACAGCTCCGCCGGCAGCCATAGTACTTATTGCGGCCTCCGCTCCTGATCTCTGCATATTCTTCAATGGTGCGAAAGCCGGTGCTTCGGCTCCCGATCATCTTCATCTCCAGGGCGTTCTGGCATCTGAATTGCCGCTGCTGCGCGTTGCTGAGAAATATCATTCTGCTGAAGAGGGCGACATTAAATGGAGTGATGAGTTTGGAACTGACCTTCCCTTCCGATTCCTGAGCGTCATCATCCGGCCCGACGACACAGACATGAACAGTCTTCTGACATTACTCTCCACCTTTGGGAGAGATGAGGATGGGAAGAAAGACACCGGACGCGTCAACACCTATGTCTGGACCGACCGTACCACAGGTCTACTGCGTGGAATAGCTATCCCAAGGCGTGCGCACCGTCCTTCATGCTATACCGCTGAAGGAGAGAGCCAGTTACTCGTCAGCCCCGGAGCAATTGATATGGCAGGGGTCATAATCACCCCGAGAGAAGAGGATTTCGAGAAGATAACCGCTGAGGATGTTAAGCGGATTTATGGAGAAGTGGGGGAGATTAGGAATTAGGAATTAGGAATTAGGAATTAGGAATTGTAGGGGCGAGGGATGCATTGGCCTAATTATAGGGTGAGGTTAGGTTTTAGGCTTTAGGTGTTAGGGTTTAGATTATGAAGAAGGATATTGAGATAAGGGTTGGTATTCATACCGATGGGAAGCCGGAATTATACAGGCTCGACAGCGGGAGGACACTGCTTCGCAATCAGCTTATCGGCACTGATTTCCATTGGAGAAGAACGATTGAAAGTGTGCTTCCCGGTCGTGTGGAGATTCTGCCGGAGCCTGATTCGGAGGGAGTGGGCCTCGTCAATGTGCTTCCTCTTGAGACATATCTTGCTACCGTGATCTCAAGCGAGATGAGTGCCGATTCACCTATGGAATTTCTAAAGACACATGCCGTGCTCTCCCGTAGTTGGGTGTTGGGCAAGATTCTACGTTGCCACCCTGAGGGTGGTTCGGGACTTGACGACACTTCCTCCATTCACATCGGTTGGGACGATACCTCGGCGCATGTCGGTTATCATGTCTGTTCTGACGACCACTGCCAGCGTTATCAAGGAGAATCAGAAATTCCTGAACGTGCGCTCAAAGCCATAAGCTCTACCTCAGGAGAAGTAATTCTCGACAGGGAGGGAAGACCCGTCGACGCACGTTTCAGCAAATGCTGCGGAGGTCACACCGAACTCTTTTCATCCTGCTGGCAGGATATTGAGCCTCCTTGCATCGAAAGCGTTACCGACGAATGGTGCGACCTCTCCCCTCTTCCGTCAGAACAAAGGGAAGAACTTCTCAAAGCAATATTGAAAGAGTATGACAGGATGACGACCGACTTCCTTACATGGGACGAGAGAGTGGATAAAACTCTCGTTGCACGACGCCTGAAGGAATGCTTTGGAATCAACATCGGCAGAGAGGCGCGAGTCCTGCAACCACTCGCCACCGGATCCGGCGGCAGACATTATAAATTGCGTATCAAAGGCGATGTAGGGGAAGCTATAATAGGCAAGGAACTGCATATCCGCAGAATACTCTCAGACACTCATCTCAAATCGTCGGCTTTCTCAATAGAAGATTGTGGTGATTACTTTCTCCTGAGAGGCAGAGGCTGGGGACATGGAGTGGGACTATGCCAGATTGGAGCAGCCCATATGTCGCTTCATCACAGCTACACCGACATTATCAGAAAATATTTTCCCGGCTCCTCAATCGGAGTCTATCAGGGAGATTAACGTAAAAAAGAAGAATGATGAGAAGCGAAAGAGATAAACCCGCTTCCAGGCGGACCGTGAGTCCCTGGACGTGGATACCCACATTATATATTGCCGAAGGACTTCCATATTTTGCCGTCAATGTGTTGACAGTGCTGATGTATGTCAGGATGGGAATCGGAGTGGCCGAGATGGCATTCTATACAGGCTGGCTCTATCTGCCCTGGGTAATCAAACCCTTCTGGAGTCCGTTTGTAGATCTCATCAAGACAAAACGAGGCTGGACCATAGCGATGCAGTGGCTCATAGGAGGGGCCATGGCAGCAGTGGCATTTCTGCTTCCGGCACCATTCTTTTTCAGCGGCACACTCGCCGCCTTCTGGCTTATGGCCTTCTTCAGCGCCACCCATGACATAGCAGCGGACGGATACTATATGCTGGCATTGACACCCCACGATCAGGCAGCCTATGTCGGAGTGCGGTCTACATTCTATCGCATAGCTTCAGTCATCGGACAGGGTGGGCTTGTCATACTTGCCGGTCATCTTGAAGAAAACACAGGCAATGTCCCTCTGGCATGGAGCATAGTCTTCGGCATCCTCTCAATATTCTTCATAGCAGTGGCCGCCTGGCATACATTCATCCTTCCGCGGCCGGCAGATGACCGCCCCACGGCAGGGCATACGGCCGGCGACATCATCCGGGGATTCGGCGAGACATTCGTAAGTTTCTTCCGCAAGCCCGGCATCTGGAGCGCACTTGCCTTCATGCTCCTCTACCGGCTTCCCGAAGCACTGTGCGTGAAGCTCGTGCAACCCTTCATGGTGGGAAGCAGGGAAAGCGGAGGTCTTGGACTCACGACCTCTCAGGTAGGGTTGGTCAATGGCACAGTGGGAGTGATAAGTCTGTTGGCGGGAGGTATAATAGGAGGATTGGTCATCTCCCGTGGAGGCCTCAAGAAATGGCTCTGGCCAATGGCAATGAGTCTGACACTCCCCTGCGTCTTCTACTGCTGGCTCGCTATGGCGCAACCCACTCAACTGATACCCATCTGTGTAGCCGTCGGGCTCGAGCAATTCGGTTACGGATTTGGATTCACGGCCTTCATGCTCTATCTCATCTACTTCAGCCAAGGTGAGAGCCAGACGAGCCACTACGCCTTCTGCACAGCCTTCATGGCCTTGGGAATGATGCTCCCTGGAATGGCAGCCGGGTGGCTTCACGATGTACTCGAAAACGTAAGCCTGACCGGAAGCAATGTCCCGCAAGGCTACGTAAATTTCTTCTGGCTGGCCGTTGGACTCAGTGCCGTGACATTCCTCAGCTGCGCCACACTGAAGATAAATCCAGAGTTCGGCAAAAAAGAAAAGCAGGCACAATAACACCGCTTTCATCCAATCATTTGCACAAATCGAAAAAAAGCATTATCTTTGCGGATTGAAATAAAAAGACAACAACAATACTCCATATGATCAACATCACATTTCCTGATGGCAACAGCAAGCAGTTCGAGAATGGAGTGACTCCCTTCCAGATTGCCGAGAGCATTTCTCCCCGTTTTGCAGCCGACGTATTGGCAGCGAAAGTAAACGGAGAGGAGTGGGATATATCCCGTCCCATCAACGAGGATGCTAAAATCGAGCTATTCAAATGGGACAGCCCCGAAGGCAAGCACGCCTTCTGGCACTCATCCGCCCACCTTCTGGCCGAGGCTCTGCAGGAGCTTTATCCCGGCGTGAAGTTCGGCATCGGACCCGCCATCGAGAACGGATTCTATTATGACATTGATCCCGGCGAACATAAGATTACGTCGGAAGATTTCCCCAAAATCGAGAAAAAGATGCTTGAGCTTGCCTCGCGCAAGCAGGACATCGTGCGCAGCGACATCTCGAAGGCTGATGCCCTCAAGATGTTTGGAGACCGCGGCGAGACCTACAAATGCGAACTCATCAGCGAGCTCGAGGATGGACATATCACGACATATACCCAAGGCGAATTCACCGACCTCTGCCGCGGTCCGCACCTTCCCAATACGGCTCCCATCAAGGCTGTGAAGGTCACATCGCTTGCCGGCGCCTACTGGCGCGGCGACGAGAAGCGCGACCAGCTCGTGAGGGTCTATGGCATCACCTTCCCCAAGAAGAAGATGCTCGACGAGTATCTTGTTCTGCTTGAGGAGGCCAAGAAACGCGACCACCGCAAGCTCGGCAAGGAGATGGAGCTCTTCGCCTTCTCGCAGAACGTAGGCGCCGGTCTGCCCCTGTGGCTGCCCAAGGGCACGGCGCTGCGCGACCGCCTGGAGCAATTCCTGCGCAAGATCCAAAAGCAGTACGGCTACCAGCAGGTGATCACTCCGCACATCGGCAACAAGAACCTCTACGTCACCTCCGGCCACTACGCCAAGTACGGCAAGGACTCGTTCCAGCCCATCCACACCCCCGAGGAGGGCGAGGAGTATCTGCTCAAGC
>CAZPQD010000035.1:0-26419 GCA_964588625.1 uncultured Sangeribacter sp. | reverse complement strand
TTCTATTTTCTTGCTGTCGATGTCAAAGATACCTCCTCAGCGCCAACTTGCGCTCTAACGTATCTTTCAGGGCTTCCTGTGTCGTCATCTATTCGTTAGTCTTGATTAAATTCTACTTTGGCAGCTTTCTCCTCCCGGCATCCTTCGGCACTCTGTGAGCATCCCGGGCATGCCGGTTCTGGCGGAGTCAGCAACCGTTATTTATCTCGTTTTTGTTATTTCTGTTATTATGAGAGCCGCAGCCACATCAGGGGTCTCAATCATCGGGATACATCGCCTCGATCTCCTTGGCATAGCGTTTGGCCACGATGTTGCGGCGCACCTTCATGGTGTTGGTCACTTCGCCATGCATGATGGCGAAATGATGGGGCAGTAGAGTGATCTTCTTTATCTGCTCGTAGGAGGCAAGGTCTTTCTGCACCTGGTTGATCTGTCCCATCACGAACTCCACCGTACGCGGGTCGCTGACGAAGGCTTCCGTATCCGCAGTGTCCATCTTCTGCTTCTCGCCCCAAGCCCGGAGCTGAGAAAAGTTGGGCACGATGAGTGCAGTCACATATTTACGGCGGTCGCCGATGATGGCGGCCTGATCGATGTATTTATTTTCTGCCAGCCGGCTCTCGAGCATCTGTGGAGCGATATATTTGCCATTGGAGGTCTTGAAAAGATCCTTGACCCTTTCGGTCAGCACCAGGGCTCCGCCTCGGGTGAAATAACCGGCGTCGCCTGTGCGGAAATATCCATCTTCGGTGAAGGCGGCGGCGTTTGCTTCCGGATTATTGTAGTATCCGGGTGTGACTGAAGGTCCTTTCACGAGAATCTCACCTGATTTGTCAATTCGCACCTTTACTCCGGCGAGCGGTACGCCCACTGTGCCGATCTCATAGTCTACATCGGGGAAACAACTTACTGTGGCTGTGGTCTCGCTCAGGCCGTAGCCGATGATGATGTCGATGCCTACCGAGCGCATGAATTCGCAGATGCGGTCGCTGAGCGGCGCACCCGCTGTCGGGAAGAAATTGGGGTCAGGGATTCCCACGGCGTGCTTGAGGCGGGAGAAGATTTTCTTGTCCCAGAACTCATATTCCTTCTCAAGGAGCCAGGGCACTTTCTTGCCAAGGCGTTTGTAGTCGAGATTGCGGCGGCGTCCTACGGCGAGGGCACGTTTCACAGCAAGACGCTGTGTAGCCGACATTCCGGCTATCTTTTCCTTCACTCCGGCATATACCTTCTCCCAGAAACGGGGCACGCAGCACATGAGGTTGGGGTGGATGTCGTGAATTGTCTCCTGAATGTTGCGCGGGTCATAGTTGACGGCTATCATGATTCCGCGGAACAGGCAATAGAAGCACCAGGCTTTCTCCAGGATATGGCTCATGGGAAGAAAGGCCATGGAGATGTCAGTATCCTTCACGCGGCGCAGCAGCTTGAGATGGGCTGAGATGGTGGCGTCATAGTTGCCGTGGGTGATGGCGACACCCTTCGGCTCCCCCGTAGTGCCGGAAGTGTAGATGAGGGTAGCCATATCCTCTGGCAGACCACGTCCGCTCCTTGCCGCCACTTCATCGGCGACACCTTGGTCGGCTTCCATTCCGAGGCGCAGGAAGTCGTCCCAGAAGATGGTGATGTCATCGTCGGCGAAGAGCTTGAGTCCGTCGTTCTTGAACACCACTATTCGGTTTATGCCGCCATGCTTCTTCCAATAGTTGTAGGCCAGGGGATACTGATGCGAGTCGCCGACGAAGAGCACTTTAGCCCCGCCGTTGGCGACTATGAAATCATACTGCTCCTGGCTGCTGCTCGCATAGAGGGGAATCGACGAGAGACGGTTGCGGAAGCCTCCGAGTTCGGTGATGAGAATCTGCGGAGTGTTGGGCGAACAGATCGCGATTCGGTCTTTCTCGAGCAAGCCGAGTCGGCAGAGGGCCTTGCCGGCCACATCCACCTGGGCGGCAAACTCCTTCCACGAGGTGGAGAGCCATTCGCCGTCCTTACGCCAGCAGAAGCGGTAGGCTTCGCGGTCGCCGTAGCGGGCCGCCTGACGCGGAATGATTTCTACTAATCTATTGGGCATGGTTATCGGGCGGAATGAGTGGCAGTGACCGGACTTTCTGAAGGCCCCTCCCGACATATTCCTTGGTTTAAACTGCAAAATTAAGAAAATTGACCGACTTGACAAAAACGTCATGCGTCGGCCGCCGTATCTTCCCTCTGCAATATACTACGCTGTATTTACGTTTTCTGTTTATGAAGAGAATCGTATTTGCCACAAATAATACCCATAAACTTGAGGAAGTTCGCGCTATCGCAGGCGATGATATGGAAATCCTTTCGCTCGCCGACATAGGATGTCATGACGATATACCGGAGACTTCCGACACTCTCGAGGGAAATGCCCTGATAAAGGCTCGCTGGGTTCGCGACCGTTATGGATTCGACTGTTTTGCCGACGATACGGGCCTGATGGTGGATGCTCTCGGAGGTGAACCGGGTGTGCTTTCTGCCCGCTATGCCGGTCCGGGGCATGATTCCGCGGCCAATATGGCTCTACTTCTTAAGAATATGGAGGATAAGACCGACAGAAAGGCTCATTTCTCCACCGTAATCGCCCTCTGCATGGATGACAGCGAAAATATATTCGAAGGCCGTGTGGATGGCTCCATTGCCGTGACTCCTTCGGGAGAAAACGGTTTTGGCTATGATCCAATATTCGTGCCTGACGAAACGGGTGTCAGTTTCGCCGAGATGGATGCTCGCTCCAAGAATGCCATATCCCACCGCGGCCGTGCAGTCAGGAAACTTTTCTCTTTTCTTAATCCCGATCTTAACCCAGACAACAGTAAATGAAACGTCATCATATCCTTAGTTTTGCTGTAGCCCTGCTGACGGCCTTCGGAGTGTGCTCCGCCACCGACGCCCACGCCGCTCCCGGCAGCTGGCGTCTGCATCCTTCTTTCGACAATGATCCGGAAAGAGTAGTGGCCACACCTTTCGGTGCCTATCTCTTCGCGCTTGCCCAGACTTGGAACACAAACCATCCCGACAACGCCGAGCGCCAGGGTTTCCTTTACCGTTATGACAAGGATGCTGATGAGTTCGAGTTTCTCTCTTCAGCCGGAAAGCTTTCGGAAAACCTTCTCTCCACTGTGGAATATAATCCGAGGGAGGGTTATCTTGTGGCTGTATATACGTCGTCGAATGTAGACCTCATCCATGATGATGGCTCTGTTGTGAACATCCCGGGCATCAAGGATGCAGCCATCACATCATCGCGTCAGGTCAACGACATAACTTTCGATTATGACCGCGACCGCATATATATGGCTACGGATTTCGGCTACGTCGTCATCAATGCCCCTAAAGGGGAGGTGGAACGTTCGTTTGTCATCAGTGAGCCGGTGAAGTCAGTGGCCCGTCTGGCCGATAATGTGCTTATGCTCAAGGATGGAGCCTTGTATAAGGGTCCGGCGTCGCGCCCTGTGTACACCATGGATGATTTCTCTCAGGTGGCGGAAATGCCGGAGGCTGTGGAGCTGCTCCCTGTCAGCGCCGGAAAGATTGCGGTGCGAAGTGTCAGCGAGGATGGACACTCCCATTACTCCTTCCTCAATCCTGCCGACTGGTCGCTGAAGGAGATTGTGGAGGTGAATCGCCCCTATGTGGAGTATGCGCAGGATGGGATCATCATCGGTTCGGCCGCTCAGTTCATAAAGATCAAGGATAGCGGCATGGCGGAGTCCGTCACGCGTCAGGAGTCGGAGTTCAGCACCCTCGGCTCTACCCGTGATATGCGTGAATTCTGGTATGCCCGCGGACGTGAGGGTCTTTTCTCGAAGAAATTCGATAGTCAGGCCTCTCCAAAATGGAGCCTGACGCGAAGTCCGATGATGCCGGAGTCTTCTGCCGTATACCGCAGCACGGCCATGACCTGGCATCCCGATTATGGAATGCTCGTCAGCAATCATGGTATCGACCAGCTTTTCCAGAGTTTCAACATGAAGACCCCCGTGCTTCTCTCCGCCCTCGATGGCGGCAGATGGGTACGCCATGGTCTGCCTTACGTAAACCCATCCCAGCAGACTGTCCTTTATAATCCAAACGGTCTGGCGGTGGATCCCGATAACCCCGACTGGATATATTTCGGCTCCATCTTCAATGGCATACTGCGTCTCAATCTCGCGGATCCCTCCGATGTGCTTCACATGGCTTCCCCTTATGATCCTTCGAAGAATCTTCCGGGCTATGTGAGGATGGGCGACGGCAACCCTTGGTGGCAGGAGCATTTCAAGTTTTCCGCCCCGCGTTTCGACAATGCCGGCAATCTATGGAGCGGCTATTTCGATTCGCAGGCCGCCATCAACGACAAAGACCCGCAGGTGCAGATCTGGTTCTGGCCTTCCTCCGATAGGAAGGCCAGTGTGAAAGCCTCCTCATTCCGCCCATGGAAAAAGTGGGTGGTGAAGGGGTATACGCCAACACAGATGGATATCGTATATCCTCTGCGCAACCGTGCCAATGAAAATATCGTGCTTTATGCCACCAATGATTTCGGAGGGCCCATCCTCGTGTTCGACCATAAGGGCACACTCGACAATCAGGCGGATGATGATATGGTGGCCATTAAAAATCCGGCCAACCAGGATGGCACTACCTTCGAATTGGAACGCGTGGGCTGCTTTTTCGAGGATCCCGAGTCGGGACTCGTATGGGTGGGGACCACCACAGGCCTCTTCACTTTTGACCCTGCCAAGATTTTTGCAGATCCTTCGTCGGTGACGAATATCAAGGTTTCCCGCGAGGATGGCACTGACCTTGCCGACTATCTTTTCAATGGTTCGCACGTGACTGACATCATTGCCGATCCCTCTGGACGGAAGTGGTTTGCCCTCAATGGCGGAGGGGTTGTAGCCACGTCGGCCGATGGCCGTCGTGTGCTTCTCGAGTTGACTGCTGCCAACAGCCCGCTCCCTTCCGATATCGTATATTCGCTTGCCTGGAATTATGACACAGGGTCGCTTATGATCTCCACATCTGCCGGACTTGCAGAGTACTTCCCTTCGGGTGAGAGCGGCGGCTCAGATGGCAATGCCGATGCTGTGCGCGCTTATCCCAATCCCGTGAGGGCTGACTATTTCGGATATGTCACCATCGACGGGCTTGCCGACAATGCACTTGTAAAGATCGTGGATGCCCACGGCAATCTTGTAAGGGAATTCGATCTTGCTTCCGGCGGCGAAGTGAAATGGGATGTCACCAACCTTTCCCACAAGCGCGTGCAGACAGGCGTGTACTATATTCTCGCTTCCTCCGGCCCGTCAGACAATTCTTTCTCAAATGTAGGGAAGATTCTCGTGGTGAATTGAAAAAATAGCGTCATAATGGCGGCTAAGATTTCTGTTGGCTCCTAACCGTTACTCAGCCCTGTTACTATTACGGCTCTATTCCATGATGAAGTAGGGCCGTAAGTTTGTCATTTTGAATCTGTCTTATTATCTTTGTGGCATGAAACGTTTTATACCGGCAGTGCTGACCGCACTGTGGCTTTCTCTATCGGCACTATACTGCGAGGCAACCACTGTCTCGGAGATTTCGATTGAGCTTACTCCCGGCACTCTGGAGAGTAGGCTTGATTCGCAGTCGCTCGAAGGAATCGAGCGACTACGCATATATGGATCGGCCGATGTGCGGGATTTCCGCACTCTCGCCTCCTTGCTTCCATCCTCTGTCGTGTCGATTGACATGGCCGGCCTTGACATAGAGCCCTACATCTACTGGTCGCCGCAGCCCGACGGGGTGAGCAGTTATGCCGCCCGTTCTTTGCCGGCATGGAGTCTCTTTTCCCTTCCCTTGGAGGAAGTGATTCTTCCTGAGTCGCTTCTGGAGATAGGAGAGGGGGCGTTGGCCGCCACTTCCGTCAGGACGTTGACACTGCCCGTAAAGCTTAAATCTATTGGAGAATATGCACTCTATGGCTGTCGGGAGTTGGAGTCTGTCAATTTCCCGAATTCGCTGGAATCCCTTGGCAAAGGGGCGCTCTCGGATTGCAAGGCTTTGAGGGATATAGACCTGAGCGGCACTATGTTGAACTCTGTCTCTGCTGAGTGCTTTGCGGATGATTCTTCCCTTTCTTCCGTGATGCTTCCCGGCTCGTTGCGAACCATTGGAGCTTTAGCGTTCCGCAACACCGCCGTGAAAAAATTGAACGCATCTATGGTGACGGAATTTTCAGATTATGCACTTGCCGCAATGCCGCGGCTTGAGGAGATCTCACTATCCCCATCCGCACGATTTGGAAAAGGATTGCTTCTCTCGGATGCTTCCCTCGAGGGAGTGAAGGGAGCACCGGTCGTTCTTCCGGCTCTCTTTGCGGCCGGTTGCAATTCGGTTGATGCGGCTGCCCTTGTGCTGGAAGCTGAGGAGATCGGCTCCTGGGCACTCTATGGAGGAAAAGCAGAATCACTGACCTTCAATGCCCTTCAGCATCTTGGAGAGGGTGCCTTGGCAGATTTTTCTGGCCTTAAGGAGATTGATGTCCGTGCCTTGGGCGCAGAATTGCCATCCGCAGAAGAAATCTCAATAATGGGGTTGGAGCCTTCCGGCATTGACCTCATAGTGACCACTGAGTCAGAAACAGTTTGGCGTACCCATCCCGTGTGGGGAACGTTCAATATCATTCCCGCTCATCTTCATGGAGGATCCGTAGGCGAGATTGCCGGAGCAAACTCTGGAATAGAGATCACCCTTCAAGGCAGAACGCTCCATGCCTCCTGTCCTGACGGACTCGAGACAATAACCCTGCACTCCATCGACGGCACTCTCCTCTACTCCGCCTGTATTGACTCTCCGGAATATGAAATCAATCTGGCAGACGCGCTCTCCTCCAGCCAGCTTCCCCTCTCCGACAACATCATAATAGCCCTCCTCCGCAGCCCCTCCGAACTCAAAGCCCTCAAACTCAAACTCTAATAATGGGAAAGAACAAATTGAAGAAATTCGCGGAGATGAAGGACTTCGCATGTGTGCTCGAATATCCGCGTGAACGGCTTATTGCTGAAGGTTTCCCGTTTTATGGGAAATGGAATAGCGATTTCTTTGCCGCCGACCGGCCTGTCGTGCTTGAGCTCGGTTGCGGAAAAGGTGAATACACCGTCGGTCTTGCCAAAGCAGATGCTTCGCATAGCTTTGTCGGCGTCGACGTAAAAGGTGCCCGCATCTGGCGCGGTGCAAAGACAGTGGAGGAAGAGAAAATCCCTAACGCTGCCTTCCTGCGTGCTGAAATTGAAAACATCGACAAATTTTTTGCCCCCGGCGAGGTTGATGAACTCTGGATCACATTCCCCGACCCGCAGATGCAAAAGACACGCAAACGCCTCACGTCAACCCGTTTTCTGACCCTTTACTCTAAATTCCTGAAGCCCGGAGGAGTCATCAACCTAAAGACTGATTCCCCCTTCCTTTACGAATATACCCGTCGCCTCGTGGACCAGAACGGATTTGAAATATTGGCCATGACCGACGATCTCTACGGCTCCGGACGTGCCGATGCCTCCACCTCCATCAAGACCTTCTACGAATCGCAATGGCTCTCACGCGGCAAGACCATAAAGCTGATCAGCTTCCGCCTGCCATCCCTCCCCGAAGGCGGCTTCACCGAGCCACGCGAAGACGACATCCCCAAAGACGACTACCGCGCCCTCTGCCGCCCCAACCCCATGTAATACCCCTTCAATGCCATCCCGAAGGAATAGCCCGATTAATAGCCCGATTGAGGACTGATATTTTTGATTGAGCCCCGAAGGAATATAGCCCGATTGAGCACTGATATTTTTGATTGAGCCCCGAAGAAATATAGCCCGATTGAGCAGAAGATGGTGGTCCGATTGAAATGAGGACTCCCAACTTTAGCCTCTCCCCAGCGTTGAAATAATTGAAAACTATAACCGAATCAAATACTCTGACATGACACTATATCCAAATCTCATTCTGGATGCCCTCAAGAATGTAAAATACCCCGGCAACGGCAAGAATCTTGTGGAGAACGGAATGGTAGCCGACGATATCCGCATCGATGGCAACAAAGTAAGCTTCACTCTCGTTTTTGACAAACCCACAGACCCTTTCGTAAAATCCGTGGTGCGCGCTGCCGAGACAGCCATCAATACCTATATTTCTCCCGAAGTCGAAATCAAGGGCAATATCGCCACTCAATTCCGCACTCAGCTGCCGAAAGCCCCTGAAAAACTCCTTCCGGGTGTGAAGAACATCATCGGTATCTCCTCCGGAAAGGGTGGTGTCGGCAAATCCACTGTGGCTGCCAACCTCGCAGTGGCTCTCGCGGCCAAAGGATATAAGGTAGGTTTACTCGATGCCGATATCTTTGGTCCGTCGATGCCCAAAATGTTCGGAGTGGAGGATGAGCAACTATACATGGTTAATCAGGATGGACGTGATTGGATCGAACCCGTTGAGAAATACGGCGTGAAGATGCTGTCAATTGGTTTTGTGGTTGATAAGGAAAAGGCTGTCCTTTGGCGTGGCGGAATGGCCTCCAACGCACTCAAGCAACTAATAGCCGATGCCTGGTGGGACGACCTCGACTATTTCCTGATCGATATGCCTCCAGGCACAAGCGACATCCATCTCACACTCGTGCAGACTCTCGCCATCACCGGAGTGGCAGTCGTTTCCACGCCGCAGGAGGTGGCTCTTGCCGACGCGCGTAAGGGTATCGAGATGTTCCGCAATCCCTCGGTCAACGTCCCTGTACTTGGTATCATCGAGAACATGGCATGGTTTACCCCGGCTCCTCATCCCGAGGAAAGATACTACATTTTCGGCAACGGCGGGGCGCGCCGTCTGGCAGAAGACCTCCATGTGGAACTCCTCGCCCAGATTCCGCTGGTAGCCAACATCCGGGAAAAAGCCGACCAAGGTACCCCCGTGGCACTTGAGGCGGCATCAGCCACCGGCAACGCCCTCGAGAGCGAGAATCCCGAAGCCAAGGCCTTCTCCGAACTCGCCGACCGTCTCGTCGACGCCTGCCGCCGCCGCAACGAAGAGTTACCCCCCTCCGCCCCCGTCGCCACCCACTGATACACAGGCATCGCGCAGCAATGGCGATGCATTGACTTGTTAAAAGTGACGAGCGGTACAAGCGAACATCGCACTGCGATGCTGACTCAGTGCCGAGTGACAAGCGAACATCGCCGGCACGATGCTGACTCAGTGACAAGTCGGTACAAGCGAACATCGCACAGCGATGTTCGGGTTTGTCGCAGGTGAAGGGCAAAGCTAAAGGTGTTGAAGTCTGTGCCCGGGCGAACCGGGCGGACCGCTCGCCCGAGAGCTTCAAAACCTTGCGTTATAAATAAAATTGAATAGAATTATGGACGAGAAATGGATCTCATTTTTGAAGAATATCCTGAAAATACCGGGTGCGAAGGTCAATAGGGTGGCGTTCCTGAAGAAGGAGTTCGGTAATCTTTCTTTGGAGGAGATGCAGGTGTGTGTCAATGAGTCGCCGGTCAAGGTAGTGCCGTTGGAGACTATCGATCAGCATGCTAAAGCCTTGATCAATTCCCACACTTTCAAGGTGTCCACGCTCTCGGCGATCTCCGGTATACCGGGCGGTTTCGCTATGATAGCCGCCATTCCCGCCGATCTGGCCAACTATTACTATCATGTAGTTTGCATCGGTCAGAAGCTTGGCTACCTCTATGGTTACCCGGACATGATCGACGATAACAACCGGCTGACTCCGGAAGGTGAAATCCTGCTGACCGCCTTCATCGGAGTGATGAACAAAGTGGAGGTAGCCAACCAGTTGATCAAGAGATTGGCAGTGGAAATCAGCGAACGGGTAGGCAGTGAAGTAGCCACGCGGGTGGTAGCCAATATCTTTTCCAAACAGCTCCTTTCTCAAGGCATAGAGACTGTGGCGAGAAAGTTAGGCACGCAAATCGCCTCAAAGGGAGCAAGCCGAGGGCTGTCTAAAGCCATACCCGTGATAAGCGGGGTCATCTGCGGCGGTCTCACCTACGCCACCTACAGGTCTCAGGCCAAACGCCTTCAGGAAGCCTTGAAGCAAAACGCAATAAAATAGCCTCAGTTGCCTCAATGTCGCAATTCCTCCAGATTCTATTTTCCAGATTCCGGCTTCAGCCGGAATCCCCCTAAAATCTAAAGCCTAAAGCCTAAACTATCTCCTTCTCTGCCATGTATAATTGCGGATGCGTTCGTTGCGATGGCGGAAGCGGAAGATCATGTCGCCCACCGGGCGCCACAGAATAAACCATGGTGACGACCAGAATGTCTGTGCCGGGGCTATCACCCGATAGCCTCGGCTCCATATTATAGTCTCTGCTATGAAGAAACTGATCAGGATCACAGCTGCTGCAATCAAGGCTATGATGTCGGGGAGTCCAACGAGTACGGCGGCAATACACCCGCCGAATAAGAGCCATTGACAGAGGGAAAGGAGGGCTGCACGCAGGAACGGCCCTTGCGGGAGCCAACGCGAAGTGAAGTCGTGACGGTCGCGAGTGTCGGTCCACATCTTCGAGGCTGCCTCTCCCCACATTACTGTGAGGATCGAGGGGGAGGACAGCACTACGCGTGTGTTGTCGGCGTTTGTGATTTCATTTACGAACAGGTCGTCATCGCCACCATGCAGGTTGATGGTGCTCGCATAGCCTTTATGCTTGAAGAAAACGTCACGACGGAAGGCGAGGTTGAGGCCGTCGCCGCGATAGGGGAGACCTCGCAGTGCGTAGCCTATCCATTGCATTGAGGTGTTGGCCCAATACCAACGGCGATAGAGCCCTTTCAGGCCATGTGCCCCAAAACTGTCGGGACGGCAGAACCCCAGCACAACTTCCGTCTCTTTCTCACGGATAAAGGGAGTCATCATCTCTCCCAGCCAGTTTTTGGATGGAATATTACACATGGAGGAGGTTAGGACCGCCACATCTCCCTTCGCAGCCTTCATTCCGAGGGTGATGGCGAGCTTACGGCGGCTCAGATTCTGACTCCCGGGCGGAATGAACGTAAGGTAGAGGTTTGGAACGGCGGAGTATTTTTCCACAAGCATATCGCGGGTGTCCATCCCCGCATCAAGCACCAGGATAAGCTCAAACCGAGGGTAATCTTGCGAGCTTACAGCCTCGATGAATTCGTCGAGCAGGCCGGAATCTTCCGGAGTGTAGGCTATGACCGAGGCCATAGGTAGTTCGCGTGCCGGCTCGGGCAATGGCGTAATCTCCTCCAATTCTTCCATAACCACTTCCGCTCCTTCCTCCTTCTCTTCCGATTCCACTGTTGTATCTACTGCTCCTTCCGGCATCTCTGCGGATTCAGCTATTATTTCTTCCGATTTCTCCGGCGTAATATAACAGGAAGTGGAATCACTCTCAAAGTCATCGGGATCGACATATGGAGGTTGCTTGCCGGTGCGGCGTTGCGGGCACATGCCGACAGTGAGGGCAATTATCCCTGCAATTAGGGCAATACCAAGCAGGATAATACTCCAAAGCGAAATATGAGGATTAAAAAGAATATCCATATTATGTCTTATTGTAGGGTCGCGGCACGCTGCGGGCGTATTCGATAGATAACTGTTACGGCTGTGTTGGATGGCTCGCCGATGAGGTTGTGTCCTTCATTAACTCCGCCGTAAAGGTTTAGAACTCCGTAAGGTTTTAGAACTCAGAGAAGAATTTGGGTTTGAATACAATTCCGGCCCTCAGACGCGAATGGAATACGTTGTAGTCAAGCAGATTTTCGCCATATCCATTATAATACTGAGCGAAAAGGCAGAGATTGGCCTTCTCGTTGATACGCCAGCTGAAATCCAGGATGGTATTGAAATTGAGGTTCCATCCCTTGCGCTTCACGAGAGTGAGGGCCCAGCAGAATTTCTTGTTGAAGGTGGAGATCTGGAAACCCGTCTGCCAGATGCCGGAATATTTCAGGATGTCGCGGTTGTTCTCACCGTCGACGATGGGTATCCAGAATTTGGCATGTACCAGCATCCAGTCGGTGATCATGGCTGAGCCGGAAAGCGAGATACGGTTCCAGGAGCGCGACTGGATCGAATCGCGTCCGTTGCTCTCATGCTCCACGAGTATCGTCATCTTGCCTAAGTATCGGTCTTTGCTGAAGAATGGTTTGCTCCAGCCGATACCGGGATTGAAATTGAGATCGCGCATGGGCATCGACTTCTCAAAGACATTCCAGAATGTCTTCTGAGTATACATCAGGAAGAGATACGTATTCCAGGGGAGCACTGCGTCGGTAAGGCGTATGCCAAGCGAGATCTGAAACTTCACGTCGCTGTTGGTGCGCGTGGGTTTCTCACCCAAGGCTGTGCCAACAGTGAAGTAGTTGTCCTTATACAGACCGAAGAAGGGACCGAATTCCATCTCATGCTTCACGGAGTCAGTGAATTCTTCCTGATCATGCACCCCGAGAATCTGGGCATGACCGGTCTGCACAGTGAAGAGCGAAAATATGATTGCTGGCAGAAATGTGGAAAGGAAGATACGACAGGTTTTCATAACGGCTGCAAATTTACTATAATTTTTCCAAAAAACGTAAGCTTTCTCCCGTTATGCCCTTAAAACTTGCGGGGTGAGTGAAATGTTATTAAATTTGCAGACCTCTAAGACTCCTTCCTTGTATTGATTTTTAGGAATAGCGTCACTCATTTCTTTCTGCATTCCAACTAATACCACATTCCAAGAAAGACATATGGATTTTACCCCACTGTTCCGTCCCTGGTTCCGACGTCGCTCCCGCCTCGCGCATAATGCTTCTGCCGATCCCCAGAAGGCGCAGCGTGATGTGCTCGATTCGCTGCTCAAGCGGGCAGCCTCCACGGAGTTTGGCAAAGCCCACGATTTCCAGGCCATCCTTTCGGCCAGGGATACAGTGGCGGCTTTTGCCGGAGAGGTGCCCCTATGTCAGTATGAAGAGATTCGAGAGGATGTGATGAGGATGGTGGGTGGCGAACCTGACGTGCTGTGGCGCGGTGTATGCCGCGACTTCGCTCAGTCGAGCGGGACGTCGGGTGGCAGGTCAAAATTTATCCCCATCACGCCCGATTCACTCAAAGGCAACCATTATAAAGGAGCCTCCTGCTCAGTGGCGTTCTATCTCGATCGTGTGCCTGAAAGCCGGATATTCTCCGGCAAGGGATTCATATTGGGCGGTTCGTTTGCCTCCCAACTGCGCCCCAAAGATCCGAGAGTGAAGGTTGGCGACCTCTCCGCCACACTCATAAACCGCATAAATCCTCTCGCCAATCTTGTCCGAATTCCTGATAAGAAAACTGCACTCATGCCCGATTGGGAGACCAAACTTCCGGCTCTCGTCAAAGCTTCGGCTTATGCCGACGTCACGAACATCTCGGGTGTACCTTCCTGGTTTCTTACCGTCATCAAAAATGTGCTTGAAGAACGAGGGGCCACATCCCTGCGGGAGGTATGGCCCAACCTTGAAGTGTTCTTCCATGGCGGTATCTCCTTCGAGCCATATCGTGAGGAATACCACCGTCTTGCCGACACCCCCAACATGCACTTCCTCGAGACCTACAACGCCTCGGAAGGGTTCTTCGCCGCGCAGGACGACCTCGCCGACCCGGCCATGCTCCTCATCCTCGATTCCGACGTGTTCTACGAGTTCCTGCCCCTCGGCAGCGACAAGGCTGTGCCTGTATGGGAGGTGGAGAAGGGGAAGATCTATGAATTGGTCATCAGCTCCAGCAACGGACTCTGGCGCTATCGCCTCGGCGATACTGTCTCAATCGAGAGCACTGACCCGGTAAAGATTCGTATCGCCGGACGAACACGCAGCTTCATAAACGCCTTCGGCGAGGAACTCATGGAAGATAACGCCGAACGGGCCATGGCCGAAGCCGCACGCGCGACGGGAGCAGCCATCCTCAACTACACCGCAGCCCCCGTCTTCGCCTCCGACGGTCATCACGGTCGCCATCAATGGCTCGTGGAGTGGGAGACACCTCCAGCCTCCCTCGAGGAGTTCGCCAAGGTGCTCGACACGGAACTGCGACGCCTCAACTCCGATTATGATGCCAAACGTGCCCACACCATCTTCCTTGATCCCCCCGAGATCGTAACCGCACGCCCCGGTCTGTTTGATACCTGGCTCGCTCAGGCCGGCAACCATAAGCTCGGCGGTCAGCGCAAAGTGCCCCGCCTCTCCAACACCCGCGACCTAATCACCCACCTCCTCTCACTCAACTCCTGAGTTATTCCCCTCCTCCCCGGCCTTTCCCTCTACATCCTATCCCCACTCTCCTCTCTCCTCTTTAGACTCTCCGTAATCATACCCTTTCTCTACTCCCATGGCACAAGAAATCCAATTCATCCTCTATAACCTTCCCGACAAGTCGGGCTCAGTGCAAGCAATAGTCGAAGATGAAACCCTATGGCTCACCCAAAAGGGAATGTCCGAATTGTTCGGGGTCTCAATTCCTGCGATCAACCAGCACTTAAAGAATATTTACGAGACTGAAGAATTAACGCAGACGGCAACTATTAAGAAAAACTTAATAGTTCAACAAGAGGGAAACCGTCAGGTTAAGAGAGAACAAACTTTTTACAATCTCGATGCCATCATCAGTGTTGGCTACCGTGTCAACAGTCGCCGCGCCACTCTCTTCCGTCAGTGGGCCACGCGTATTCTCAACGAATACATCCGCAAAGGCTTCGTCCTTGACGACAACCGCCTGAAGCAAGGCTCCGCCACCTTCGGCAAAGATTATTTCCGAGAACTCCTCGACCGGGTTCGCTCCATCCGTGCCAGCGAACGCCGCATCTGGCAGCAGATAACGGACATCTATGCCGAATGCAGCGTAGACTATGACCGACTCTCCCCAACCACCAAGGAGTTCTACGCTATGGTGCAGAACCGGTTTCACTACGCCATCACCGGCCACACCGCAGCAGAGATTGTCTATGCCGGAGCAGACCATACCAAACGCCACATGGGTCTCACCACATGGAAAAATGCCCCCGACGGACGCATATTGAAATCTGACGTGACCATCGCCAAAAATTACCTCTCGGAAAAAGAGATCCGTTCGCTCGAACGTACCGTCACCTCCTACTTCGACTATATTGAAAGCCAGATCGAGCGTGGCAACGTATTCAACATGGAGCAATTCGCCGCAAGCGTCAACAAATTCCTAACCTTCAACGACTACCACATCCTCCCCGACCGAGGCCGCATCTCCGCCGCCCAAGCCAAGACCCACGCCGAATCCGAATACGACCTCTTCAACCCCACCCAGCAGATCGACTCCGACTTCGACAAACAACTCCGCTCCCTCTTCATCAAGTAATCCCTCACGCACCAATATTTGACCATTCATTGATGCGTTTTTCAATCTCTGTCCTGGGTAAGCGGATGTTTATATTGAAAAGGGCAATGAGTTTTTGTACGGCTACCTCAGTTCTTATAATACCGTGAGCCACCAATTCATCAAAAATGAAAAGAATACCTCTTACGCGAAGCTTTTGAGCCTCGGCATAATTGCGTAATTGACGGTCTCCGGTCAATAGTGTGGCAGAGTGTTTTCTTGCATAATAACAAACAGAGCAGTCTGTTATTGACAGATTGCCAGGCGAATCCGAATGTTCCAGAATTATCTCATTCAGTTCGTCGATTCCGAAACGTTCAACTTTGATATTACCCTCACTAACCAATGTTTCAACATCATCTCGTTGAACCTTATCTTTAATTTCATTCACCACAAAATCAACCGTCCTGATTTCATAGGGTAAATCACACAAGGCTTTCAGCAATCCTACGGAGTGGAGATCGATGAAAATGTTTGTATCGTTGACTATGATCTCCATAGGTTACACTAATTGTAGGTGGGTGTTGATCTGGCTTACAGTGGTGTTGAGAAGGACAGCGGCTTTTGAGGTGGAGATCAGTTCATTAGCCAAGGCTCGATACACCATTCTTGCGAAACGTCCAGACTTTTCCATTTTCACGCGTGACTTTCCCACCATTACCAGAAAGTCTGGCATACTGCATTTTTTCTTCTGGAAAACATCGTACCGATTGCGTGATATGACTCCGGTTTGCTGAAGGGCAGTCATTATGTCATCAACTGATATTCCAAACTGGCGTTGAATGTCGGTTAATTCTGATAGGGAGATGTCATGACGGTTTTCGCCTATCTTTGATTTGAGGACTCTTTCTGGAAGCAGCATCTCACTTGCAAAGGCATTGCACAGACTCTCCACTTCTTTAGATGGAACGTCTCCCGGTATTTCAAGCAGCAGGTGCCCAAGTTCGTGAAGGGCGGTAAACCTTTTTCGTTCCGTAGAGAAATCACCGTTCACCACTATGAGCGGCAGCTTAGCATTCGCAAAACCGCTCAATCCATTAAACTTCTGATCTTCTGACAGCTCAATGACCTTTATGCCATTGTCTTCCAAAACTTCGATTACATTGGAGATGCCATCATTGCCCAGCCCTAAAACCTGGCGTATCTCTTTGGCAAACTCTTTAGCTTCACCAATTGTCCTGACCTCTTTACGAGGCAGCGTAAAGGGTATATGCGACCCCGTGATCTGTTCGATTTCAAGATAGCGTTCCAGCTCCTCGCGCACGCGTTCCTTCAGTGCTTTGGCCATCTTCTCAGTGAAACCGGATTTCTTGCGGAACTCCACGTTGTCAACCTCAACGGTAAAGGGACGGAAAAAATAATCCACCTTCATGTCTAGCGCATTGGCAAGGGCTATAAGACTTTGACTATCGGGCATCATCAGCCCTTTTTCGTATTTATTTATTGCCTGCCGGCTTATGGGAGTGGCCATTGAATGAGCCAATTTCTCCAACGAAAACCCCCTCATCAATCTGGCTTGCTTTAGCCGCTGAGAAAATATCTGCGTAGTTCGATTGTTCATATCTGTACTGTTTGGTTGACAAAATTAGCTAAAATATTTGAAATGTCAACTTGGATAGGAGAAAATTTTTCGTGAAATCCAATTTGAGGAGTAGTATAACCAAAAATGTTACGCGGGATGGGCTTCGAGCTGGCGGATCTTGCGGATCTGGTAGATGAGCATGAGGGTGGCGACTACGGTGGCCACGAAGTCGGCGATGGGGAAGGCAGACCAGACGCCGTTGAGGCCGTAGATGGGCGGCAGGATGAAGAGCAACGGCACCATGAAGATCACCTGGCGCGTCAGCGACAGGAAGACGGCTTTGCCGGCCATCCCCAAGGATTGGAAGAAGTTGGTGCAGACTATCTGGAAGCCTACCATCCAGAAGGTGAGGGTGGTGATCTTAAGGCAGTTCTCGGCGCAGAGGATCTGGGCGGGATCTTGCATGAACATCTTGGCGATCGCAACGGGGTTGGTGGCGCCGATGATGCATCCGATGGTGGTCACGCAGACGGCGCAGATGGCGGCAAGACGGAGCGTGGCAAAAAGTCGGTTATAGAGACGGGCACCGTAGTTGTATCCTAAGATTGGCTGCATGCCCTGACAGATGCCGATGACGATAAAGACAAATACCGTCACATAACGGTTGAAGACCACCACAGCGGCGATGGCGTTGTCGCCGCCGTATTTGAGCAGGGAGTTGTTGATGATGGCGTTGATCGCCGAACCGGCCACGTTGATGAGGAACGGGGCCATGCCGATATAGAGGATCGGTTTGATGACGCGCCATTGCGGGCGGAAGGTGCCTTTCACGAAATGGAGCACGCTGTCTTTGCGGAAGAAGTGGCTCATCACGAAGAAGGCAGTGATAGTCATGGAGATGTCGGTGGCGATGGCGGCTCCACGTATACCCATGTGAAAACCGAAGAGGAAGGTGGGGGCTAAGATCATGTTGAGTCCAGCGCCGATGAGGTTGGTGTACATGGCTTTGCCCGGATAACCCGTGGCTCTCATCACATTATTATAAGAGAAGGTGAGGTTCATTAGAATCATTCCCGGCATCACCCACATCAGGAACTCCTTGGCATAGGGAAGGGTATTGGGAGAGGCACCGAATAGCATAAGTATCTTGTCGAGGAAGATGGCGAAGACAGATACGTAGGCAATACCGATGAGCACTGTGAGCACTACCGAGTTGCCAAGTATCTTCTCGGCTGCCCGATGGTCGCGCTGACCCATGACGATGGATACGCGTGTGGCTGCGCCCGCACCGATCAGCATGCCGAGTGCCGTGGCAAGGTTCATCACCGGGAAAGTAATCGCGATGCCGGCCACGACGTTGGGGTCGTCGATGGCATGGCCTATCACGACGGAGTCAATGATATTGTAGAGAGCCATCACTACGGTGCCGACTACGGCCGGAAGGCTGTAGCGGAGCAGCAGACGCCATATCTTGCCGGTGGCAAGTTCCTTTATCCTGTTGTTGTCGGCGGAATCTTTGGCAATTTGCTTTGGGGTCTCCTCTGTTTTCGGAGTCCCTTCTGTCATGGTGGTCTCTTTTATGTTGTCCATTGTGGTATCTGTTGTGTGGAATGAAGCCGAGGGGGAGTGGGAGCGTGGAAATGTCCCCTCTATATTCCTAACAAACGATAGAGCCGTATGGTTAAAGGGAGAAGGGAGGGACGGGCGAAGGCAAAAAGCAAGATGACGGCTCCCCTTTAGGAAAGCCGTCATCATACTATAGTAAAGCTAAAAATAGTCATTTCATGAGGTTAGAACCTGATCTTTACCACTTATCAAAAATAACTCGAAAAACTTTTCTTGTTAATGAACAGTAAAACAAAATAAAATGAAAAAACTTTTGTCACTAAAACCACATTAAATTCAGATCACTATAGCTCCCCGGCTGGTAATGTGCAAGCACAGCATGGCGAAATATCACGTATTTTATATCCTCGTCTTGCAATTTACTACGATTGCTTGCAAAAGTGTAGGTTGTCTCTTCTTTCGGGAAGCGATTGCAAAGGTAGTAAACTAATTTCAATCTGCCAAATTTTTGGGAGTAAAAAATTGAAGGTGTTTTGCAATATTGGTTAAAATCTAAAAATATGCTTTATTATATTGTCAGTGATTTGGAGAGATTGTAGGTGGAAGGCTGGAGGTATGGTGACATTTTGTCATTGGGTAGCCTCTTCTTGCCTGGCAATTGACCTAAATCAGTATTTTTTAGGAAAACAGCTTCCTTTACCGAATTTTTACATTAAATTTGCGGTCTCAACCAATATCCTACTCTCTCTGACAGGCAGACATCATGCGCAACAACATCTTTTCCATAGCAAAGGGCATCGCGATCATCGCCATGGTGGTGGGTCATGCTGAGGCTCCGGAGCTCATTACGAATTTCATCTACACCTGGCATATGCCACTTTTCTTCATAGCGGCCGGTTATTTCTTCACTCCCCGTCATGCCGATAATCCATGGGATTTCATAGGGCGTCGTTTCAAGGGACTTTACATTCCTTTCCTGAAATGGAGCCTTCTTTTCCTGTTGCTCCACAACTTATGGTTTGAGCTGGGCATCCTCAACGAACAGTATGGCAACTGGACGGGAGGTGTGACTCATCCTTACAGTTGGAAGATGGCTATGACGCGCCTTGTGATGATCTTCACCTCCATGTCGGGCTACGATGAATTTATGGCGGGTGCTTTCTGGTTCTTCCGCGGACTTCTCGTGGCGAGTATCCTGTTTATGGTTCTTTACCGCCTGCTTGCATCTCGACCGCGTATCTCGCATACAGGTGCTGTGTCCCTCATATGTCTTGGCGCTGTGGCCTTCACTGCTTTCCGTATATATAATGGGGGAATCCCGGTGCAGGGGTATCCCAACGGTTTCTGGCGCGAGACGTGGGGCATCTTTTTCTTCGGTATCGGTGTAATTTATCGTGTATACGAGCCGAAGGTGCCTCACCACTGGGCACTTGCCTTGTTATATTTCGTTATGCTTTGCGGCGCAGCGTGGCTCCACCTTTCAGGAATGAACAACGGGGCAAAGGTGCGCGACTTATGGTCGCTTCCGCTTACTGGTGTGCTTGGCTTCCTGTTGGTGATCTATGTATCCCGCATCATCGACCGACGCGACGGCAGCGTGAAGAGATTGCTTGTATTCATCGGTGAGAACACGCTCTATGTATTCGTATTCCACATAATAAGCTTCAAGCTGGTGAGTCTGGGCAAGATATGGTGGTATGGGCTCGACTTCGGGCAGATCGGTTGCCATATGGTGATACATTACAACCACACCGACTTTTTCTGGGTTCTCTATTCCGTGGCTGGAGTGGCTGTGCCGCTGCTCACGCTGCAGCTTGTCAGATACCTTAAGAAAAGTATTAAGAAACGTCGTGCCGACGCTCAAGCAGCGACTCCGCTATCGTGAAGTCGAGGAGCGAATCGATGTCGACGCTCCTTTCTTCCGGCATTGGATAGGGGAGAATGCGCTTGAATTTTGACATCGGGGAGCGGCGAAGAGAATGCGTGTTCATCACATAGACCGCTCCGTTGTATTCCCATACTTCCGGTGCGTCCTGCCGGCGTGTGTAATGGCCATCCCCCTTCGAGATGTGCAGCGTGCCGTCGGCTGCGGCTTCAAAAGCGTTGTAGTAAGGATTGGTGCGCGCCGGACGTACCCCCACCACCATATCCACCTCCTCATTCCAGAGTTTTTCGGCTTCAATAATGTCCTTCGGGGAGCGCAGCGGCGATGTGGGCTGAAGAAGCACCACCTTACGGTAGCTGAAGCCCCGGCGTTCCATCTCGTCGAGTGCGTGCAGAATCACTTCATAGCTTCCGGCTGTGTCGGAAGCGAGATAATCAGGCCTCAAAAAGGGCACTTTTATCCCCTCGGCTTCGGCAACATGGCGAATCTCTTCCGAATCCGTACTCACCACGATATCCTCCTTGTCAGCTCCGGCCTGCAAGGCATGACGGATGCTGTGTGCTATGAGAGGGATACCACCTAATGGCCGGATGTTCTTGCCCGGGACTCCCTTGCTGCCGCCTCGGGCAGGAATAAGATAGAGTGTATCACGAAGTTCTGTGGTGGTTCGGGGGGTTGTTGTGTCCATTGTAATAGAAGGTCGGGGGTAATGGAAGGTCAGGGGTAAGGATTAAATTTTTTCTGGGGATAGGGATGCCACTCGTGCCTTAGAATCACTTCAGCCATAAGTGAGGGAGTGTCAGCCTTGAAATAAGGGTTGGGAGTATTGGAAGCCACCTGGCGCATCTCTTCAGACAGGATTTTTTCGAGCCCTGCGCTGATCTCCTCCCTTGAAGGACCGCAATGCAATACCGAGGCACCGCATTCGCGCCCGCGCTGGCGTATGCCGATGTCGAGTGTGGGGATACCGGCTGAAGGCACCTCCACCAATCCAGAGGAGGAATTGCCCACCACGGCAGCCGCATGGCGAAGGAGTGACAGGTATCTTACCCGTCCGAGGGAAGGGATGGCCTTCACATTGACGGGATGACGGTGTGCGAACTCTTCGATAGCTTCGATAAGGAGTGCTGAATCCACATCATTATTGGGATAGGTGAAGACCACCTTCACCCCATTTCTTAATATCTGCTCCTCGAGGGCCGAAATCAGATTGTGCATCTGCTGTAGTGGCGGGATGGTGTCGAGAGTGGCTGCATGAAGGGTCGCCACTATTACGTCTCCTTCCAATTCCATGCCGAGCGATTCTTCCAATTCTTTTTTTGTCATCAGAGGAATATTAAGGGCATTGTAGACCCCCAAAGCTCCGGCAGTGACTACGGAGGTAGGATCCTCACCCATCTGCATCACCCGATGCCGGCACTTCTCTGTCTCGACAAGATGGAGGGAAGCCATCTTGGTGATGGCGTGTCGTATGGAATCATCGAAAGCTCCTTCCGATACTGTCCCGCCCGCTATATGCACGATCGGCACCCCGGCAAGCAGGGCACCGGAAGCTGCACCAAGCATCTCGAAACGGTCGCCGAGCAACACCAGCACATCGGGCTTGGTCTCACTCAGAAGTTTATGAAACCCGGAAAGGGCTGCGGAGGCAATCTCAGCAGGATTCCCTGAGGCAGGCACACGATAGTCAGGTCCGAACCCATCGGCCGCAATCTCACGCGCAGTGTCGCCACATTCAGCGAGAAGATGCATATTGGTGGCAGCCACTTTTACGTTAGCTCCTCGCTGGCGCATTTCTTCAGCCAAAGGGTGCAGCAGACCCCAGTCAGCGCGTGTCCCGGTGGCTATGAGAATCCTCAGGGTAGAGTTCATTTCACGAATGTCTCTATGAATTAGGTTGTAATATGTCTATGAGTTCGTCATAACGGAAATCGCGCACTGCCTGCGTGCCTATGACTGAATCCCAAAGCATGGGTGAGATACCGTCGCCCGGACGTTTGACGGTGATATTCTCTTCCGTCAGGATCTCTCCCTTCCGGATGTCGCGCGCTGCCACTATGCTCTTGCGGGCAACGCTCTTATTGGGAGCCTCGCTTGAGGTGACTTCCTTTTCCGCACTTCCCAGAGCCTTATCCACATTGCGGATGGCACTGACCATGGCAGCCAGTTCGTCGGGTTCCAGCGAGGCTTTGTGGTCGGGGCCGGGCAGATTCCTGTCGAGGGTGAAATGTTTTTCCACCACTTCCGCCCCGAGGGCGGCTGCTGCTATCGGCACCTCAATGCCACGGGTATGGTCGCTATAGCCAACGCGCACCCCGAAGCGGTCGCGCATGGTATTCATGGCAAGCAGATTGACATCCTCATAGGGAGTGGGATACTGTGTGTTGCAATGCAGCACAATGATGTCGTCGGCGGTGAGTCTTGATTTGGAGGGATATCCGGGATGAGAACCGGTAAGTATCTTCAAGGCGTCTTCGATCTCCTCCATCTGGCTCATTCCGGTGGATATGATGACCGGGATGCCCGCTTCGGCAATCTTGCGCAGGTAGGGAAGGTTGGTGATCTCACCTGACGGCACCTTCATCCAGTCCTGACCCAAATCCCGGAGGCAGTCGATGCTGACAAGGTCGAAAGGAGTACTCATGAAGCCGATGCCCTCCTGAGCGCAGAGGTCTTTAAGCTCTGCATAGTCGGAAAGTGGGAGATGAATCGCACGGCACATATCGAGCTGCGATTCCTCTTCTCCCGTCAGCTCCTTCTGATATTCAGCCTTCGGGGCGATGGAGGAGATCACAAGTTCGGGCACAGCAGTCTGAAATTTCACATAATCGGCGCCGGCACGGGCAGCGGCCTTCACCATCTCCCGTGCGCGTTGCAACGACCCGTTGTGGTTTACTCCCGCTTCGGCAATTATGATTGTATGTTTTGAGGGATTGGCTTCCATGTCTTGAGTTGAAAACAATTATTCTCCGAAGAAGATGGTCTCCTTCTGATAGCGGGCCATAAGGGTATGGTTGGCCCAGTCGAGACAGGGGGATACGGGTATGCCGAGAGCTTCCTTGAGGATATAATCGGTGAAAGGTGCGCCGGCATAGATGGAGCAAATCACTCCACCCCCGAGGCGGGGATTGATCTCCATGAGCAGATAGCGATCCTTCTTTCTGTCGTGAAGGAACTGGAGTGTGACTGGTCCACGCAGGGCGAAGGTCTCCAGAATCGTATGGGAGAGTGTGTGGAGTTCCTCGATGCGGCAGGTCTCGGTGCGGGTGACTTCGCCTCCCATCACTTCAAGACGCTTGCGCGGCACAATTACCATCGGATTGCCCTCGCGGTCTACGTAGCAATCCACCGTGTATTCGCTATTGTCCTCTATGTATTCCTGCACGAGATAGTCGCTCAGGTTGTCGAGATGCATGAGGTCTTCGATATTATGGAATATCTTGATGCCGCGAGAGGAGGATCCGTGACGCGGCTTTGCGATGGCTGGCATCTCGGCGGAGATGACGCTGTAGGTGAGCGGAATGGGGATGTGGGCTTCCTTGAACATGCGGGCAGCCTCCACCTTGTCGAACATTGCTTTCGAAAGCTCGAAATCGCTTACCGGCACGAACACTTCAGGCATGAGCTCCCTGAGGCGCGAGGCAATCTCTATGGCGCCGTCGACGAAGGGAAGCACGATCTTCACGTCATATTCCTTGATTACTCTTTGGATGTCGGCCACAACATCAGGGTCGCTCCAACGGAGCCCGACGATCACTTTGCCTACTATTGCAATTGGTACTTTCTCATCCAGTTCGTAGCTGACAATCTCTATTTCGTAGCCAAGACGCTGGCCGCTTCTTTTGAGTAGCTCAGCCATGGATACGCGGCGAGCGCCTCCGAGCATGAGGATGGTAAGTTTCTTATTATTCATCTGTTGTAGATTTCTGGTTTGTATTTGGATAGGTTGGAGCCAGACGTGAACCAGTCGGCCGTGGCGCGCAGTCCCTCTTCGAGGCTGACTTGCGGACGCCAGTCGGTGAGAGTCGATATCTTGGTGTTGTCGCCGCATAGGCGGAACACCTCGCTCTTCGAGGGGCGAAGGCGTTCGGGGTCGGTCTCCCATTCCACTTCGCGTCCCATTACACGCGCTATCGTGTCGAGAGTGTCGCGCATGCTGACTTCAGTGCCTGTGGCGATGTTGACTTCCTCGCCCACAGTCTTGTCACTCTCTGCGATGGCTATGAATCCTCGGCACGTATCGGCCACAAAGTTGAAATCGCGTGTCGGCGTGAGGTCGCCAACCTTGATCTTAGTCATTCCCGAGGCAATCTGGGTGATGATCGTGGGAATGATGGCGCGCGCACTCTGCCGCGGACCGTAAGTGTTGAATGGACGGGCGATGCTGACTGGCAATCCGAATGCGTTGTGGAAACTCATAGCGATGGCATCGGCTCCTATCTTAGTGGCGGAATAAGGGGATTGCGGCTGCCGGGGATGCTTTTCGTCGATGGGCACATACTGGGCAGTGCCGTAGACTTCCGAAGTGCTTGTGACGACGATGCGTGGGGTGCCTGCGTCACGTGCGGCCTGGCAGATGTTGAGCGTGCCGCGTATGTTGGTGTCGACATAGCTGTCCGGCGCCTCATAGCTGTAAGGTATTGCGATCAGGGCAGCCAGATGGAACACGACGTCGGCCCCCGCCACGAGGCGCCGGCAGAAATCTGGATCACGGACGTCGCCGCTCACAATCTCCAGATTGGGATGCGACAGGCCTTCGAGCCAGCCCCAGTTGTTGAACGAATTATATTGCGCAAGCGCCCTCACCTGATAGCCCTCGGCAAGGAGGGCTTCTGTAAGATGGCTCCCGATGAAGCCGTCGGCGCCTGTCACTACTGCTTTTTTCATTTTGGTTTGTGGTAAGTGCCGATATGGCGTTCCTTTTTATTATCGTAGATATCGGAGATCTTGAAGAAGATTCCCGTCTCCTCCACATTGCCGAACTCCGGGTTGATGGCTGTGCCGAAATTGCGCATCGTGGATGAGAGGCCGATGTAAGCGTTTACGAGCGGAGGGATATTGCTTCCTGCCTCGCGTATGGCATGGTTGAGGGTCTTATAATCCTCCCGGAAATTATCGCCACGGAACAGCGCCTGAATCTCCGGAGAGTCAGCACGTGTCGGCAGGGATTCTATGGGACTTGCCAGATTGTCGGGGTCAGGGAAATAGCGGTGGATGAAGCCTAAGAGAAGATCTCGGCAATGCTCGCCATATGAAGGGTACATGGTGAATTTGCCGAAGAGATAGCGGATCTGAGGATATTCAACGGTGAGAGCTCCCAGTCCGTCCCAGAGATTGTCGAGGGTATAGAGAGCCTTGGTGCCCGCCTTTGAACTCTGGAAGGGGAGGGCCACGAAGGATCGGCCCAATTCAAGCGTATTTGGAAGGAGTTCCTTCAGGAATCTTTCAGAAAAATTGAAAAGGTGGGATGTTGCCATCCGAGGGCGACCCTGAGCGTCGGTGCGCACATTCTCACCAAGCAGGAAGCGGTAGCCGCCTGTAATCTCCCGGTCGGCAGGATTCCAGACTATCAGCTGCTGACACGCCGGCGTCATAGTGTCGAACTCGTCGATGTCGCAAGCCTTGCCGGTGCCTCCTCCGGCGTCGCGGAAGGCAATCTCACGCAGGCGACCGATTTCCTGCATGGTGTAGGGCGAGTTATGGGCGTCGACAACGTAGATCTCATTGTCTCCCTTGTTGGCACGCCGCAAAAGTCGCTCGGAAGTCAATTCGCTCTCGAGCAACTCTCTGTCAATAGGGTCGATGATTCTCTCCATAATCAGCAATACGCCGGCTAAAAATTAGCTACCGGCCAGGAAATAAGCCCTCAGAGTGAAGGCTCGCGGGTGCAAAATTAGCTATTTTGAAGAAAATAAGGAAAAAAATCGCCGAATATTTGGAACGGAAGCGAAGAATTACTAATTTTGCATCCGCAAAGAGGCAGTGGCCTCGCCGCTCCCGATGGAGCAGCATCAAAGGAGAGATGGCAGAGTGGTCGATTGCGGCGGTCTTGAAAACCGTTGAGGGT